>JAZTZK010000092.1:0-2299 GCA_045637485.1 Clostridia bacterium
GCCGGGTGTCACAGCGAAGAGATGTGGGGTCACAGCCTGTTCTTCCCTTTCTTCATCCTCACGCCGCGGGCTTCCTGTCGCTCTCCTGGGCGTTGGTGTGGCCGGGGGCGACGCCCTCGGTGCTGTCCCGCTTGAAGAGTATGGTGAAGGTGGCGAAGAGTATCTTGATGTCCTCGACGATGCTGGGCTTGGACATGTACATCAGGTCCATCTGAAGCTTGTCATAGGGCGTGGTGTTGTACTTGCCATAGACCTGGGCGTAGCCGGTCAGGCCGGCCTTGCACTGCAGGCGCAGGGCAAATTCGGGCATTTCCCGCTCGTATTCGGCGGCGATCTCGGGCCGTTCGGGGCGGGGACCCACCAGGCTCATGCTGCCGCCAATTACGTTGAACAGCTGGGGCAGCTCGTCGATGCGGTGGGCGCGCAGCACCCGGCCCACCTTCGTGATGCGGGGGTCGTCCTCGCCGGTGGACAGGCGCGCCACGCCGTCCTGCTCCGCGGAGACCACCATCGAGCGGAACTTCAGCATGTTGAATGTCTGGCCGTCCCGGGTCAGCCGGACCTGGCGGTAGAACACCGGCCCGCCGTCCTCCAGCTTCACGGCCACGGCGGCCGCCAGCAGTATCGGGCTGAAAATCAGCAGCAGCAGCGTGCCGATGCCGATGTCCAGCGCCCGTTTGGCCACCTGGAACTCCGGCGGCGGGGCGTAGCGGTCCGCCCGCATCATCGGCAGGTGGAACATCGGTATCTTCTTGGCGCTGCTCATGATCACGTCGCCCACCCGGGGAATGATGTAGACCACGATGCCGTTGGCCACGCAGTACTTGAGTATGATGTTGCGCTCATGGCTGTGCACGCCGCACAGGAACACGGCGGTGAAGTCGTCCAGCGCCTCCAGGTTGCCGTCGAGGCACTCCTCCACCGTGCAGACCATCTGCACGTCGAACTTCTGGTCCATGCCATAGCGGCCGAACAGGTCCTCCACGCCGCGCCGAACGTCGTAGACCACGGCGGTCTTCTGGCCGCCGTAGTGGGCGAAGTACCAGCGGTTCGCCGCCCAGCACCATAGGCCGCCCAGCACCAGCTGCGCCGCGAAGGCCACCAGCGCGGGCCATATGTTGGGGAACGCGCCGCTCATCAGCCACAGCACCAGGTACATGAAGCCGTCGGCGAAGAATATGCTCAGCGCCTGGGCGTAGAACATCTCCGAGACCCGCTTCAGCGACACCAGGAAGGCGTCGAAGGCCCGGCCGAAGAAGGCGTACAGCACGATGAACATCAGTATGATGCCGCCGCCGCGGTAGATCGAGGGGAATATGACCACCGTGTGGACGTAGTACAGCAGCCAGACCAGCGCAAAGGGCAGCGTGACCAGCAGCACATTGGCCGCCTTGATCAGCCGCAGGCCGTAGTCGTGGCGCAGGTTGGCGCCCCGCCTGGGTTGCCTGGGCAGGGTATAGTCGCCGTCAGAGCGGCCCGACCCCCTCATGCGCCTCTGAGCGTCCATCTCCATTCACGACCCTTTCAGTGCGGCAATGTATGTCTCTTCATATACCATTTTATCGTTTCCCCTTTACGTTGTCAACGTATTTACCTCGGTTTGACAGGAAGGGCATAAACAAGTCGAACGAGCGTCAAAAATGAAGGAAATACCGTCGCATTTTGCGGTACTTCCTTCATAGATGGTTGTCACAGGCCCGCTTCGCCCTTGTCGCCTACAGCGCCTGGACCCGCGCCAGCTGGCGGTTCTTGTACGCCGGATCGCCGGTGACCTCCCGCAGCACGGTGATCTCCGGCGGGATCTCGGCGCTCTCGCCGTACATGAACAGCACGGCCCTGTCGCAGGAGAAGGGGTACACGTCCAGCTCGAACTTGCAGTCCCGGTAGATGAAGCGGTGCTTCTTCTTGCGCACGCTGTGCAGCTGCTCGTCGCACTCCATCAGGTAGTGGAGGTACTGCTTTTCAGAGATGGGCTTCTCGGTGACCCACTTCGTGCCGTCCGCCATCACATGCTTCTCGGTGTAGAAGTACAGGTAGTCCTCGCCGTTTTTCTGCTGGCGGATGCGGCGTTCGACGTTGGGGCTCGTGGGGAGCAGGTAGGTCTGCATCATGTCCAGCGCCACGGCGTTGTACTTCGCCTGGAGAAGCTCCGTGTCGGGCATCGCGATCAGGTATTTGCGCTTTTCGACCATCGGCTCCGGTTCGCCCAGGATCCGGTAGATCTCCCGGATGGCCCGGTTCATCTTGTCCTGGAAGTCGACGGAGTTGTCGATGATGTGCAGGTTGGGATGGCCGCTCC
>JAZTZK010000093.1:0-4313 GCA_045637485.1 Clostridia bacterium
GCCGGAGGCCACCAGACACACGAAGGGCGGCTCCAGGTCCGGGTGGGCGATGTAATTGGCGGAGACGTGGCCCTCGATGTGGTTAACGCCGATCAGCGGCACGTCCATGGCGTAGGCCAGCGCCTTGGCCCAGCTGACCCCTGTCAGCAGCGCCCCCACCAGCCCCGGCCCGTAGGTGACGCCCACGGCGTCGATGGCCTCCAGCGTCACATGAGCCTCGGCCAGCGCCGCCTCCAGCAGCGGGTCGATGGCCTCCACGTGCATCCGACTGGCGATTTCCGGCACCACGCCGCCGTACAGCGCGTGAGTGTCGATCTGGCTGGCGATGGCGTTGGCCAGCTGTAGGCGCCCATTGCGCACCACGGCCACCGCGGTCTCGTCACAGCTGGATTCCACCGACAGGATCAGCGCTTCCCCCCGACGTCGAAGGTCTTCGGCCTTTGCCCGGCAGCGCGCCGCGTAGCTCGATTGTCGTTCCATACATTTCCCTCGTTCCTGTTTGTCTTTGGCCAGATATGGGTGAGCAGCACGGCCAGCGCCGTCACGCCCGCCATTCCTCCCAGGCCCAGCAGGGCGATCCGCAGCCCCATGGCCGCGAACATGCTCTCGGGGCAGATGCGGATCAGCAGGTCCGTCCGCGGGTCCAGCAGCCACAGGTCGTTGGTGAACAGCAGCCGGTGGAAGAAGGTAAACGCGCCGTCGAAGTCGACGGCCGCCCACAGCCCGAAGGCCCCCAGCGGGACCAGCAGGATCAGCGGCGCCAAGTACGCGCACCGGCGGGCGCGGCGGCGGTCCTGCAACAGGTACGCCCCGCCCACGATCAGCAGCACCGCCCAGGGGATCAGGCGCGAGCGCACCTTCCGCAGCAGCGCAAACAGCCGTTGACAGTCCGCCATGTGGGCCATCTCCCGATCGTTGAAGGGGGGATCCTCCTCCAGCGCGGCGCTGTCGCCCCGCAGGTAGTCTGACAGGCGTCGGTCGATGCTTCGCAGCGCGTCTTCGTCAATCCCCGCCCCCGGCAGTATGTCCGCCTCCGCCTGCAATTTGTAGTACAGCGCGTCGTCGGTGCCCACGGCGTGCAGGGCCGTCAATATCAATATCAGCATCAACGCGACCAGGCCCAATGTCAGGCCGATCGCGCCGATGGTGGTTCGATTGTCGTTTATCATATTATAGCTTCTGCAGATACGAGGTCACAAACCCCTCCAGCTTGCCGTCCATCACGGCGTTGACGTCGCCCATCTCGTAGCCGGTGCGATGGTCCTTGACCATGGTGTAGGGCTGGGACACATAGGAGCGAATCTGGCTGCCCCATTCGATCTTCTTCAGCTCCCCTTTTATCTCGCCCATCTGCTCCTGGCGCTGCTGCTCCTTCAGCTCGGCCAGGCGCGCCCGCAGCCATATGAAGCACATCTCCTTGTTCTGCACCTGGCTGCGCTCGTTCTGGCACTGCACCACGATCCCGGTGGGCAGGTGGGTGATGCGCACGGCGGAGTCGGTGCGGTTGACGTGCTGGCCGCCGGCGCCGGAGGCGCGGTAGGTGTCGATGCGCAGGTCCTCGGGCCGGATCTCGATCTCGCCGTCGTCCTCGATGATGGGCGAGACATCCAGCGACGCGAAGGACGTATGCCGCCGGGCGTTGGCGTCAAAGGGGGATATGCGCACCAGCCGGTGCACGCCGCGTTCCGACTTCAGGTAGCCGTAGGCGTAGTCGCCGGACACCTCGAAGGTGACGGACTTGATGCCCGCCTCGTCGCCATCCAGCAAGTCCAGCAGCTTCACGCTGAAGCCCATCCGCTCGGCAAAGCGGGTATACATGCGGTACAGCATCTGGGTCCAGTCCTGGGCCTCGGTGCCGCCCGCGCCGGCGTGCAGCGACAGTATGCAGTTGCAGCCGTCATATTCGCCGGTCAGCAGGGTCTGAAGCCGCAGGGCCTCGAGATCCTCCTTGAGCTTATCGAACTCCGAGCGGATCTCGTTCACCATGCCTTCGTCGTCGGCCTCCTCGGCCAGCTCCATCAGCACCTCGATGTCGTCGGCACGGTTGTTCAGGCTCTCGTAGTGCTTGATGCGGCTCTCCACGCTGCTGGCCTTCGCAGACACCTTCTGGGCGCGCTCATTGTCGTCCCAGAAGCCCGGAGAGCCCATGTCCTCGTTGTACTCCACCAGCTGCTGACGCAGGCGGTCGATCTGCAGGGACTGACCCGCCTCCGCAAGCATCTTGCGCACGGCGATCAGGTCCTGCTTGAAAACGTCCATTTCAATCATATCAAATCACATCCTATCACTTACTTCACATTATTATTCCTGATAATTCCAATCCGTCATATACTATGATATAAATCATTATAAATGATCGATATAATAATGGCAAGAATCATGGAGTAATTTCAAGCGAGAAATACAAGCATCAAACCACTCTCTATGTACATTGAAACACAATTCGCAATTTGGCTGTGTCCTTGTATTAGGTATTCTCCATTCCAATTCAGAATTACAGAATAAACAATTCCAATCATAATCAATATGATGTATTACAGTATTGTTGCTCATCCTATGCTTACATACAGCACAAATTTTGTTTTGTTTATAATTCAAATACTCTTTAACAAATTCATTTCTACAAATTTTCTCTGAGAACGCTTTCCAAGCAATGCTCTCCAAATAATTCTTTGATATTGTGATACGAGTATTGAGTGCTACAGGTAACCCCCGAATCTCTTCGTCAGTTGGTATTTTGTTTACAACAATACGATCAACTACAGGCACTTCCCAATTAAGCATAATGGCTACAACTGCCGTTCTGTCAATGAAGTTTTCCCAGCTCTGCTCCTTCTCAACCCAGACATCAAATGCACAATTCAGCAATTCATCTAATGCTTCTTCGTTCGTAATGCTTTCAGATGGAATCAAATCACCATCTTCTTTTTGGGCTAAAGAAAACTGCAACCATTCGCTGGCATAAAAAGAATCAAGAATAATCTTGTTCCTAATACAACCATAGTCTTCATCATTAATGTCTGTTGACATTATAGAGATATACTCTTTCTCAACCCGATCAAATGTCACAATTAGTTTTATATGATCATCCATCTCCCTCTCACTTTTAGTCAGGCCCAAGATCATATCAACATGATTGATAACATGCTGACGTGATCTAAAAGCCCCACCATTCTCACTATAATAAAACACGTCTTCCATAGTCATGTATCTCCGAAATAAAATGGATGGAATATTACCTCCCATGTAGTCGTGGCGCAAAGGCCGCCACTACAACAGTTACAAGTATTTATCCCATCTGCCGCAGCTTCTCAACTACGCGACGATTCCTCTCAGCCACCGCTCGCATCAATGCGGTGTATTGTTCGGGAGTCTTCACGGGATCGATTTCAGGCTCGTCCTCTTCGACGGGCAGGTTTCGCACCGCTTCGATCATAGCAATCTCTTCGGGGGTAGCCGGTGTTCCACGTTTATAGTGATAATGTACATCCTTTCCCATTGCCCCGTTTCCAATGCCGCATCATCGGTACTTTGTTACATCGGTCGAACAGGCTCCAGTTTTTAGTAGCATACAGTCTCCAAAAGCCTTCCCCAGCGACCGTAGGGAGCGGTTCAGGGGAAGGTGGATTTCCTGGAAAATGCTTGCATTGCTCCAGGAAAGACGGAAGAGGTCGTTCCCCCTTTCACATCAGTGCAACAAGCGGTCGCACCTCAGTCGCCTTCCCGCACCATCCTGTCGATCGTCGCGCAGACCCCATCAAAGTGAGTGTCTACATCGTAATTGCCGAACCGCATTACCTTCAGCCCTATGCTTTCAAGATAGGCCGTTCTGACCTTGTCCTTCTCCTCGACTTCCGGTTCATAATGCTGCGACCCGTCGATCTCCACTACCAGCTTCTTTGTGGCGCAATAAAAATCGACGATGTAATAACCGAATTGCTTCTGCCTGCGAAAGCGCACGGGATAATCGCTCAGAAAGTCATACCACAGCCGCTTCTCCTGCTTCGTCATCTCCCGGCGGAGTGCCTGGGCGCGGGGCTTATTGCGGCCATCGTAGCTGAGCTCGGTAGGCATAAACGACAATCTCCTTGTATGATCTATGGTGTAAGGGGAAACGACCTCTTCCGACCCGCTTCGCGGGCCACCTTCCCCTGAAACGCAAGCTGCGCTTGCTGGGGAAGGCTTTGGGAACGCCACGAAAGCATTTGCCTTCCCCAGCGACCGCAGGGAGCGGTTCAGGGGAAGGGTTCGAACGCCCGGAAAACAGTCCAGTGGACTGTTTTCAGTGAGAACGGGCCTGTAGGCCCCGGGGG
>JAZTZK010000094.1:0-12715 GCA_045637485.1 Clostridia bacterium
CAACCAGACAGGTGATCAGCATGCCGCTCATGCCAATCGCGGCGGAGGCGTTCGAATCGATCAGATTCCCTGCAAAGATCAGGTCGACGGTATTGTAGAGCTGCTGGACGAGGCTTGAGAGCAGCAGGGGCAGGGCGAACAACACCAGTTTTTTCCAGATGCTGCCGGTGGTCAGGTCGCGTTGATCGTGTTTCATGACGATATATTCATCCTGTCGTGATCAAAAAGACGGAAGGGGCGGCGATGGCCTGCCCGCCGGGCACGACGGTATGCTTCGCACTCGGGCAAGCGCAGCATCGGCGCCCCTTCAGCGTTTTGTGCAGTGGTATTACGGTCGTCAGCGCATTACAGGTTCTTCACGAACAGGCAGCGTATGGCGTTCAGCACGGCCAGGATCATCACACCCACGTCGGCGACGATGGCCACCCACATGTTCGCCATGCCCAGCGCGCCAAGTACCAGGCAGATGGCCTTGATGATCAGGGCGAACGCGATATTCTGCTTCACGATGCCCAGGCACTTCCGGGAGATCTTGATGGCCTTGGGAATCTTCAGCGGATCGTCGTCCATCAGTACGATGTCGGCGGCTTCGATGGCCGCGTCGGAGCCCAGCGCACCCATGGCGATGCCGATGTCCGCCCGGGAGAGCACGGGGGCGTCGTTGATGCCGTCCCCCACGAAGGCCAGCTTCCTGTTGCCGGTACACGCCTTCAACAGCTCCTCCACACAGGCGACCTTGTCCTGGGGCAGCAGCTCGGCCCGGTAGTCGGTCAGGCCCACCTCTGCCGCCACCTGCTTCGCCACAGCCTCGGTGTCGCCGGTGAGCATCACGGTCCGTTCGATGCCTGCCTTCCTCAGCTCAACCATGGCCTCCCGGGAATGCTCCTTCATCTCGTCTGAGATGACGATGTGACCGGCATATTCTCCCGCCACGGCCATGTGGATGATGGTTCCGATGTGATGGCAGCGGTGGAACGGAATGCCAAGGCGGTTCATCAGCTTTTCATTGCCCACCGCCACGTCCTTGCCATCCACCTTGCAGACGACGCCGTGGCCGCTGATCTCCTCCAGGTCAGTCACCCGGGTGGGGTCGACCTTTTTGCCGTAGGCCTTTTGTAGGCTCAGGCTGATCGGGTGGGAGGAATGGCACTCGGCCAGCGCCGCGTACTCCATTAGCTGGGCCTCGTCCAGCGGGCTGTGGTGCACCGCGGTGACCTCAAAGTTGCCCTTGGTGATGGTGCCGGTCTTGTCGAAGGCCACGGTGGTCACCTGGGACAGGGTTTCAAGGTAGTTGGAGCCCTTGATCAGTATGCCCTGGTTGCTGGCGCCGCCGATGCCCGCGAAGAAGCTCAGAGGGATGGAGATGACCACTGCGCAGGGGCAGCTGATGACCAGAAAGGTGCAGGCGCGCAGTATCCAGTCGCGCCACAGCGCGCCATTGGAGGCGTAGTTCGACATGCCGATCTTCGTGAGCATGATGAACAGCGGCGGAATGAGCGCCAGCGCCAGCGCCGCGTAGCAGACGAAGGGCGTATACACCCGGGCAAACTTCGAGATGAAGTTTTCCGACTTCGACTTGCGGGAGGCGGCGTTTTCCACCAGGTCCAGTATCTTGGAAGCCGTGGATTCGTCGAACTCCGCGGTGGTGCGGATCTTCAACACACCGGAGATGTTGATGGAGCCGGAGAGCACGGTGTCGTCCACGGTGACCTCCCGGGGCTTGCTCTCACCGGTCAGCGCAGCCGTGTTCAGCGCAGAGGTCCCCTCCACGATCACACCGTCGATGGGCACCTTCTCGCCGGGCTGTACCACGATGACGGTGTCCACCTCGACCTCGTCGGGATCGATCCGCTCGAGGGTGCCGTCCTCCTTTTCGATGTTGGCATAGTCCGGGCGGATATCCATGAGCTGGGAAATGTTCCTGCGGCTCTTGCCCACGGCGTAGCTCTGGAACAGCTCGCCCACCTGATACAGCAGCATGACCGCCACGCCCTCGCCGTATTCGCCCAGGGCGATGGCGCCGATGGTGGCCACGGTCATCAGGAAGCATTCGTCGAACATCTTGCCGTTCTTGATGCCCAGCAACGCCTTGCGGATGATGTCATAGCCCACCGTCAGATAGGGGATCAGGAACAGCAGGATCAGCGCCCATTTGGGCATGTCCACGTGCACGATGTCCTCTGAGATCAGGTACAGCGGGATAAAAAACACAGTGGCAATGATGATGCGAATCAACAGATCCTTCTGTTTCCTGTTCACACCGTCACACCCTTTCTAACTTGTATTTGACCGAAAAACAGGCGGGAAACGAACCTCGTGCCGCCCCCGCCCATTCGCATCTGTGATTACAGGAAGATTTCGCAGTCGT
This sequence comes from Clostridia bacterium, assembly GCA_045637485.1. Lineage (GTDB taxonomy): Bacteria > Bacillota > Clostridia > Christensenellales > Aristaeellaceae > UBA2862. The sequence goes on from JAZTZK010000094.1 coordinate 2,369, forward strand.
CCTCGACCTTCTTGCAGTTGTCGCGAACATTCTTCATCACGGCATCCACGTCCGCGCCTTCTTCAAATTCCACCTTCATCTTCAGGGTCATGAAGCTCACGGTACAATCCTTGACGCCCGCGGTCTTCTTTGCCGCCTCTTCCATCAGGTTCGCGCAGTTTGCGCAGTCCACGTCGATCTTGTAGGTCTTCTTCATTGTCGTATTCCTCCTAAATTAATATCATTCCTCGATGTGATCCATGCCCTGGCCGATGATCGTGCGCACATGCTCGTCCGCCAATGAGTAATAGATCTGCTTACCCTCCCTGCGGTTGCGCACAAGGCGGGCCTGCTTGAGTACCCGCAGCTGGTGTGAAATCGCAGACTGGGTCATGTTCAGGATCTGTGCGATGTCGCAGACGCACATCTCGGCTTCAAACAGCACGTACAGTATGCGAATGCGCGTGGTGTCGCCGAACACCTTGAACAGCTCTGCCAGATCGTACAGACTTTCCTCGTCGGGCATTTCACTGAGCACGCGATTGCGCAGCGCTTCGCTGTCAAATCCCGTTTCCGTTGCGTTCATCGACTCTATCATTTGGATCACCTTCATTCATTTGAACAACCGTTCATGTGATATTATATTCAATCCATCGACATTTGTCAATACCCTTGGAGATATGCGTGATATTTAACATTCGCATGTTTGTTTCCGTGGTTTCCAGGTCACAAGCCTGGCGTCGGGTTGTGACTTTGGCACGGGGCTTCCCCTTAAACAGACCGGAAAACCGGCGCACGGCGTCAGCGACAGGAAGGTTACAGCTCATGGCCCAGACATGATGACGAGAATCTATCGTAGCGGCGGCGTCTACGCCGCCACTGTGGCGGCCTGGAGGCCGTCGCTACAGCGTCTTACCCGACAAATATTGGGAACACCCTGAGCTAAACACAGGAAGAGCGCCGTCAGCCTCTTCACGCGCTCCTCCTACCCCGTAGCGATGGCAGGCCACCTCGTGGCCCGGGCTGATCACGGTCAGCATGGGCCTGCGTTCGCGGCAGATATTCATGCATCGGTCGCATCGATCCTGGAACGGGCAGCCGATGGGCACATCCAGCGGACTCGGCGGCTCGCCTTTGATGGGCTCGATCTTTTTCGAGAAGTCCATCCTGGTATCGAATACGGCGTTCAGAAGCGCCTTTGAATAGGGGTGGCAGCACAGCGAGGACAGCTGGTCGCCCGGCATGACCTCCACGATATTGCCCAGGTACATCACCGCGATCTGGTGGGAGAAGGACTGTATGAACCCCAGATTGTGGCAGATAAAGCCGATAGTGATGTTCTTCTCCCGCTGGAGGCGTGTTATCAGTTCGATGATCGTCTCCTGTACGGACACATCCAGCGCGCTGGTCGCCTCGTCCATCACGATGATCTCCGGCTCCAGTGCCAGCGCCCGGGCGATGGCCACGCGCTGCCGCTGGCCGCCGGACATGTTGTGGGGATAGCGATCGGCGAAATCGCCGGGCAGCTCCACCATCTCCAGCAGCTCGCGGGCCTTCGCGTTGTTCTGGGAATGCCTGATTCTCCCGTAATTGAGAAGCGGTTCGCAGACGATGTCCCTGATCTTCATCTTGGGGTTGAACGAGGTGGTCGGGTCCTGGAACACCATCTGGATATGCTGGCGCATATCGTGCAGCTCCTGCCCCCTGAGCTTGGTGATGTCCCTGTCCCGGTAGATGATCTCGCCCTCGGTAGGCTTGTCCAGCCACACCAGGAAGCGCATGAAGGTGCTCTTGCCGCAGCCGGATTCCCCCACCAGTCCCAGGGTCTTGCCCCTGTACAGCTTCAGGCTGACGTCGTTGCAGGCCACCAGCTCCTTGCCGCTCGGCGTTGGAAAGCGCCGGGTGACATGCCTTGCTTCCAGCAGAACGTCCCTTTCGTCAAACATAGCGCTTCCCTCCCAGCGACGGAACGGCCCCGATCAGCTTGCAGGTGTAGGCGTTCGTCGAATCATTCAGGATATAGCCCCGCTCCCCCTGGTCCTCAATGCGCCCGTCCTTCATCACGACCAGGCGGTCCGCCATGTAGGCGGCGACGCCGATGTCGTGGGTGACGACGATGATGGATGTGCCGTACTCGTCCCGAAGCTCCATCATCTGGCGCACGATCTGGGCCTGTGTGGTGACGTCCAGGGCGCTGGTGGGCTCATCCGCCAGTAACAGCTTGGGCTCATAGGTCATGCTCATGGCGATGCCCACGCGCTGGCGCATGCCGCCCGAGAGCTGGAAGGGATAGGAGCGCATGATGCGGTCCGGGTCCGGCAGGCGCATGCGTCCCAGCATTTCAGAGCCCTTCTTCCAGGCGTCCTGCCTGGAGATCTGTTCGTGCGTGCGGATGTAATCCACGAAGCTCCTGCCGATCAGCCTGGTTTGGTTCATCATCGCGCCGGAATCCTGGAAGATCATGGAGATGTCCTTGCCTCGCAGCGACCGCCACTCCCGCTTGCTCAGCTTCAGCAGGCTCCGCCCGTCGTAGACGATGTCCCCCGCGGTGACTCGCCCGCCGCCGGGCAGCAGACCCAGCACGGCGCGTATGACCGTTGTCTTGCCGCTTCCGCTCTCGCCCACCACCGAACAGATATTCGCCTGGTCGAGGGCGATGGAGCAATCCTTCACCGTGAGGCTCTGGCCGTAGGAGACGTTGATGTTTTTGATTTCAAGCAGTGCCACGCGCGCTCACCTCCCCTCACCGGACATGGGGTCGAGGATATCCCTCAAGCCGTCGCCCAGCATGTTGAATATGACCACGGTGACGAATATGGCCAGGCCGGGATAGATCATCAGCCACGGCGCGGACTGCATGAAGTTGCGCCCCTCGTTGAGCATGGAGCCCCACTCCGGGGTCGGGGGCTGGGCGCCGAAGCCCAGGAAGGACAGCGCAGCCAGCTCCATCATCATGCCGCCGATGTCGGTGGCGGCGGTGATGACCAGCGTCGTGATGGCATTGGGCAGCATGTACTTCCACAGCATGTAGGGCGTACTTGAGCCCGTGACCGTGGCCGCCGCCACGAAATCGGTGTTGCGGATCTTCATGACGAGGCTTCGTGCCAGACGGGCGTACTTCGGCCAGGTCACCAACGCGATGGCGATGATGGCGTTATGGGTGCTCGCCCCGAGTATACCCGCCACGGCGATGGCCAGCACCAGGCCGGGAAAGGCGATCATCATGTCGGCCACGCGCATGATCACCGCGTCCACCCAGCCGCTGAAGTAGCCGGATATGATGCCCAGGAACGAGCCGATCACGAACACCACGGCCACCAGTATAAACGTGGAGGACAGCGACGTCCGCGCGCCGTAGAGCACGCGCACGAATATATCCCGCCCCATCTTGTCGGTGCCGAAGGGATGCTCGGCGCTGGGCGGCATGATGGAATCCTTCATGCTGCCCTTGATCGGATTCACGCCACGGCTGAGCTGTGGCGCGAATACGGCCGCCAGAATGAGCAGCGCCGCCAGCACGGCAAAGATGACGAAGGACGGATATCTTCTGATAAAGCGCTTCTTTTCCATGCCATCACCGCCTCAGCCGCATACGCGGGTCCACGTAGTTGTAGGAGATGTCCACCAGGAGGTTGATCAGCATATAGATGACCGCGACCCACAGCACGTAGGCTTGGATCAGGTAGTAGTCGCAGGAGCTGATGGCTGTGACGGCCAGGTTGCCCATGCCGGGATAGGAGAAGATGACCTCCACCACGCTGGTGCCGCCCAGCAGCGAGCCGACGGACAGGCCGAACATCGTGATCAACGGCAGCAGCGAATTGGGAAAGACGTTGCCCCAGAGTATCTTCCACTCCGCCTCGCCCCTGGCGCGCGCGCCGATGACGTAGTCGGAATGCAGCTCCTCCAGCACGGCGGTGCGCACCTGGCGGGTGTACTTCGCGGACATCGCCACGGCCAACGTAACCGACGGCAGGATCATATCCTTGAAGGAGCCGCCGGAAGACACTACGGGCAGCAGTCGCAGCTGCACGCAAAACACCAGTATCAGCAGCAGGCCCACCCAGAAGTTCGGGATGGACACCCCGAAGAAGGTGATGGCCCGGACGATGTAATCGATGGGCTTGTCGTGGTAGACCGCCGACAGGACGCCCAGCGGCACTGCCACGATCAGCATTAGCACCACGCTCATCAGCGTCAGCTTCAGCGTCGGCCACAGCCGGGACGCCAGCAGGGACACCACCGGCTTGCCCAGCAGGAACGAGTTCCCGAAGTCGCCCTTCAGGCAATTCCCCAACCAGCGGAAATACTGAGTCAGAAAGGGATCGTTCAGCCCCATCGTCTCTCGCTGTATGGCCACCTGTTCCTCGTCGGGCATCAGGCCCTGGGCAAGGTACATGTGGCGCACCGGGTCGCCCGGGGATATGTAGGTCAGCAAAAACGTCACGATGCTGATGCCGATGAGCACGATCAGCATTTGCAGCAGCCTGGATATTATCTGCTTCCTACCCAAGCCCATCGCCCCTCTCAATCTTAGATGGTACGCGGAAAGGACACAGCCCGGAGACGGTGTCCTTTCCGCAGGTTATATCTGAATCACGCCGCGGGCACGATTTCGGTGCTCAGCCAGTAGTAGTCGGCGGTGTGGATGTGCGCATAGCCCACGTTCTTGGAATAGGCCATGGAGCTGTTGTAGTAGCCGTCCACAATCACCACGGCGTCGTTGATCAGGATCTGCTGCATCTGCTCCAGCAGGCTGGCGCGCTCGGCGGCGTCGGCGGTCTTCTTGAACTGCTCGTACAGGGCGTCGTATTCGTCGTTCTGGTAGCCGCAGTAGTTGGAGCCGCTCTTACCATACCAGTTGGCCATGTACTCGGTTGGGTCGCCATTGCCCACGGTGGTCCAGTTGTTGTTGTCAAAGTCGTAGTTGAACGTCACCAGGTCGTTCCAGCAGTCGTCGGAGGAACCGTAGGCGGGGTTGATGCCGATGCCAAGGTCGGCCAGGTACATGGTGTGGGCGTCGGAGAAGTCGTTCAGCAGGCGGTTCTCGTAGGAGGAATAGCGCAGCATGATGGGCTGGCCGTCCAACTCGCGGATGCCGTCGCCGTCGCTGTCCACGATGCCGGCTTCGTCCAGCAGGGCCGCGGCGGCGTCGGGATCGTATGCGTAGGGGTTTTCCAGGTTCTCATAGCCGTAGGCCAGGGTGCTGGGCAGCACGGAAAAGCCCGCGGTGTACAGGCCGCCGATAGTGTTGGAAGCACAGATGGTCTCGTCGTCGATGGCCATGACGATAGCCTTGCGCAGGGTGTCGTTCGCCAGGATGCCCCTGAAGTTGATCCAGCTGAAGCCGCAGCGCACACCGGAGGCGATGTCAACGGTGTAGTTGGGGTCGTCCTGCAGGCGCTGCAGGTCGGAGACGTTGGTGATGTTCTCCACCAGGTCCACCTGGCCGGCCATCAGGGCGTTGGCCTTCGCGGACGCGTCGCCCATGAAGATGATCTCCACCTTGTCGTAGGGTACCTCGCCGTCCCAGTAGTTGGGGTTCTTGACCATGGTATAGCCCACCAGGTCGGCATGGTCCTGCACCATGTAGGGGCCGGTACCGATGACCCCGTGGTCGAAGTCGGTGGTCTCGGCCACGTTGATGATGGCCATCACGGGATAAGCCAGGTTGCCGGGTAGGTTGTAGTCCGGTTCGGGCAGCGTGATGGTGACGGTGTTGGCCGCGTCGTCGGCCTCCACGGTGGCCTCGAAGGCCAGGTACTTTTCAGGGGTGGAGGAGCCGTTGATGCCCTGCTCCCGAACGCTGTCCAACGACTCCTTGACCCTTGAGGCGGTCAGCTCAGTGCCGTTGGAGAACTTGACGCCCTCGCGCAGCTTAATGGTCCAGACGGTGGAATCCCCGTTGGCTTCATAGCTCTCCGCCAGCCAGGGCTCGATCTCCATGTTGTCGTTGAACCTGAACAGGGATTCGCTGATGCCGTAACGCATGCAGTTCCAGGCGCAGTTGGTCTGGGCCGCGGGATTCACCAAGCCGTCTGAATACATCTGGCAGCCGAAGGACAGGACCTTCTCCTCCGCGCAGGCGGGGCTGGCCGCGACCATCGTCATGACCAGCATCAGGGCGACGAGCAGTGCCGTCATTTTCTTTTTCATGAATCTATCTCCCTTCGCTTGTATATCTTATGGCGCTCACACGCCATAGAAACGGTGATTGAGCCGTCAGACCTCCGAGGCCGCCACGGCGTAGGCCACCAGCAGCGCGCCCTTCGGCGCGGCAAGGCCGCAGTTCAGGTACAGCACATGGCCGTCGCACCCTGCCCGCACCTCTTCCAGCTCGTCGCCGAACAGGTCTTCGAGCACGCCCAGCAGCTGGCCCTCCACGACGGGCTGGTCCTTCCCGACCTTCGGATACCACACCCCATCCCGCTCGGCTTCAAGGTATATCGCCTCTCTGAAAACCCTGCGCTTCAGGGATGGATCATACATATCCTCCGGAGCCGGCGTAATGTCCAGGTGATCCAGCAGCAAGAGCAGGTCGCGCCGGTCGTCCTCCACCCGGTTCGGATCGCAGAAATAGCCCTCTCCGCGCTCGATCAACAGCCCCGGTATGCCCATGGCGGCTGCAGCGTAGCTGTATTCGCCCTTTGTCGCCTGGGATTCTATCAGGAAACCGATATTCATTGCCAAGCCTGCGGCCAGCGATGCCACGCGCACGGCGGCGTGAGTCGGGAAAAACGCCAGCGGCGTCATGCGCTCCCCCCGGCTTCCGCCGTGGAAATCCAGTATGAAATCCACCTGCGGAAAGACTTTATAGACGAAGAAATCAGCCAGCCGCTCCCCGACAGTGCCGTCAGGGCTGCCGGGGTACTGTCCATTCAGGTCGAAGCCGTCTTCCGGCAGTGTGCGTGGGTGCATTGTCCAGAAGCCGCTGGAATTGACGCAGGGCAGCAGGATCGCCCGACCCGACATCGCGTTTGGGTCCAGCTCGTGAGCGACGCGGATGGTCGCCGGTATGCCGTTGTACTCGCCGCTGTGCATGCCTGCCGTCACCAGCAGGGTCTTTCCGGGCCTTGCGCCGTTGATGAGTATCGCGGGCATCTCGTAATCCGAGCCATTCCGTGTGCCGGGCAGGGTTTCGCCCCGATTTGGCTGCCCTCCCATCGGTATGCGCAGGGATAGCTTTCGCTTCTCGCCGGGTTCAAGCGTCTGACCGAATATCCGCCATTGTTCCATGAGACACCTCGCATATATCGTTTGTAGAATGTAACTTTTCAGTCCTTACGTCCTTTCACCTACTGTGGCGGCCTGGAGGCCGCCGCTACGAGGCGATTCGTAGTAGCGGCGGGGTCTACGCGGCCACGATTGAACAGATACTGTAGAATAAATAAAAGCCTGCCCCGCGACATGCGGCAGCAGACCGTTTTTGCAGCCAATAGAAAACCATCCGGGCCTCAGAGATCCGTGAAGCCAGAGTTACAATCAGGCACAGGCAAGTCTTCTGGCTCATGGGTCATCGCATCCACCGTCTTCCCGGCCATGCGACCAGTGACATATTGGCTTCTGCTCTCCAAATACAGCGGCGGTCCCGCGCGGGATTCTCACCCGCTTCCTTTTTCAGCCTTTTCTTTTTGAAAAGGTCACCTGTGACATCTATTAATTTTTCGATAATATGTTAACACACATATTTAATTAAGTCAAGTGATAAGTTAGTTAAAAAAAACAATCATGTTTGCTGTAACGAAGTCCCACTGCATACATATACATATCTGTATATATATGCAGGATTTCCAGGCTGAAGTGACGAAATAACAGTAGAAAATCGGCTATAAACCATACAGGGGGCTTCTTCGACACCCTGGCGGGCGTCATGCCCCCTGCCAACACCGAATGGGAGTAATCACAGTGATCATCAATACGGGACAGCGCACGGATATCCCCGCCTTCTATTCCAAATGGTTTGCCAATCGACTGAGGGCAGGCTTTGTCTGCGTGCGCAACCCCTACGACCCGCAGCAGGTCAGCCGCTATCGCCTCGACCCATCGGTGGTGGACGTGATCGGCTTTTGCACGAAGAACCCGGTTCCGATGTTTGAGCAAATGCCCCTGCTGAGGGAATACGGTCAATACTGGTTCGTCACACTGACGCCCTACGGCAGAGATATTGAGCCCAATGTGCCGGATAAGCACCGCCTGCTCGACGCTTTCAGGCGCCTTTCGGACCTGGTCGGCATCCATTCGATCGGGTGGCGCTATGATCCGATACTGTTATCGGAGCGCTATACCATGGACTATCACCTTCGGGCCTTTGAGAAGATGGCGCGCGCTTTGGAGGGCTACACGCGCACCGTCGTGATCAGCTTCATCGATCTCTACCCAAAGGTTCGGCGCAATTTCCCTGAAGCGCGGGAGGTGCCAAGGGCGCAGCGCCTGGAACTGGGCAAGGCTGTCATTGAGATGGCTGGATCCCACGGGATGAACGTGAAGCCCTGCGCCGAAGGCGACGCGCTCGCCGCCTACGGCGCGGACTGCGGCGGCTGCATGCGCATCAGCGACTATGAGCGCGCCATCGGCAAGCGCCTCAAGGCGCCAAACAGAAAAGGCGCACGCGCGGAATGCGCGTGCTACCTCGCCTGCGATATCGGCGCCTACAACACCTGTCGGCACCTTTGCAGGTACTGCTACGCCAACGCTGAGCCCGGGGTCGTGCTGGCGCAGAGCCGGCTGCACAACCCGGAATCGCCCTTCCTGATCGGAAGCTATATGGAGGGAGACAGGGTTCACGACGTGCCCCAGGAATCCTGGATCGACGGACAGACCTCGATGTTCGGCTGACCGTCAGTCCCTTCTCTGGGCCTTCATGGCCAGCTTGTCCCGGTACATGGCGGCGTCGGCCCGCTTGAGCACATCCCCCATGCAGGTGTCGATGCTGCGGTCAAAGGCGGCAATGCCGACGGCCGCAGAGATTTTTTGCCAGGGCTGTAGGTCTTCGGCAGCTTGAAGCGCCGCCATCTCCGCCTTGAACCGGCGAATCTGCTCCCCCGTCTTCTGCTGAGCGTCACCATCCGCAATCACCACGAATTCATCGCCGCCGGTCCGATAGGTCGTTTCTTCACCAAAGACTCGCCCGATGAGCCCGGCTGCGTTCTTCAGGTATTCGTTGCCCTTTTCATGACCGTGCGTGTCGTTCATGCGCTTGAGGAAATTGACATCTACCATGAGGATGGAGAAATCCGCCGTGCCTTCCGCAATGCGCTTATCCATGACCTGGTTGTACTCATAATAAGCGGTCCTGTTCAGCAGCCCGGTAAGCGTATCCCGGTAGGCCCGCCTTTCCAGCCTGCGCATCGGCTTGACGATGCCCTTGTCCGTCACCAACACGCTGGCGACGACGATGACAAGGATCACGAACAGGAAGAAGATGATGATATGTCCAATGATCGACCTGACATAGGCGGTCAGCATATCCATGGAATAATCCACCCCAGCATAGCACTGGCATATGCCCTTGGAATCCCGCAACGGCGTATATATCGTCAGCAGAAAGCCGTAGATATCCCTGGATATGACAGGAGCGACCTCTCTTCCCGCCAGCAGGTCAGGAATGCATTTGCTGAAAGCATTGTCGAAGGGGATGATCTCCCCCGGCTGGGAGGCGGGTACGTCATCCGTATTCAAGTCGAATACCACATGACAGCCGTCCTCTCTGATCTGGTAGACATAGAGGTAGACGATATCCGGATAGGCGTCGCGTAGCTTGTAGAGGTGTTGCTCAATGGCTTCATAGTCCGGATGGGCGCGCCCCTGCTCGATATAGTCGTTGATGTGATCGATGTCAATGTTCTCGGCGATCAGCCTGTTCAGACCATAGGCGTAATTGACGCAATCATCGATCGTATAAGCTCTGAATTCGATATAGCTGATGGTTATGAACGCCAAGGTCATGACCAAAAAGCCTATGAACAAGGGCACCAATATCCTGACCCTCGTCGATTTGTGGCGATTGGACATGCAATTCCCCCTTCGTTTCACATTGCTGGCATTTTGTCACTGCTTCACAGGCATCATGACCCGGATCGCCTCATTGTCCACGGTAAAGCCATAGTCGATCTGACACATGGACCGGAGAAGTCGACCATATTCAGCATTGGCTGAGGCATTCCGTCCTCGATGGTGAGATTGCCGTTACAGGTCGGCGCTTCCGTCTCGGCCTGCGCAGAATGACAGGCCCACCAGCAATGCCGACATCGCTATCCATTTTCCAATCAATGTTCTCGCTACGTTTCTGTATGACATTCGTTTGCTTTGTGCTTTTATTATATCACATTTGAATTGAAAAAACCCGAAGGTTTCGAATTTGGGATAAAA
>JAZTZK010000095.1:0-18520 GCA_045637485.1 Clostridia bacterium
GTCTGCTTGCAAGACCAGCTGCGGTATTGCAAACCAGAAATGTGAAAGCAAGAACAAGGAAAACGCATAATTGAAAAGCTAAAGAAGATGGCGCCAACTCTTGATGCGTTGGCGGCATTTTTGATACAGGAGAAAATATGGTACATTGTTATAAGCTCGGCGGACTTAATATAGTTCTTGATATCTGTTCAGGCAGCGTTCATGTTGTGGACGAAGCAGCATACGATATGATAGAAATGTATGAAAGTAAGTCAAAGGATGAAATTATAGAAAATCTGCTCAATAAATATGCAGACCGTGAGGATGTCACAAAGGATGAACTCATAGAATGTTATGATCAGATTGAACAGCTGAAAGCGGCAGGCGCCGGCAGGCACGATCTCCAGCTCGGCGGAGATGAAATCCTCCTCCTCCACACCCCAGTCCCGCTTCAAAACGGCCAGTATGGCCCGCTTTACCGGATCCTTCTTCTCTTCCTTTTCGCCGCCGCACTCGGGCTGGCTGCCGATCAGTATGTTCAGCGCTTCGCCGTCCACGAACTTCGACGCGGTCTTGCCCATCTGCTCCTGGGCCAGGTGGGGCAGCAGGTCGGTGATGCAAAGCACCGGATCGTCGTCCCCTTCGCCAATCGACACCTCCACGGTGTCGCCGTCCCGCTTTACGATCACGCCGTGCAGCGCCAGGGGCAGAGCCAGCCACTGATACTTCTTGATGCCGCCGTAATAGTGGGTATCCAGGTAGGCCAGGGCGTCGTCCTCAAACAGCGGGTTCTGCTTGACGTCCAGGCGAGGCGAATCGATGTGGGCGCCGAGTATGCTCATGCCCCGCTCGATGGACATGCTGCCCACCACGAAGGCCATGAAGCTCTTGTTCATCCACTTGCGATACACCCTGTCCCCCGGCTCCAGCGGCTCGCCGGTCTTGATCAGCGTGTCCAGGTTGCGAAAGCCCGCTGCCCGGCAGATGCGCTCCGCCTCCGCCGCGGCCTCCCGCTCGGTCTTGGCATTGTCCAGAAACGCCCGATAGGCATCGGAGAAAGCGGCCAACCGCGCCCGCTCCTCGGCGGAATAGTGCTCCCATGCGTTCTTCCTATACATAATATCCCTCCATTTACAGATACAGATCATCCGTATGCGTCTTCAGCCACTTCTTCCAAACCTCGTAATCCGGCATCTGCCCGGCTACCAGGGCCCAGAAGCGGGGCGAATGGTTGAATTCATACAGGTGGCACAGCTCGTGGATCACCACGTAGTCCAGCACCTGGGGCGGAGCCATGATCAGCTTCCAGTTGAAGTTGAGATTGCCCTTGCTCGAGCAGCTGCCCCAACGGCTCTTTTGCTCCCGGATGGTGACCCTTCCGGGCGCCTTGCCTATCCGCGGCGCGTAATGATTCAGCCTCTCCCGGATGTGCGCCAGCGCCGCAGTGGACAGCGTGGCCCGGATGGCGGCGCGCACATCGGGGTCACTGTCCGGATTGGGCAGGGTCAGGTGATATTCCTCCCCTGCCAGCCTGCCCGTGCGCCGTGGGCCCTGGTGCAGCCGCAGTATGCAGCGCTTCCCTTCGATCAGGATCGGGCTGCCGTCAGTGACGGGATGGGCCCGGCGATCCGCCTCCAGCCGCGCCTCGGTCTGGCGCTGCATGTCCAGCAGCTGGTCCGCCCGCTGGCGAACCATCTCATCCACATCCCGCAGGCGCAGGTACTTCGGCGCATACACCCGAAGCCCAGCCTCCGGCAGCGCCTGGAACAGCACGCTTTGCCGGGAGGACTGGATCAGCGTATACTCAATGCGCCGTTTGCCGGCGATGACCGCGCGCTTCATTCGATTACCTCCACGAATTCTGATTTGGCGGGCATCGGCCCGGTCAATCGGAAATTTACCACACCTGCCTCGACTGCCGCTCTTGCAGCACCGCCCTGTACGCCTCCGGGTTTTCCATGATCCTGTGCAGCCCGCGAATGGAGCAGCTCTCGGGGGCGTCGGCCACCCGGCAGGGGATGCCGAGCGCCTGGCCGATCCGTCGGTCCAGCTCGGCCATCGCCGCGCCGCCGCCGGTCAGCACCGCTCCGGCGTCGGTCAGGTCGGCGGAGAGCTCCTCCGGGGCGCTGTCCACAACGGTATTCACCAGTCGTGCCAGCTCGCCCACCACGTCCTCGCAGGCGTCCAGCACCGGCTTGGTCTCCACGTCGAAGTTCACCGGCATGCGCTTGGCCAGGTTGATGCCCGTGGCGTGCATGATCACGTCCTTGGGGGCCTTGTCGGGCATGGCCGTTCCCAGCGTATTCTTGATCTCCTCAGAGGCCAGCACGCCCACGCGATAGCCAAAGTCGCTGCGCAGTATGCGACGCACCCGCTCGTCGATGCGGTTCATGCCGTAGGGCAGGTAGCCGAAGGCCGCCACCCTTCCGAAGGTGAACAGCGTGGCGGTGATCTTGCCCGCGCCAACGTCCACCAGCAGCTTGGCCTCGGGGCTGTTCAGGTCCAGCCCCGCCCCCACCGCCGAGGCGACATCCGAGCGCACCAGCACGGCCTCCGCCGCCCCGGCGTCGATGGCCGCGGTCAGCAGGGCCTCCTTCTGCACAGGCCTGGCGAAGGGCGCGCAGGTGATCATCGCGCCGAAGCGCCGCCGGGTATTCACGCCCTCCGAGCGCTTGAACAGCCATTGAAACATCCGCGCCGCGTAAAGATTGTTCTCCAGCACGCCGTCCCGCAGCGGATGCACCACGCTCACGCCCTGGCAGGTGCGGCCGATCAGCCGCTGGGCGATGTCTCCGGCGCAAATCGGCGCGGGGTTGCCCTCGCGAAAGGCCAGCGCCGCCGGAGCGCTGAGCACCGGGCCGCGCTTCAGCTCCGCCATGCGCGCGCTCTGGGTGCCCAGGTCTATGCCGATATCCCAACGCATATACAATACCTCCATCGTATGCCAGACAGCATTATAGCATACATCGCGCCGTCGCGCAAACGCCGCTTGCGACAGGGTTCACCACGGCAGCAGCCGTTCCCCCCTGACCAGATATGCCCGCTCTGCCAGGGCAGCCAGGGGATCGTCCGAGTGAGAGTCGGAATAGAATTCCTCGATTCGCGCCCCGGGAAAGCGGGCGTGGAACCGGGAGACCTTCTCCTGCCCGTGGCAGTTGGGACCGAGAAAGCGGCCGGTGCGCTTGTCCACCGGCGAGCCCATGACGCAGCGGATGTCCAGCTTTGCGCAGGCCGGTCGAATCAAAAACTCCGGCGAGGCAGAGATCACCACATCGTCCGGACGGTGACGGGGGGGATACCAGGCCTTGATGCGTGAAAGGTTCTTCCGCCAGAAGTCGTCCACAGCCTCGTCCACGTCGCCGATGAGGGCCAGGAAGTGGAGCATGCGCTGCTTGAAGGCCTGCTTTTCACGCAGGCGCAGCACAAACAACAGCCCGTTGGCAGCCTGGGCCGGTATATCCAGCCACATGCGGGGATAGCGGCCCAGGCAATAGGCAAAAAACCGGGCGGTGCTGTCGCCCTTTAAAAGCGTGTTGTCAAAATCGTAGACATTCATTGAACCGCGCTCCGTTTGATCGAATGGAATACTGTCTCCATTATTCTCCGCCGGTGCTCGGGAATCCTGCCTGCCGGGAATTGTTGGCAGCGCACTGACAATTTCTGACAGGTCGATCGACACTTATAACCTTGAAAACGGCGGCGGCGGGCCTGTTCACGCGCTCACCGAAGCCTCGCCCCAATTATGAAGCTGATTTGAACTGTATTTTGAATTTCGATGGGCGGGTTGATTTTCTCCTCCGGCACTGGTAAAATAGCAAGCATCATCGATATGGAGGATACTGACAATGAAAAAACGGATATATAAAATCTTCGCCGTGCTGCTGGCGCTGTGCCTGCCTCTGGGCGGCCTATCCGGCGCGCTGGCAGAACAGGACAAGACGGATGTGGTCGGCGACCTGCTGCGCTACTTCATGGGCGTAAACGACGGGGAACCGGACCCCATCACCGATGACGACGAGGAGTACGTGGTGGAAGGGGACGAGGAGGACGAAGAGGAGATCGAGGTGGATGAGCATATCAGCGTCACTGACCTCGCCGTCACCCCCGGCCTTTCCAGGGACTGGCTGAACATACTGCTGCTTGGCACCGACGCCCGGAGCAGTACCAAATACACCCTTACGGATACGATGATCGTGCTCTCCATCAATTCCAAGACCAAGCAGATGAAGCTTTCATCGATCATGCGCGACATCTGGGTGCAGATCCCCGGCTACGGCGGACAGAAGCTGAACGCGGCCTGCGTATACGGCGGCCCGGAGCTGACCATTCGCATGATCAACGAATACTTCGGTCTGAACATCGAGAAATACGCGCTGGTGAACATGCAGTGCCTGGTGCAGATCGTGGACACCCTGGGCGGCATAGCGTTGGACGTCACCCCCGCCGAGAGCGGCGCCATCCGCCGACTCAACAAGTCCAGCGTGGGCGCGAAGGACGGCTCCGGCAAGTACATATCCGACGCCGTGCCCTCGGGCGAGCAGGTGTTGCTCAACGGCAAGCAGGTGCTGGCCTACTCCCGCATCCGCAAGAGCGATTCCGATTACGCCCGCACCAGCCGCCAGCGCAACGTGCTGATCGCCATCGCGAAAAAGCTGCAGAACGTCAATCTGCTGCGCATGACGAGCATCGTCACCACCATGCTTCAGTATGTGGAAACGAACCTTGGCTTTAACGAGATCATGGACATCGCCGGCGTCTGCATGAAGGCGGACCTGAACACCCTCGCCGAGTTCCGCATTCCCGCCGACGGCACCTACGATTCCGGCATGTACGGCACCACCTGGTGCATCAAGCCCGATTTCGAGGCCAACAAGACGGCCCTGCACGAATTCATCTACGGTTAAGGCGCTTTCATCCATGCAGCGGCGGCCCTCAGGCCGCCGCTGCCGGACCATGGAAATACAGATTTATAGCTATCCCGGCAGCGTCACGATAAACGTGGCGCTCTTTCCTTGTTCGCTCTCGGCACGGATGTGGCCCTTGTGCGCCTCCGCGATGGTGCGGGCGATGGCCAGTCCCAGGCCGTTTCCGGCGACCGCGCTGTTGTGGGACAGGTCCTCCCGATAGAAGCGGTCGAATATCCTCTCCAGGTTTTCCGGCGCGATACCCGGCCCGGTGTTGTACACGGTAATCACTGCCCCCCGGCCCTTCTGCGCAAGGGACAGGCGGATCAGGCCGCCCTCATCGGAATACTTCAACGCGTTGCTCAACAGGATCACCGCCAGCTGCTGGAGCATGGCTTCGTCGCCCTTGATCCCAACGCCCTCGGGCACCTCCGTCTCCAACGTCCTGCCGGCCTCGAACACGGTGCTCTCGAAGGGCAGCGCCACGCCCAGCAGCGCCTGGGAGAGGTCGAAGCGCTTCATCTCGGCGGTGACCGTGCCCTTGTCCATGCGGGCCAGGGTCAGGAGGCTCTGCACCAGGCTGTCGGTGCGCTTGACCTCGGACTGGATGTAGCCCAGGTATTCATTGGGACCGACCTGCCGCGACAGAAGCTCAGCATTGGCGGAGATGACCGCCAGGGGCGTCTTGAACTCGTGGCTGGCGTCCCAGACGAACTGCTTCTGCCGGTCGAAGGAGGCCTGTACCGGCTGGAGCATCCTGCGGATGAGCAGCCAGGCTCCCGCGGCCAGCACCAGTCCGGCCAGCGCCGCCACCAGCGCCGCGGCGCGCAGCATGCGCTCGGCGGAGAGGAACTCCAGGCGGGCGTCCAGCACGATCAGCAGCCGCGACGCGCCGCCCTCCCCATCGTCGATGATGCGGTAGTATTGGGTGCCGATGCGGCCCTCGCTGTTCCCCGCCGCCACCACAGCCTGGGCCATGGCCTCGACCTGCGCGTCGGTATACAGGTCCGAGCGGTCGCTGGTCCACTCGGTGACGGCCCCGTCGCCGTCCAGGTGGATGGTGTAGGCGTTGGACAGGCTGGCCAGGGAATTCCCTCCGGGCATGTCGATTCCGGGCCGCTGGGGCGGGGTTGAATCGCCCTCGGGTTTGGGGGGCGGGGTGACGCCCGTCGCGCCGGGTTCTCCCTGTGGCGGCAGGTTGCCACCGCTACCGGTTGAATCGCCGTCTGGCTGCCATGGCGGCGCCTCCGGGGCCTGACCCGGGCGCTGTCCCCGATTTTCGCTGAGCACTGCCAGCGCCGCACGGGCCGAGCTGTCGATGTTGCGCAGGTTGACTGCGCGGATGGACAGCACGATGCCCACCGTCACCACCGCCAGCACGCAGGCCACCAGCAGCGTCAGGCGGCGTCGAAGGGTTTTAATCATGGCTCTCCTCCAGGCTGTAGCCCAGGCCCCGGGTGGCCTTCAGCTTCACCTGCGCGCCGATAAAATACATCTTCTTGCGCAGGAAGGACACGTAGACCTCCAGGTTGTTGTACTCGACGTCGCTGTCGTAGCCCCACACCCGCTCGATGAGAGTTTCCTTGGGCAGGATCTGACCGGGATTGCGCAGGAATACCTCCATCAGCTGGTATTCCTTCGCCCCCAGCTTCACCGACTGGCCTGTGGCGTCGTTTTGCAGCTTGCCCTCCCGCTCCGAGAGGGATATGCCGCCGAAGGACAGGCTCATCACCGGCGCGCCGTCGCCCCGTCGGGTGATCGCCCGCAGGCAGGCCACCAGCTCCCCCATCTGGAAGGGCTTGGGCAGGTAGTAGTCCGCGCCCCCCTCCAATCCCCGGATTCGATCCTGCAGATCGCCCCGGGCAGTGAGCATCATCACCGGCGTCCTGATCCCCTCGGCCCGCAGCCGCTCCAGCACGGTAAAGCCGTCCATCCCCGGCAGCATCACATCCAATATCACGGCGTCATAGACGCCGGTCAGCGCGCAGTCCAGCCCCTCCGGCCCGGTATACGCCGGGTCCACCACAAAGCGCTCCTGCTGCAGCAGCCGACACACCGCCGCAGACAGATTTTTTTCGTCTTCGATCAGTAGTATGCGCATGGAAAGCTCCTTTTTGTTTTTCAACAGTATAGCACATCTGCCGCCAAAATCAAACGCACCCGCCCGAAAACAGGCGGATGCGCTTGATTCCAATGGATCAGAACCGGTCCACGTGATAGACCGGATTGGCTTCCTCGATCCAGGCGTCGATCTGGCTGTCGTAGGTTTCAGAGGTCTTCTCCTGCAGGGCGGCGTCCTTCACGGCGTCGACGATGTCCTCCAGGGCCACCGGGCCGGGGGTGATGTCTCTGAGGTAGTAGATCACATGAATGCCGTTCTGGCCGTAGACAGGGCCACTGATCTGACCCACGGCCTCGATGGACATGGCGCCTTCCGTGAAGGCGGGGTCCCAGGTGGTGGAGTTCGCGGAGACGGCATAGCCGTTCGTGGCGGTGGGCTCCCTCTGCATGCCGGGATCGGCGTTGTACTTCTCGATCAGGCTGTCGAAGTCGGCGCCGCCGTTGAACTCGTCGATCACCTGCTGGGCCTGGGGCAGCAGCTGGCTGTACAGGGCCTCGATCTCGGTGGCGATGTTGCCGATGTCGGACTGGATCTCCTCGCGGCTGCGGGGCTCGGGAGTGGGCTCGGGCGTCACCTCGGGGGTCTCCTCGGTATCCTCCGCGGGCGCTTCATCACCCTCAGCGGGCGCCGCGGTCTCAGCGGGAGCGTCCAAGGCCTTCAGCTCGGCGTTCAGGCTGTCCAGGGTGCTGTGCAGCTCGCTGTACTGCTTGGCCTGATCGTCGTCAAACTTGATCAGCACATGCTTGACGGCACGATAGCCCTCGGGATTCCAGGCGATGGTTTCGCCGTTGTTGCGGGCGTTGTTGAAGCCGTAATCGTCGCTGTAGCTCTCCTGGGCCTCGGCGACCATGGCGTCGTACTTTGCCTGGATGTCCTCGTCGGAGACGGCCACGTCGGCGGTGACCAGGTTGTACAGCTGCTCGTCCACATAGCCCTCGATGGTCTGCTCGACCAGGGCATCCTGGGTCAGGCCATAGGATTCGAGCGCGGCGAGGGTCTGCGCGCGGGCCTCCTCGTCGGTGGCGTCCTCCGAGGCGAAATAGCTCCTGTAGGAGTTGACGTAGTTCTCGAAGGTCTCGGCGGCCTCGGCCTGCAGCTTTTCGAGAGTCTCGTCGTCCAGCTGGCTCAGGCCCAGCTCGGCGGCCTTGGCGTCGATGACGGCGTTCTTCACCAGCGACTTCAGGATATCCTCCTTGATGTCGTCGGCATAGTCGTCGATGGACAGGCCGTACTGGGCGTAGGCGTTGGCCGCGGCCTCGTACTCCTTCATGGCGTCGTCGAGCCAGATGATGCCATCCTCGCCAAACTCAGCCACGACCTGCTTCTCGTAGAAGGGCTTGTAGAGCGCCACCAGGGCTTCCAGCTCTGCCACCTGGGCGTTGGCCGCGTCCAGCTGAGCCTGGAGATCGTCACCCGTTTCCGCCATCGCCATCGCGCTCAGCGCAACCAGCATGGACAGAACCAAACACAGCAGTCTCTTCATATTCATATGCATTGCCTCCATTTCGTCATCCTCACGACCGTGGGATATCGAAATGCATTATAGCACAAGGGCGGAATTTGCACAACGAAAAGGAGGAAATATTTATAGTTCATTTACAAATAGCCTTTTGCAGGGCATATCCTTGCCGAGCCCTGCTGGAACCGACACAGAGTTGAAATAGAGGGGCGCGTTGATTTACCGTGAAGAATATTGCTTCGTGCAGTACAGAACCACCGCAAGCATGTATACCGTCTCCGAAGCACAGGCAGGGCCGGCGGCGGTGAACGCCTCATATTATATTACTATTGTAACATTTCAGAAATGGCGTTTCGAGCACGTATGCTGTATATTGGAATAGAATCGGAACGATTACCAATTGACGATGCGAGGAAAACCCATGAAGCTGTCAGAAATCAACCTTCGCGACCCCTACGTTCTCAACCATGAAGGCCGCTTCTACCTCTACGGCACCCGTGGCGCAACCTGCTGGGGACCGGCGGACGGCTTCGACGTCTACGTAAGCGCCGATCTGTCGGCATGGTCCGGGCCCACAGTCGTCTTTCACAATGACGGCAGCTTCTGGGCTGACAGGGACTACTGGGCCCCGGAGGTCCATTTACACGGCGGCGCGTTTTATATGCTCGCCTCCTTCAGGGGCAACGGACGTCGCCGGGGCACCGCCATCCTCCGCGCAGCTTCGCCCCTCGGCCCCTTCCTGCCCTGGTCGGACGGTCCTGTGACCCCGAGGGACTGGGATTGCCTGGACGGCACGCTCCATCCGGACGAGGAGGGCCGCCCTTGGATGGTATTCTGTCATGAATGGGTGCAGGCAGGAGACGGCACAGTCTGCGCGATGCCGTTGACAGCGGACCTCCGCGCCTCCGCCGGGCCGCCCACCGTGCTGTTTCACGCCTCGGAAGCCGCCTGGTGCAAGCGCATGCGCCATTCCTCGGGCATAACGGGCTTCGTCACCGACGGACCCTTCCTGTGGCGGCTGGCCGACGGCAGCCTGGTCTGCCTTTGGGCCAGCTTCTCAGAAAGCGGCTACACCCAGGCCCAGGCCCGCTCTGAAAGCGGCGGCATCAAAGGTCCCTGGCGACAGGTGACGCCCCTGTTCATGCAGAACGGCGGCCACGGCATGGTGTTCCGCGGGCCGGACGGCGGTCTGTACCTCGCGCTGCACAGTCCCAACGAACACCTGAAGGAGCGGCCCCGCTTTTTCCCACTGGAGGAACGCGAGGGGCGGCTGCAGGTCAGAGGGTGTTGATAACAGGACAATGGTCCTGTCCTGAAAGGAGTGCTGTCATGCTGCCTGATGTGCGCTGTTCCTTTTCCTGCGAGAATCCGCAGCTTCAGAAAATCTATGACGAGGCGGAGCGCAGGTGCCGCCTGAATCTCGCCGACTTCGCCGGGGATCGGGTATTGGTGGAGGGCGGCGGCTATGGGAAGATCTGGCTGGAGACCCAGCCCATGGGCGGCGAGATGTACGCCCTGCGCGACCTGACCGCCGCCGTCAACAACAGCCTGCTGTTCATGCGCCATCAACGCGCGGACGGACGGCTGCCCGGTTCGATCCAGTGCCTCGACGGGCACGTCGTGCCCCAGTTCGACAAGCTACAGGGCTTCTGCTTCCCCGATCCGGCACTGAACCTGTACTACCTGCTGGGCCGCGATCCGGACTGGCTGGATGCCCTCGCGGACTGCCTGGCCCGCTTCGACGCCTGGCTGTGGAAGACCCGCGCCCTCGGCACGGACGGGCTGCTGTCCTCCTTCTGCGTCTACGATACCGGCGAGGACAACGCCCTGCGCTACGGCGACGCCCCCTGCTGGTGGCCGGAGGATGCGCCTCCCCGGGGCTATTCGGTGGTTCCCATGGCCTCCATGGACGTCACCTCCTATTCCTTTTCCTGCCGGGATACCCTGGCGCAAATCAGCAGACTTCGGGGCGCAGAAGGCGACGCGGATCGCTGGCAGCGGGCCGCGGACGCGGTGGCAGCGACCCTCCGCAGGACGCTTTGGGACGAGCGTCGCGGCGCCCTGTACGACCGGGACCAGGGCGGAAGAACCGTGGACGTGCTGTGCCACAATACGCTGCGCTGCATGTACTGGGGCAGCATTTCCCGCGACATGGCGGATCGCTTTGTTCAGGAGCACCTGCTCAATCCGTCGGAGTTCTGGACGCCTCTGCCCCTGCCCAGCGTGGCCGCGAACGACCCCGCCTTCCGCAATGCCCCTGAGAA
This sequence comes from Clostridia bacterium, assembly GCA_045637485.1. Taxonomy (GTDB): domain Bacteria; phylum Bacillota; class Clostridia; order Christensenellales; family Aristaeellaceae; genus UBA2862. The sequence continues at coordinate 10,729 of JAZTZK010000095.1, forward strand.
CAACTGGAGCGGCCAGTGCGAAGGGCTGACCTTCCAGCGGGCCATGCACGCCCTCGAGCGCTACGGCTACGAGAGGCTGGTCACACAGCTGGGTCACCGCTTCCTGCGCGCCATCGCAGAGGGCGGCTATGCCTTTACCCAGCAGTTCGACCCCTTCACCGGAGCGCCCTCCCGGGTGGGGCTATACTCCCATGCGCCAATCCCGCCAAACTCTGAAGAGCCGTTTCAGGACGGCTACGGGCCGTCGCTGCTGTCCGCCCTGGGCTTTATCGAACGCCTCTGGGGCATCGGGCTGCGCGGGGGCGAGGTGCGCTTCAGCCTGTGCGGCGGGTTGGCCTGTGCCTGTCACGTCCACTGGAACGGGCACGACTACCGCCTCGAATCCGACGGCGCGAAGGCCGTCGCTCTTGCCGACGGGCGCGAGGTCTTCGCCGGGAATTGCGGAGTCCGCGTTGTCACCGATGAATCCGGGACGCCGCGCCGCACCGCGGCCATCGAATAGCATTTCACACACTGCGAACTCACCGGGAGGTTACAAATATGCTGACCCTCAATGCGCGCAAGCGGGGCTTCCTTCGGGATGGAAAGCCCTTTTTCTGGCTGGGCGATACCGCCTGGCTGCTGTTTCAGAAGCTGGACGACGGGCAGATTGAAACCTACCTGAAGAACCGGGCGCTCAAGGGCTTTACGGTCATACAGGCCACGCTGGTCCACAAGAAGGGCTATGCTTCTCCGGACGGCGCTCGCGCACTGGTCAATGACGACTTTGCCCGCCCCGATGAAGGCTCCGCCTATTGGGCGCACGTCGAGCGGGCGATTCGCCTCGCCGGTGAGCTGGGCCTGGTGATGGCGCTGCTGCCCTGCTGGGGCTGCTTCGCCCAGGACGGTTCGCTGAACCCGGAAAACGCCGCAATCTACGGGGAATTCCTGGCCAAACGGCTGGGCGGGTATGATAATGTGATCTGGCTGCTGGGGGGCGACGTCCGCGGCAGTGCCGCGCCGCAGACCTTTGAGGTCCTTGCCCGCGCGCTGCGCCGCGAAGCAAGTCCTTTAGGGCGCGGACGCTGCCCGGATCGTCTGATCGGCTTCCATCCCTTCGGGCGCTGCTCCTCATCCCAGTGGTTCACCGGGGCGGACTGGCTGGATTTCCACATGTTCCAGTCCGGCCATCGGGATCGCGGCCAACGTACCCTCGGCGCCTGGGATGACAACGCGGTCAGCGACGAGGAATGGATGGGCGAGGAAAACTACCTCTACGTATTCCGGGATCTGGAGCGGGACGATAAGCCCACGCTGGACGGCGAGCCCTCCTACGAGGAGATTCCCCACGGCCTGCACGACCCGTCGAAGCCCTACTGGACCGACCGCGAGGTGCGGCGCTACGCCTGGTGGAGCCTGCTCGCCGGCGCCGCCGGCTTCACCTACGGTCACAACGCCATCATGCAGTTCTGGGACGGTCATGGCGCCCCGGATTTCGGCGTCCGCCAGCACTGGGACGTGGCGCTGCACGCCCCCGGCAGCCTTCAGATGATCCACCTGCGCAGGCTGATGGAGGCCGTTTCATGGCAGGAGGGCCGCAACGACCAGGCGCTCCTTGAAGACGACAGCGGCATGGAGGACGCCCGGAACCTGTGCTTTTTGACCCCCGTGGCTCTCGCGGTCTACACCTATACCGCCAGGCCCTTTGGGATACATCTGGACGCGCTGCCCTTCCGCCCCGCCGCCTTCTGGTACAGCCCGAAGCTGGGCGGGGTGAGCGCCTTCGCCGTCCCGGTCGGCGGGCGATTTGATCCCCCCGCCGACCGGGAGGAGGCCCGGGAGGACTGGGTGCTGCTACTTGTCGATGAAAAGAGCCTGGACAGCGTGCTGTCCAGACTTATGCAGCCATTGTAAGCGCGATCATCCCTTCAGCGCGCCCGCGGTCACGCCGTCCATCAGGTAGCGATTGAAGAACAGGAACAGCAGGAACACCGGAATCAGGGACAGCGTCGACATGGCGAACATCGGACCGAAGTTTGTGCCCTGGGCGTCCGCGAAGCCCTTTATGGCCAAAGAGACCGTATACAGCGCGGGCTTCGACAGGTACAGCAGCGGCCCCATGTAATCGTCCCAGATCCAGTAGAAGGATATGACGATGGTGGTGATGATCGACGGACCCAGCAGCGGCAGTATGATCCTGGCAAAGATGGAATACTTGTTGCACCCGTCGATCATGGCCGCCTCATCCAGCTCCCTGGGCAGGCCGCGTATGAACTGCATCATCATGTAGATGAAGAAGGGCCAGCCCAGGAACTTGGGCAATATCAGCGGCACAAAGGTGCCCACCAGGCCCAGCCGGTTCCAGATGATGTACTGGGGAATCATCAGCACCTGGCCCGGCAGCAGCATGGTCATGATCATGGCCGTAAACCAGAGCTTGCGCCCCTTGAAGTTCACCCGGGCCAGCGCGTAGGCCACCATGGCCGAGGAGATCACCGTGCCCAGCGTGCCAAGGCAGGAGACGACGATCGAATTCTTGAAATAGGTGGCAAAGGTCAGGCTGCCGCTGCCCCGCCAGCCGTCAGGATAGTTCTGGAAGACCCACTTGCTCGGAAAGAACGGCGCGTTCGTACCCAATATCTCGCTCTTCATCTTGAACGAAGAGAGTATCATCCACAGCACCGGATAGATCATCAGCAGCCCAAACGCGATGACGAACACGTGATAGATCACATTGTTGATTGCTCTGCGCTTCTCCACGCCCATCACCTCAGCTCTCATAGAACGTCCAGTGGGACGAGGTCTTGAAGATGATGCCCGTCACGGCGGCCATGATCAGCAGCATCACCCAGCTCTGGGCGCAGGCATAGCCCATGTGCTGGAAGGAAAAGCCCTCCTTGAAGATGTTCAACGCGATATAGTTGGTGGCGTAGTTCGGACCGCCGTCGGTAATGATCTGCGCCTGTGTGAAGGTCATGAAGCCGGAGATCAGCTGCATGATCAGGTTGAACAGAATGATCGGCGACAGGATCGGCAGCGTGATCTTGAAAAACCGCTTCACCGCGCCCGCGCCGTCGATCTCCGCGGCCTCATAGTAGTCCTTGGGGATCTGCTTCAGGCCCGAAGCGAAGATCAGCATCGAAGAGCCGAACTGCCAGGCGTTGCACAGCACCAGGGGCAGAAAGGCCCAGGTGGTGGAGCCGAAGAAGTTGAAGTTGGGCACGCCCAGGGTCTTGATCAGGCTGACCACGGGGCCCCGGCTGCCGAACAGCTGCTTCCACACCAGCGCAACCGCCACCGAGCCGCCGATTAGCGAAGGAATGTAGTAGACCGCCCGGTAAAACCCCTGCGCCTTGGTGGGGCGGGTCAGCAGCATGGCCACCAGCAGCGCGAATACCAGCTTCAGCGGCACCCCGATGACGACATACTGTAGTGTCACCAGCAGGGAGTTTCCAAAGGTCCCGTCCTTCAGCAGGTTGGCGTAGTTTTTTATGCCGATCCATTCCGGCAGGGCCGCGATCTTGTAATTGCAAAATGAGTAATACAGGGACAGCGCCATGGGAACCAACGTCAGGCACAAAAAGCTGATGATGAACGGCGCGGCAAACAGGTAGCCGACGACGTTTTCATTGTGCAGAAAGCTGCCCCTTCGCCTCTGTGTTTCAGCTTGCATCGCTTGTCCTCCTTTGAAATACGCAGGACGCCGTGAAACGTCGTTTCATAGCGTCCTGCGGTCGCTTATCGTGTCACCGGGAAATCACGCCTGTCAGAACTTGGCCCAAATCTCCTGCGCCTCGGCCCAGAACTGGTCTGCGGCCTCCTGCGCGCTGGCAAACTTGCCCTCCGCAAGGCCCTGGAAATAGGTCTTCTTCAGCACGTCGGAAATCTCCTCGTTGGCGGCGGGCTCCGCGGGGCTGGAGTTCGCGGCGTCCGGCATGGAGCCGATCAGGTCGATGATGGTGTAGACCTTTGCGGTCACCTCATTGGTCAGCTCGGTATCCGCTTTCAGCGCGGCCAGCACGTCGCTGTTGATGGAAACGCCGCGCTCGCAGTTCAGGATGCGGTTGGCCTCGATGCTGTTTACGAAGAAGTTCATGAAGTTGGCGGCCATCTCCTTGTCCTCGCAGCCCTTCCACATGCTCATCTCCTGGCTGGAGCGCACGACCATGCCGCTCTGGCCGTCGGCGTAGACGCGCGGGATGGTGGCCAGCTCGAGGGTGATGCCGCTCTCGCTCGCGACATTGCTCAGCGCCTGGAACTGGTTGGAGGACAGCATGACAATGCCGGCGTCGCCGAAGGCGATCCAGTCGGCTTCGATGTTCTGGCCGATCTCATTCTGGATGCCGTAATCGGCAATGGCGCCCTCCTTCTGAAGGGTGGTCAGCAGCTCGAAGATGTAGGCCAGGGGCTCGGTGTCGCCGTTGAAGGCGAAGTCGGAGCCGTCCATGGCGTAGAAGTTATAGCCCTCCTTCCACTGGGTAACGGTAGAGAAGGCGAGAGAGTTGTACTCCAGGGTGGTGACGGCAGGATTGCCGGTGGCCTCATGGATCTTGCGAGCCGCGTCGGCGAAGTCGTCCCAGGTCCAGTTCTCGGTGGGATAGGAAACGCCAGCCTCGTCGAAGATCGCCGGGTTGTACGCGAAGCAGCGGGCGTTGGTGCCGTTGGACATGCCGGTCACGTCGCCGTTGGCCTGGTTGATGGTCGTGGCGAGCATCGCCGGGCTGATGGCGGTGGTATCGATGGTGCCATCCTCGATCCAGGCGTTCAGGGGCTCGATGGTGTCGTAGTAGGTCAGCCAGTTGTTGCCCATCTGGAATACGTCGGGCAGGTCGTTGGCCGCCATCTTGGCCTGGAACTGGGTCCAGTAGGTGCCGCCGTCATAATACTCGAATTCGACGGTCGCGCCGGTCTTCTCCTCCCACAGGTGGATGACCTCCTCGGTCATGCGGGCGCGGGTGTCGGAGCCCCACCACATCAGCGACAGCGTCTTTCCGCTGTAGTCGGGATACTGGTAGCCTTCCGCATTGACATTGTTCCAGCCCTCCGCCTTTTCAGCAAAGGCCGGCATGGCGCACAGCATGGCTGCCACGAGCAACAGGGCGATGATGGTCTTCCTCATAAACGGCATCCTCCTATTCATATTGCTCAACTTGTTCTGATCACAAATACAGCATATCACACAAGTTTCGTTTCATATTATAACGGTATTGTCCCCATATGTCAAGTATTTGTTGAATCAAAGCGGCGCAGGCGCACGTATGATGTTACCATTCACCCTTGCGGCGAACCGCTACGGATATGTGCCAATCGGCTTGAAAGGTGAATGGTAACCGTATGCTGCCCTTCACCGTGCGCAAATCTCCAGGATGTCGCCGGGTTGTGTATCGATTTCCAGCGCGTCCCCTTCAAGCGCCACGCCGTTGACCATCGCAGTCCGCTTCGGCCACGGGTTTTCCAATCTCAGCCGTCCACCCACAGGACAGGATACGCGAGCCTCCGACACCTCGCCCTCCCGCAGCGTCGCGTCCACCACGAAGCCGCCCCGGGCGCGCAATCCAAAGAAAGCGGCGTTGCCCATCAGCTTTCTCGGCCATACGGGGAACAGCCTTATCGTGCCCTGATGGGACAGCAGCATCATCTCCTGGAGCGTGTTGGGCACAGTGGAAAGGTTCTCAATGCCGTGGGGATTGCCCTTCACAAACCCGTTGGGCATGCCTGTTTTTGTGAGCTTGTCCTTCAATTCCCGCAGTATGCACTCCGGATCGTAGCCCACGCGAACCGCCGCGGGAAAGAACAGGCATCCCAGATTCGTGGCGTTCCAGGCGCCGCTGGCTATCACCTGGTCAGAGGCGTTCTCCCTGTTTGCCAGCGCGCGCTCCATCTCAGACAGCGCCGCGACGGTATTGCGCGCCACAGTCAGCTCCTGAGCATGTGAATCCAGGCCGATGGCGCCTGCGGGATAGATCTGCATCACGTTTCCGGGGAAGTTCAGCGACCACTTGCCGCCCTTGCCCTCGTTCAGGAAAACGGGCATTTGCTTCATGGCCTCGGGCAAGAGCGCCTGCACGGTAAGCCTGCCCTCGTTCCAGAGCGTCGGATTATCCTCTATTTCACCGATCGTGCCCACCGGATAGGGGGCCAGCTTCTTCAAAATGTCCCGCCATGTATCCCTGCGCGCCCCGTCCACCCCCAGCCATTCGCTGGCATCGATCATATCGGCAAAGAAGCCGCGCAGGTAGCCCAGCGTGTTGGCGGGATCCTCGGGCACGCCGTTTTCCAATACATCGCGGGTGACCCGCTCGTGCATGCCGTCGTCCACCACGTGGAACACCCCGTCCCGTTCCACCAGATCATGCTCCCAGAACTCCGCCACGGCGCTCAGGTACGGATAGACCTTCAACAGATAATCCCTGTCCATGGAAAGCCGCCAGCGCAGCAGCATGTTCAGCGCGCCGTGCACCGCCGGGGATTTCATGTGCAACAGCAGCGCTTCGCTGACCATGCCGACAGGCCCCAGGCCCAGGGGCAGATAGACGCCGGGATGCTTCAACAGTCGCAGGCTCATCTCCCGGCCGATGTCGAGCATGGCCAGATAGGGCGCGTCGTGGGGATCGGACTGTTCAAAGTGGCCGGACGCCAACAACCCCAGGTAGGGCGACTGATGATTGTAATTGATCTTGTAATTTCCGTTCCAGGCCATGCGGTCGAATGTGGATATGCCCAGTATGTTCGGTGGATAGTCCGGATCCCTGGAGAGGCTGGCCAGCATGTACTGGGACAGATAATAATGGGTCATCAGCTGGGCGTCGTCCACCCGGATACCGGAGGTATTCCAGAAGTCACGCCACCAGATCTCATGGGCCGCGCGCAATCCGTCCAAATCGTTACCGGTGATCCAACGGGCGCGGGAGCGGGCATATTCCACGGGCCGTGCCGTCTTGGCCCAGCTTCGCAGGGCGACGACGCATTCTATCCGCTCGCCGGGGCGAAGGTGGGCGTGAGTCTCCTCCCGGCCCAGGAATCGAGCGCCGTAGGCCAGCCGGGTCGGCACGTCCACGCCGTCCGAAAACTCCCGCCAGCCCCAGGCGACGCCCCGGCTGACGTTGCGCACCTGCAGGGGTTTTCCGCCCACGAGTCCCTTGAACGTCCCGGCGAGCGGTTCGTCGTCCTCGCAATCCCCCATGCAGTCCACGTAATCGTCGCAGCCCTTGCCCGGCTCGTTGGGAAACAGGAGCTCAAAGGACAGGTCGCACTCCAGGTTCCCGGTAAAGGTCACCACAAGCAAATTTTCCCTCGCCGCAACCCAGCTGTCGATATGCAGTGCCCGTTCGTCCGCCAGCGCGAAGGTGGCATGGGTGGTGGCATCCTCAAAGGTCTGCTTCACATCATAGGTGGCATCCGCCAGCTGGGGAATATCGAACACCAATCGACCCAGGGGCCGGGGACTGCCCAGCGCCACTGCCGGCTCTCGTTTGGCCACGCCGTTGTCATGGAAGAACTCGTAGTTGGGATTGGAGGTCATCTGCCAGAAATCGTTAGTGGTCAGCCAGAACTGGGGCCATCGGGGCGGCCCGGCAAAGGCGACCAGCATATCGCCGTTACCGAGCACAGGCGCGTCGATCTTCGTGCCCGCGTGGGCCCAGACGCGCCACCGGCCGCCCCCGGAGACGTCCACGCCCCCGGCCGGAACCAGCCTGGGCGGCTGTGTAAAGTGATTGTGCAGATTTTTGACGTAATTCATATTCGATCGCCTTTCGCCATGCTGCCCGCAGGTTCTCGCGCTCCCCGGCGGACATGCGCGGCGCATAGCAGT
>JAZTZK010000096.1:0-2277 GCA_045637485.1 Clostridia bacterium
CGCGCAATGCGCGGGGTTCCTGCGTGTCAGACTCGTCATTCGCCTGGGCGGCGGACTGTGATTGTGTATTTGAAAGTATCGCCGCTTTTGTTCTTCAGGACATAGGTCACGACAGCCTCGTAGTTGCGCTTGACTGTAAACCGCCTGTTGTTCTTGACGGTCAAGGCATAGTGTACGTTCGAATTCTTATAGGCGTTGTACTGGTAAGCCTTGATTCGGGAAATTGTCCAGCCGGAAGCAGGTATCATGTTGATGGTCACGTTTACTTTTGCCTCGTCCACTTCCGGCCAATAGTCATACGCCACCCTGTCATTCCCCTTCAGACTGACGGCCTTGCCGTCCACACTGAGGCGCTTGATGGGCGAAGGGTATTTCACAACGGTAAAGGTGGCCGAGGTCGTATAGTCTACGTCGTTCAGCTTGTACCTGATCGTGATTTTCGCTTTGCCGGCGGCCTTTACTTCAACACGCCAGAATTGCTTGTCTATGACCTTGAGAACCTTGGAATTGTTGGATTTTACGGAAATGATCTCCTCGTCATAGGTCCAGTTCTTCAATTGAATGAGATACATGCCGCTGTAGGAATACAGCTTTTCGGTGATGATACTGGCTTTTTTGGCCGCCGCTGTCGCGGGAACAGCACCCACAGCCAGCACCAGCGCCATCAACAGCACAAGTACAGTCGCAAACCGTTTTTTCATGTCGTCCTGCCTCCTTCATATATTGTGGCTGTCTACATAATACCAGAAGCTACTGTCTCCTGTCAATCAGTAACGACGGATATTTCCCTGACCGAAAGCCCTTCCCGTTCCGCGATTTCGGACAGATCGTCGAATTCGGGCTTGACACGGTCCACGCCGTAGCCGTGGGAGCGCTTGGCGCGAACGGGGCCCCAGGGCGTATCCAGCGTGACGGCCTCCCGCTCAAGGGTATAGCGGCGCAAGGTCTGGCAACGCACGCCGATGGTGGTGGTGTGCTTCAGCATCAGCCGGACAAATTCCGCCTCCCGCTCCGGCTTGCACAGGCAGCACAGCAGCGTGCCGGGGCGGTCCTTCTTCATCTGTATGGCCTGGGTCCACACGTCCAGCGCGCCCGCCTCCCTGAGGCGGCGGACGGCAAAGCCGATCGCCTCGCCGGTCATGTCGTCCAGGTTGCAGCGCAGCTCCACCGCGCTGTCCGGGGTTTCACGGGTCTCGCCCAACAGCACCCGGACGCAGTTGGCCCAGGGGAAGTCCTTCATGCCCATGCCGTAGCCCACCCGGTCCAGCGTCATGGCGGGCATCGCGCCGAAGTCGTCCGCGAAGTGGGTCAGCAGCGCGGCGCCGGTGGGCGTACACAGCTCGCCCCGGATCGCGCCGCCGTAGACAGGCACGCCCTGAAGCAGCAGCGCCGTGGCCGGCGCCGGCACCGGCAGCACACCGTGGGCGCAGCGCACCTGGCCGCTGCCCACGTGCACCGGCGATACCACCACCCGCTCGGGAGCGATCTCGCGCATCAGCGCGCAGACCCCCACCACGTCGGCCACGGCGTCCAGCGCCCCCACCTCGTGAAAGTGGATCTGATCCACCGGATGACCGTGCACCTTTGACTCCGCCTCGGCGATGCGCATATACACCGCCCGGGCGTCCGCCTTCACCCCCTCCGGCAGGTCAAGGCCGTCGATGATGGCATGGATGTCCCGGAGGGAGGAATGATGATGGTGGTGTTCATGGTCATGTCCGTAGTCGTGGGTATGCTCATGGTCGTGGGTATGCTCATGATCGTGGGTATGACCGTGGTCGTGGGTATGCTCATGATCGTGGGTATGACCGTGGTCGTGGGCATGCTCATGGCTGTTTGATTCCTCATTCCCCATTCCCCATTCCCCATTGTCTACGTCGTGGGAGTGCTCCTCCTCCCCATCCACCGTCACGGAAATGTGCGTGCCGGTGACGCCGCACTTCTCCGCCCTTTTCCGCTCGAAGCGCACGCCCGGAAGGTTCAGGGCGTTCATGCGGGCCATAAAGCCCTCCGGATCGGGGAGCAGCTCGCTCAGCGCGGCCATCAGCATGTCGCCCGCCGCGCCCATGTTGCATTCGATGTAAAGCGTCCTCATGCTTCGTCAATCCCCTTCATTCGGTTGATTCGGTTGGCCAGGTAGCCCGCGCCGAAGCCGTTGTCGATGTTTACCACCGATATGCCGCTGGCGCAGGCGTTCAGCATGGACAGCAGCGCCGACACGCCGCCAAAGCTGGCGCCGTAGCCCACGGAGGTGGGCACCGCGATCACGGGGCAGTC
>JAZTZK010000097.1:0-15087 GCA_045637485.1 Clostridia bacterium
GAGCATTGCTCGCCATACATGCCTGTGGCGAGCAATGCTCGCCGCTACGACAATTCATCGCAGGGGTGAATGGTAACACCCTACGCTGTAAAATCGAACGCGGCAAAGAGGATGGTCATTGACACCTTCAATGCCTTGTGATAAAATTCTATCATATTTGTGGACAAATATGACGACCAGAAGAACGAAGCAACAAGGCGGGGCATATGACATGGAGCAGCGAATCAAAATATTCGGGGCATCGGATTGCTATGGTTTGACAAAGGATCTGTCCTTCACCATTCGCGGCACCTATGAAATGCGGGACGCGGTGGACGGGGCGCTCCTTCGCAAGGCGGTGGACAGTCTTGAGCGGCGCTTTCAATATCTGAAGGTCACGCTTCGCAGAAACATGCGCGAGTATTACTATGTCAATAATCCCGCGCCGTGGGTGGTGGCGGAGACCGACCGCGCGATCGCCCTCAACAGCGCGTCGAGCAATCACCAGCTGATCGCCTTTTCCTATCTCGGAAACAGGATATACGTCAACTTCTATCACGGGCAGATGGACGGCATGGGCGTTTACAGGCTGTCCAAGGCCCTGCTGTATTACTATTGCTGCCTGCGCTATGAAAGGCAGCTGGAGGTTCCGGACGTGGCGATGCCCGACGACGCCATCGATCCGGAGGAATACTGCGACGCCTACCTCGATTTTTACAAGAAGGCTTCCGGGATGCGGCTCACGGGGGCCTTCCCCCTGCAGAGACCGATTCCCCGCACCATGAAGCTGGACAAGCTCGGCCGGGTGCGCATGGCCCGCGACAGGCGGTGGAGCGTGAAAATCGAGGTGCCCCAGGCGGAGCTGATGAAGTACTGCTCCTCCTATGACGGCTCTCCGGTGACCGCCATCGCGCTGATGATGGCGGAGGCCATCTATGAAAACCATCCGGATACCGGGCGTGAAATCGTCATGGGCATACCGATCAACCTTCGCCCGGCCCTCGGCCTGCGCAATTCCATGGCCAGCACCTATTCCATCATCTATATGCCCTATTCGTCCAAATTGCGCAGGCAGGATTTTGAGACGCAGGGAACGATGTGCCGGGGAATCATCATCAGGAATTCCGACCCGGATCTGATTCGGGCGCAGACGAAGAAATACTGCTCAAAGCTGGCCATGCTCCAGCGCGTGCCCCTGACCTGCCTGAAGCGGCTGGGCGCTCAAATCGTGGCCTCCGGCATGAAAAAGGCCGAAACCACAGGCGTAAGCTATGTCGGCCAATGCGCGTTCGGCGAGATGGAGGAATACGTTAAATCCGTCTTTTACGATGTGGATGCCTACGGAAAGGGCATTCAGTTAATCCTGGCCGCGTTGAAGGATCGCTTCTTCATCACCATCGATCAGGATTGGAGCGAGAAGCTGTACATCGATTCCTTTCTGCGCGCGCTCGAAAAGAGAGGCATTTCCTATGAGCTCAGGTATGATGGCCCGCTGAGAACCCCTGAAATGGATCTGACGATGTGAAGCCCGTTGGAAGCGGACTGCGATGACCCGACAGGCTACGGCACAGCAGCCTTTGCGAAGGGGGATTTGCCCAGATGTGCGCGGTATTCGAATCGTAAAGAACCCTCACTGCAAGGGGAGCTGTTGCACTTTTTTCTTAGTTCAACAGCCCCTTTCAAATACATTTCAAGGAGGACCCCCATGAGGAAGCTCGTTTCCCTGGCCCTGGCGTTGCTGCTGGCGCTTTCCGCGCTCTTGCTGCCCGCGATGGCGGAGGAGGAGACCTACACGCTCGAGTTGGGCGTGCTGACCATGCTGAACGTGAGCGAAGCGGAGATGGCGAGCTTCCGCGATGCCCGCATGCATATCGTCCACCAGTTGGAGCAGGAGGATCTTGCGGACAAACCGTTTCGCCAGAAGCCGATTGTCGAAGTCACCTTTTTCGATACCCTGGACGCCATGCTGATGGCCCTGAACGCCGGGACCATCAATTCCATGGAGGTCTATGCTTCCACGGCCCGGTACCTCGTCCACAACAACCCCGAGCTGGTTCAGGTTGTGTTTTTGCATGATGAAGCGGATGAAAGCACCTTTGCAAGAATCGCCCGGGACGGCCTGCTGTCCAACGACTTCGCCTTCATGTTCATGGCGGAAAACGCGGCCCTGCGGGACGAGTTCGACGCGGCCTTGACTTCCATCACCGGGGAGGAGATGGATCAGCTCATTCAGGACAACATCACCGCGGCCATCAACGGGGAGGAAGTCAGTCCCATCCAGATGCCTGTGATCGACGGCGCGGAGACGATCAGGGTGGCCGTGACCGGTTCCCTGCCGCCTATGGACTACGTGGCCGCCGACGGCACGCCCGCCGGCTTCAACACCGCGCTGCTGGCCGAGATCAGCCGGAGGATCGGCAAGAACATCGAACTGGTCATCGTGGACAGCATGGGCCGAGCCGCCGCGCTGGCCTCCGGCACGGCGGACGCCGTGTTCTGGACCCGCACCAACAGCGAATCGAACCTTATCGCCGCCGCGAGCGAAGAAGAGGGCGTCAAGCGGATGGAAACCCGGATAGCGGAGCTGTCAGATGAAGAGATCAAAGCCATGGAACACATCAACGAGATCATTGACTATGCCGACTTTGGCCAGGCGGACATGCCCGAGGGCACCATCATCACCGCCCCCTACTTCTCCGACCTCATCGTGACCGTCACCACCCGGGCCCGTGCGGAAAACTGAGAGCCCTGGACGAACGACTGACGGACGCATTCTGATTCGACCCTGATGCCGGCCAGCCGGAGATAACAAAGGAGGTATATTCTCATAAAGAAACTCGTATCCCTGACCCTGGCGCTCATCAGCGATGCGGCGGACGCGGTATTTTGGTACATGCACTCGCCCGGCCTGTCGGATGATATGCCTTGAGGCGCTTTTGTTCTCTGAGCCCTATCTCGGCTGGGATTTGTGGCTGCACATTCGAAAGGCGGCCAATGAAGAATAAAGGCGGACTGCCATGCTGTCCAGGGATGCCGGGGGGGGAGTGGTAAAGTGATCAATCACATCATCGACCTGCCTGGCATTGGCAATGCCCGCACGGGCTGCGCCGCGATGCTCGCGCTGTTCGCCCTGGGCGCGAGTCGGGAGACGGTGCTGGAGGATTATCTCATGACCAACGCGGTCAACGCTCAGAAGCTGAGCGAGATTCGGCAGAAGGCAGTACCTTATCACATGGGCGCAGGACTGCATAGTTAAGAAATATGATCTATTGAAAAAGCCTCATTTTTGTTGAAGGGATGCCCTTCCCGAATTAATAAAGTGCTGTGATCGTATTGCAAAATTCATTTTAGAATAGTAAAATGAATCCGCGACCACGGGAAAAGTAAGCGTTCAATCCTGAATCGGAGGAATATACATGGATTATCGTTCAATGGTGAATCCCACCTATCTCACGGCCAAGAGCACGCTGTTCATGCTCGCCTCTGCCGGAAATGAAGACGCCAAAGGGATCATCGGCGCGCTTGGTACCCAGGACGAGCTGGTGAAGAATAATCGAAAGGTCAACCAATCGCCCCTCACCCCGGAGCAGCAGAGGGCGCTCATGGCGGGCGCTTCCCTGGCGGTGGAGGCCCGGTATGCGTCCGTGTCGCGCTATATTCGGGATCAGGGCTATGTCAATCTTCTGGACATCGCCTGCGGCTATACGCCCCGGTCCATTTATTGCGCCAATGCGGGCATCGACTACGTGGGGGTGGATGTGCCCGTGGTCGCCGAGGAATTGCAGGCCCTGGCGGAGAAGCTCGGCATCGGCAAGGGCCATCCCGTCTACGTGGGCGGGGACGCCACGAACGCGGCGTCGCTGAAGGCCGCGGCGGACCATCTGAAGGGCCGGGTGCTGATCTCCTGCGAGGGCCTGCTGGGCTATCTGTCGGCGGACGAATTTGAGCAGTTCCTGGGCGGCGTCCGGGAGATCCTGCTGAGCCACGGCGGGGCCTGGATCTCATCCGATCCGGGCGTGGACTACGAGGCCTTCTCCACGGCAAATATGGGCAGCGCCGACGCGGTCAGGCTCTACAACGAAGCGAAAAGGCAGGCAATTTCGGCCTCCAATATCTACAACGACGGTGTCTCGCACTGGGAAAAGGCAAAGCTGCGCGACTTCCTGGAAGCCCGTGGGTTCCGGGTGGAGGAGGCGCCGTTTTATTGCGAGGACGATGACCTTGCGCTGCTCCACGGGATTCCCGAAGCGTGGGTGACATCCTTCAAGGGCCTGCTGAACGCCTCCCATCTGTGGGTGATGACCGTGGACGAGGGCTTCACCGATTCCCGGGGCGTCGAGGGCGCGAAGCAGGTGGAGAACCTGAGCATCGACTTTGCCAAAAAGAACGGCGCTCTGCTCTGCCGCGTGAACGGGCGGATCGACACCATCAGCGCCCCGGCGCTGCTGGAGGTCATTGACGCCAATAGCGAGGGCATCACGGCGCTGAAGGTGGACGCAGCGGATCTGGATTACATCTCCTCCGCGGGCCTGAGGGTGCTGATGATCGCCGTCAAGAAGCTGGGCCAGGGCGCGGTTGTGGTGACCAACGCCTCCGAGGCGGTCAGGGAGATATTCGAAACCACGGGCTTTGACCAGATGATTTCGGTGGAGTAGTATCACGGAGGCTTTGACAATGCTGGATTTATATGAGCCGATGCTGTACATGTCCACGCCGGAGCATCCCAACACCATGGGCGTGGTCGTGGTGCTGAAGGAGCCGGTTGACGGCGACATCCTGCGGGAAGTCGTGGAGGCGCTGAGGGCGCGGTTTCCGTATTACTATGTCCGGGCGGCTTTCAGGGGAAATGATCTGGTCCTGGTGCCGAACCCGCTGCCGATGACGGTGCGAAACACCTGGGCGCCCATCAACCTGAATTCGCAGGCGTCCAATCATCACCTGGCCGCCTGGAAGTACGAGGGAAAGCGGCTGGCCTTTGAGGCGTCCCATTCGTTTACGGACGGGTCGGGGGTGCTGCCCTATATCAAGAGCGCGATGTATCTGTATCTGTCTCGCAAGACCGGGCAGCGCTTCGACCCGACGGGCTTCCGCCTGCCCGGCGTGCCATTCCAGAATCGAAGGCGGGAAACCCGTTTGCCGGCCTGGATATCGACGCCGCGCAGGCGCCGCTGTATTCAAAGTCGGCCACCCCCGACTTCTATCGCCTGAGCGACGGGGCCGATCATAACCCGCGCATTTTCTATGTGAAGCTGTCCGAGGCGCAGCTGATGCGTTATTGCCGGGACAACGACGGCAGCCCAAACGCCATTTTGTCGGTGCTGCTGGCGCGGGCGGTGCGGCGCTACGATCCCGAAAGCGAAAAGACAGTCGTCGTTTCGGTCGCCATCAATCACAAGGCGGTGCTGGGCAATCACGACAGCTATCGGATGCTGACCAACGTGGTGGAGCTCGATTTTCCAAAGAACCGGCCGCTGGACGATCTGATGAAGGCCTGTACCATCGCCCGCGGGCAGATCATGCTGCAATCACAGCCCGAGAATGCGCTCTGGGTGGTCAAGCAGCGCAAGGAGACGTTCGCGCGGCTGGATCAGATGCCCCTGGAGATGAAGCTGGGCATAATAGCGAAGGCCGCCGGGTCCCTGAGATGGAGCGTCGGCGTATCCTATGCCAGCAGCCGCACGTTCGGTCCGCTGGATCCCTGCATCGACGAACTGTATGTGATTGCAGAGCCGGGCTCGAACGACGTCATCTGCGAAGTGGCCTGCATCAACCACAGCTTCTTCCTGGCCATTGCTCAAACCTTTGCCTCCAAAGGGTATTTTAAGGCGTTTCTGGGCGAGCTGGACGAAATCGGAATCGCCTATGAAATCATGGGCCGGGAACCGTTGAACATGAGCGGCATAGAAGCGTTTGCCGGCAGATGAAGCCACGGCGCCGGCATGATCGGAAGAGAACTGTTCCTGTTTCGGATTTGAGTTTTGAAATAAGCAGTCATGAATGAAAGGAAGGAATACATGGATACCAAGAAAGAATTCCAGGCAAGAGTGAATCCGGTATATACCACCGGAAAAGGAACCGCCGGTTGTCTGGCGCAGGCGGGAAACAGAGATGCGGCTGCCATCGTTGGAAAAATGGATTTCAGCCAATTCTCTGCGCAAAAGAATCAGGTTCCGGATATCGTCAGAAAATGCTATGCGGTTGCACTTGAGGCAAGGTATGAAATCAGCAACGAAATGATCCGCAGGGAGAATAAGCCCAACCTGATCGATCTTCCCTGCGGCTATACACCGCGCGCTTTCAGCATGGCCAAAGAAGGGAAACATTATATCGGTTTTGACCTTCCGGTCGTTTCCGATGAAATCGGCGCGATTGTGAAGGAACTCCTCCCTGCTGAATTGAGTCCTTTGGTGGAGTACCATGGGGTAGATGCCACCAATTATGATTCCATGCGCAGTAAGCTGGACCATGTAAAAGGTGAGGTCTGCATCGCAACAGACGGCCTGCTTGGATATTTCAATGAATCAGAGCTGTCCTATATGTGCGCCAACGTCAAGCGTATTCTGCACGAATTCGGTGGCAGCTGGATCACCGGGGACATGACAAACGAGGTTATTTTCGGAGCCACCTTCGGCACCCTGCTCAAAAGCAATCCGGAGGTCCTTCAGGCATTCTCCATGAATACAGCCTCCCAGATGGCGGATGTGACGATGAAGCAAAACAGTCTGTTTAGTGGAGGCACACAGAAAGCAGTGGAATACCTGCAGGATATGGGCTTCCATGTGGAAAAGATATCCTACGCCGACCTGATGCCCTCCCTCATATCCATGACAAATGAATCCGAGGGAGAAAAAGAACTGCGCGAAGCCTACAGAAGTATTGAAATGTGGAAAATGACGCTTTCGCCGGATGCAGAGGAAACGAAGGAAGAGGTGGATACAGAGAACTTCAGCGCTGAACTGTCGCTGGCAGGGGGAAGACTGACCATCGCATTGGCCGGCCGGCTTGATACGATCACATCCCCCGAGCTTTTGGAAAAGTATGAGCGCATCACACAGGGAAAGACTGTCTCTTCTGTTGTTGTCGATGCCAAAAGTCTGCGGTATATTTCCTCTGCTGGTCTCCGGGTTCTGCTCATGTTCTATAAAGCCCTGAACAACAAGGAAAGCTTTAAGATGGTGAATGTGAACTCAGAAGTCAAAGAGATACTTGAAGTAACTGGATTTGATCAGTTCCTTCTTGGGGAAGCGCTGAATGAATGACGAGTCCGTGTGGTGACAGTTTGAAACACGTGGGGACGTTTGTGCGAAAACATCAGTTGTAGCAGTACAGATATAGGTTCTGCCTATATGTTTTTATCCATCTGTCTGCGCCACCGCTGGCATGGATGTTCGAGTCCTGTTGCGACCACTTGAGAGCCAAACCGAAAGGCTCGGCTCATTCGTAAAAAAATAAACACGGAGAACAGGCGCCTCTGTTTCAAAGATTTCCATATTATCTGAGGGAGGAGAAGCCATGCGGATTCATGAAACCATTGCCAGGGACATCAGCAGACTGGCTGATAGCGTCAATAAGGAAGCGTGGAAAAGCACCGTCAAAGGGTGGGAAAGGCGCGCGCTGTATTCAGAGCTCAGGACTGTGTATGAGACTACGGCGGCAGACCCCCACACCTTCCGGCTGACCTTCAAGCTGAAGGACATGATTGACGGCAGGCTGCTGCGCAGGGCGGTGGACAAAACCATGGCGCGCTACCCCTACTTTCAGGTGCGGCTCATTGCAGACGGCGAAGATGACCTTTGCTTTGAGTACAATCCCGCGCCGGTTCCGGTCCTCAACACCAACGAGCGCACGATTCTGGGCAGCGAACAGACGTCGGGCCATCTGCTGGTCGTTTGCTACTGGCATAACAGCCTGCATTTCGATGCCTATCACGGCATGACGGACGGCGGCGGGATCTATCCGTTTATCAAGACGGTGCTGTACTACTACTGCTCATTCTACTACGGCGCGGCATTTTCCCAGGAGGACATACGGCTGTCCGGTGAGCCCATACCCCCTGAGGAATGGGACGATCCCGCGCGCATTCCGCTTGGCACGGAGCATCAGGGCCTCGTCGATAAGTGGAATCGTCCCGCCCTGCAGCTGCTGGACGCGGGCATTGCCCATCCTGTTCCGGACAGCGTGGTCTACAACATGCGCATACCGGAGAAGGACTTCATGCGCTTCAACTTCTCCAACGACGGCAGTCCCGCCACCATCGTGGCGCTGCTGCTGGCGCGCGCCATCGACGCCCTTCACCCGAACGCGAAGGAGCCTCCTGTCATCGCGATGTGCGTCAATCAGCGCCGGGCCCTCGGCGCGCCCCTGGCCCATCAGAGCCTGGTGGGGGATGTGCGACTGCCCTATACCGGAAGGCTCAAGGCGTTGCCGTTCACCCTGCAGGCCACGTGCTTCAGGGGCATGGTGACGCTGCAGTCCGATCAGGACATGGTGCTCGACGAGATTCGGGACTATCAGGCCCTCATGGCGCATCTGGAGAGCCTGGAAGGACACAGGGCGCGACAGGATTGCTGCGTCCATCGCATGGAGTCCCTCTCCCGCTGCATCACCGCTACGGTCAGCTATGTGGGCAAGTACAGCATGGGCGACGCGGAGTTCTATATTCAGGGCTACAACGCGCTGCCCTCCACGGCGCTGCCCTCCACGCATGTTCCTCTGACCGTGGAGCTCAGCGTGTTTAACGGCTATTTCTTCCTCAATTTCATGCAGTTCTTCCATGAGGACGCCTACTTCTCCGCCTTCGTGCGCCAGCTGAGGGAGAACAACATCGACTACGATGTGCTGGACCTCATGGATGCGCGCTATCCCCGCGTGGAGCTTCCGATTTAGCGGCATGACAGTCATTCCGTTAAATCAAGCGGCCAACAATTCGGCCAAAAGTGTCTTTTCTCGCCGCGAAGCAGGCCCTTTTGGGTATCAGAGGCACATGCAAATCTCATAACCATTACGATATTGTTCTCGACCTTTGAATCAGTTTGGAGGCGTTAGCCTCCCCCTGTATTATTCTCGCGCTTACTCTCTGTTCCCCATAGACAAACAAAGGCTTTTCATGTATAATATGGACCGGAAAAAAGGGGATGTGGCAGCATGATCTTTTCAAAGCGCAGGACCATAGGCGTC
Source organism: Clostridia bacterium (assembly GCA_045637485.1). Classification (GTDB taxonomy): domain Bacteria; phylum Bacillota; class Clostridia; order Christensenellales; family Aristaeellaceae; genus UBA2862. The sequence continues at coordinate 9,157 of JAZTZK010000097.1, forward strand.
TTCATAACAAAGGTGTTCGAGGTATTCGACAACGCCTTTTTCAGGGCGCTGGAGCGGGAGGGCAAGCGCCTGGACTATGACATCGTTGTCTTTCCGACGGTCGGCTATTTCCTGACGGAGACCGATTACGACAATCAGGAGAAGAACATCTTTCGGTTTGTCCCCATCGAGAAGCTGGACGGCATCATCGTGGTGCCGGAGAGCTACGAGCAGGGCGAATTCCGAGAGCTGTTGTACGCCATGCTCCAAAAGGCCCGCTGTCCCGTCGTGGCGATTCGCTATGACGCGGACAGGTTTGATTGCGTCTACACAGACGAACACGAAGCCATCCGTCCCCTGATTCGCCACCTGATCGAGGACCACGGCCTGAAGCGCATCTGTTTCCAGAAGGGCCTTCCCGGCCACGCGGAATCGGACATGCGGCTCGAGGTCTTCATGGAGGAGATGCAGGCCCACGGTCTGCCGGTTTCGAAGGGCGACCTCTGTCCCGGCAACCTGTGGGTAAATTGCGCCGGGACGGCCTACGAGGCCTTCTTTTCAGACCCCGACCGTCGCCCGGAGGCGGTCGTCTGCGCCAACGACTACATGGCCGTGGGCCTGATACGCGAGGTCATGAAGCACGGCCTTCGCGTGCCGGAGGACGTCATCATAACGGGCTTCGACAACATAGCGGACTTTGGCGTGGATGTGCCCAGCCTGACCACCGTGCAACCGGACTACGAGGGCATGGTGGTTCAGGCCATGAACCACCTGGACCGGCAGATCCGGGGCGGGTGGCAGGGTAAGGGTCAGGCCCGGATCGCCCTGCAGGGCATATTCGTAAAGGGCGAGAGCTGTGGCTGCGGCAGGCGCTCGGAGAACTATTTCCGCCGCGCCTGCGAGGACGCCTATCACGTGATCGAGCTGACGAACGACCAGGACGCCATGATGAACAACATGAGCATCGATCTGGGCGCCTGCGAGGATCTCGCCGAGCTGCACAATGTCATGATCGGTCGCCGCGCCTTGAATCCGATATTGCGCGACCATTACCTGTGCCTGTTCGGCGAGCCGGACGCGCTGATGCGGGAGGAGGGCGACAAAGCGTGCCTGGTGCATGTGATCCGCGACCACCGGGACGGCGGGATGCCGATGATCCCCTTTGACCGGGACAAGCTGCTGCCCCCGATGGCCGAGCGATTCAACGAGCCGCAGCTGTTGTATGTGAAGCTGCTGCACCAGCATCGGCACAACTTCGGCTACAGCGTCATCAAATACGACGCCGGGGAGATACCTTCCCGGGCCTACGTGCAGACCAATGCGCTGCTGTCCATTGCGCTGGCCAATATCTACCGCAGGAACGAGCTGATGCGGCTGTATGAGGAGCGCAGGCTGAGCAGCATCACGGACATGCTGACAGGGCTTTTGAACCGGCGGGGCCTGATGGAGCAGGTGGAGCCGGTGTGGCGGAGCCTGATGGGAACGGACGTCGCCTTCGTGTGCATCGACATAGATTACCTGAAGCAGATCAACGATTCCTATGGGCATGCCGCGGGAGACTATGCCATTCGACTGGTGGGCAATGCGATCCGCCAGGCCTTACCCTCCGGGGCCTATGCGGCCCGGACCGGCGGCGATGAATTCACGGTGTTTATCGCAAACGGCGCGCAAGCCGAGGCCTTTGTGCAGGGCTTTGAGGCGACGCTGCGCCGGCTGGGCGAAGAGGAAAACCGCACCTTCGCCGTGACGGCCAGCGCGGGCGCCGCCGTCAGGCGACTGAACGGGCTGGACACGATAGAACGATGCATCCAGGAAGGCGACAAGCGGATGTATTCTGCCAAGGAAGCGCGGCATCGTCGCGATTGAGAAGGCCAAGACCAAGTTTGACAGCCCGTACAGGGCATGATAAATTATTTCCGACAAGGAGGTGTTGACAATGAAGGAATGGCTGGAGAGATTGACCGAGGCGCAACGCGCCAAGTTCGCCGAGCTTGGTGAGCATATTACCCTTATCACCCTCGCGAAGTTCTGCGAGGATGAAGGATTGGAGCTGCCGGACGTGGAGATAACGACCAGGTAATGACGTGGCCACCACATCCCCCGTATACAATCCCCTGCGTATACAATCGGACTATGGTGGCCACACTGCGCAGTCTTATGCTCAAGGAGCTACCGCACAATACGGCGACGCAGCCGGCGGCGTCTTTATCGCCGCGAAGCGAATCCCAAAGGACTTGCTTCGCGGCGATAAACCTACTTCGCCATCTGACCCTTCTGTTTGTGCGGTTTTTTTCATAAATACAGAGGCATTTCCGGCTGTTGCGCGAATATGGCCTTGAAAAGTGTGTTGTTTTACGGTATCATGTTAATAGGCTATATTGCCATTCTCGAAATATCAACCGCCATACCCGCGGTTCCTTTTCGTTCGTTTTCTCCGGGGAGGTGAGGGGCGCATGGCGTCCGGGAACAGGCTTTCGACCAAGATCATACTGATGGTGGAGGCCATACTGCTCATTACCAGCATACTGTTCTGCACCGTCTCGGTGTTCAGGGCCAGGATCGGCATACGCAAGGCCATCCAACAGCGCATGCTGGACATCGCGAATTGTGCTTCCGGCTCGGTGAACGGCGACAACCTGAAGGCCCTGACCGAGGCGGACGTCGGCAGCGACGTCTACCGTAATATCTATGACACGCTGGCGGTCTTTCGCGACAACGTGGAGCTGGAATATGTCTATTGCATCCGTGACCGGGGCGACGGACAGTTCATATTCACCATGGATCTCGACCTGTACACGCCGGCCGGCTTCGGCGACAGCGTGAAGTACACCGCCGCGCTGGCCAGCGCGGGCAGGGGGACGGCCGCGGTGGACGAGGTGCCCTACTCGGACGCCTGGGGCACCTTCTACAGCGCCTACAGCCCGGTCCGGGATTCGTCCGGCAATGTGGCGGGCATCATTGCCGTCGATTTCTCCGCCGACTGGTTCGACGCCCAGCTTTCGGCGCAGACGCGCTCCACCATCGTCAGCTACCTCGTCATTCTCCTCATATCGCTGCTCGTGGCGGCGTTGCTGTCGGTGAGCATCGTGAGGCCCTTTGTGCGGCTGCAGGGGAACCTGCTGGAGGAAAAGGTGCGCGCCGAGAGCGCCAACCGCGCCAAGAGCGACTTCCTGGCGAACATGTCCCACGAGATCCGAACCCCCATCAACGCGATGCTCGGCATGAACGAGATGATCCTCAGAGAGGGACACCGGGCGCAGAGCCTCGCGGACGGCGACGGCACGACGGTGCGGGAGGCCCTGACGAACATCGACGCGTACGCCGGCGACGTGAAAAACGCCGGGCAAAACCTGCTCGCCATAGTCAACGACATCCTCGATTTCTCCAGGATCGAGGCGGGGCAGACCGACCTGGTGGAAGCGCCGTACCAGCTCAACTCCCTGCTGAACGACCTGAGCGGCATGATCTTCTTCAAGGCCCAGAGCAAGGGACTGGATTACATCATCGACGTGGATCCGACGCTTCCAGACGCGCTCTGTGGCGACGAGCTGCGGGTGCGGCAGATCCTTACGAACCTCCTCAACAACGCCGTCAAATACACCGAGCGGGGCTCCGTCACGCTGTCGCTTTGCGGAAAGCGGCGGGATGACGGAGCGCTGATTTTGAAAGCCGCCGTGCGGGATACGGGGATCGGCATACGGTCGGAGGATCGCGACAAGCTGTTCACCCGGTTCCAGCGCCTGGAGATGGACCGCAACAACACCGTGGAGGGCACCGGCCTCGGCCTCGCGATTACCCAGCGCCTGCTGGAGATGATGGGCGGCGACATCGCCGTGGAGAGCGAATACGGGAAGGGCTCCGTGTTCACCGCCACGATCCCGCAGAAGGTCGTCTCCGACGCGCCGGTGGGCGACTTCCAGGCGCGGTTCAGGACGAACGTCATGGAGGCCGCGCCCTATCAGGAATCCTTCCGCGCGCCGACGGCCCGCGTACTGATCGTGGACGACACGCCGATGAACCTGACTGTTGTGGTCAACTTGTTGAAGAATACGCAGATGCGGATCGACACGGCAACCAGCGGGGCGGACGCCGTGTCGAAGGCGCGGCAGACGGCCTACGACGTGATACTGATGGACCAGCGCATGCCGGAGATGGACGGAACGGAGGCGCTGCAGCGCATCCGCGCCGGCGCGGGCGGCGCGAGCCAAAATGCGCCGGTCGTCTGCCTGACCGCCGACGCGGTGGTCGGCGCGAGGGAGCGGTATCTGGCCGCGGGCTTCTCGGACTACCTGACGAAGCCCGTCGACGCGATGGCCCTGGAGAAGCTGCTGACGCGATACCTCCCCGCCCACAAGGTCGTGCGCGTTCAGCCTCAGAGGCAGTCCGAAGGCGGCGGGACCGTCGACGACCTCGCGCCGCTGCGGGAAGCGGGCGTTGACCCGGAAGCTGGCCTGCGGTACTGCCAGGGCGACGGGGAAATGTACAGGGAGCTGCTCTGGGAATACGCGCGGGACGCGCAAGCAAAGGCGCGGGACATCGGGGCGGCCCACAGGGCGCGCGATTGGAAGGACTACGGCATAAGGGTCCATTCGCTGAAGAGCACGTCCCGTATGATCGGCGCGTCGGAGCTCTCGCGGCTCGCGGAGCGCCTGGAGAGCGCCGCCGAAGGTGGCCGGGAGGGCGAGATCGACGCGTCGCACGGGGAGCTGATCGACCGCTACGGCGCGTTGACCGACGCCATCCGGGCGCTGCATGGCGCGTCGGAGCTGTCGACGGAGGACGACGAGATAATGGAATTTCTGCCGGAGGAGGAGTGATCATGGAGACGCGCAAGGGACGCAACAAGCTGTTTGTTCCGCTGCTCATCATCCTCGGCCTGATGGTGTTCATGGTGCTGTACACCACCCGCGTCATACAGGATGTGGCGGTGTCCAACATCCAGGAGGTGGGCGAGGACAGGATATCCAGCGTGGCGGCGCAGCTCGACAACTATCTGGAACGCACCCGAAGCGCGCTGTGGGTCACGGCGGACACCGTGGATTTCATGCTGCGAACCGGCAGCACCACCGCGCAGATCGAGGACTACATCGTCGAGGAGACCACGAAGCAGGCCAGGCAGTTCGACGACAACTACACGGGCTTCTATGGCTTCATCAGGGGCGAATACCTGGACGGCCTGCGCTGGCAGCCCCCGGAGGGCTACGATCCCGTGCAGCGGGACTGGTACAAGCTGGGGATCCTCGCCGGCGGCGAGGCCACCATCGTGCCCCCCTACGTGGACGCGCAGACCCACGACGTGGTCATTTCCATCTGCCGACAGCTCTCCGACAGCCGGGACGTGATGGCGCTGGATGTGAAGATGAACCGCATCCAGGAGATGATGGAGGCGCTTCAGATCAAGGACAAGGGCTACGGCTTCATCGTGGACGACACCGGCATGATCATCGCCCATCAGGACGAGGACCTGAAGGGCAGTAACATTGGCCGGACCGACGAACAGCGCCGCTTCCTGGAGGGCATACTGCGCACGCGCAACGGCAGCTTCGAAACCACGCTGAACGGCCAGAAGCACACGGTATTCGTCAACTCCCTGCTGGACAAGTGGTATGTGGTCATCGCCGTCGGCAACCGGGAGCTGTACGCCGAGATCTGGCAGCAGCTGATGGTGAACATACTGATCTGCGTCATCATATTCATACTTATCGCGCTGTTCTACTATCTGGGCTATCGGAACGAGCAGAGCTATTCCCGCCAGATGGAGGCGCTGAAGATGGAGGAGCAGCAGCAGGCCTACGAGACCCAGGTGCTGAAGCTGGCCAAGGAGGCCGCGGACCAGGCCAACAAGGCCAAGAGCGATTTCCTGGCGGAGATGTCCCACGAGATCCGCACGCCCATCAACGCCGTGCTGGGCATGAACGAGATGATCATGCGGGAGAGCCGGGAGGCCATGGA
>JAZTZK010000098.1:0-11198 GCA_045637485.1 Clostridia bacterium
CAGCTGTCACCCACGGACAGCGTCAGCTCGGCAGGCTCGATCGTCACGCCGTCAGGCGCGTTCCTGACGGTGAGCACGCACTTGGCTGACAGGCCGCTTTGCGTCTTGGCCGTAATGGTCGCCTTGCCCGCCCTGACGCATGTGATCTTGCCGGTCTTTTTATTCACCTTTGCCACAGAGCCTTTGCTGGAGGACCAGGCGACTGCATCGCTTCCGTCCTCGGGAATTCGCGTCGCCCTGAGGATCGTGCATTTCTCCCCGACGCCCATGAGAAGCTTTGAAGCGCTGAGCTCAAGTCTGGCCTCGGCCTGATCCGCGTCGTTGACGGCTTCCACCGCATCCAGGCCTTCCGGTTCCCTGGAGAGCGGTTCCAGTTCGACGTCGGTATTGGAAAGGCTCAGCTCCAAATCATCCGGCAAGGCGATTTCGACGCCATCCGGCAAAGGGTCGAGGAGCAACGTATCCTCCGACACATCCGCGGTCCCGGCGCCATCTTCAATCGCAAGCTCCTCCGCAAGCGTGAATGATCCCAAACCCAGAACCAGCGCCAGCGTCAGGCAGAACCATCGTCTAAACATGTACAACACCCCACATATCAGTTCACCTTTGCTGTGAACAGTTCATTCCATTACTGCCATATTCTACCTCATCCGCAGCGCCCCTGTCAATCTTTCCCGGTGTCGGGGTGTGGCAAAACAAGGGCTTTTCATCGCAGATGTGCGTCGTATTTCACAAACCGTAGGCCACGACGCCGCACACCGCGGAAAACAGTATCAGCAGGATTGGGGAGAAGGGCTTCTTCAGTCCCCTGCGCCATATCAGCGTCCCTGCGCACAGCGCCAGGGCAATGCCGATCTGAGACAGATCAGGCTGAAGCGCAACGCCGTCTTCGCCCGTCTGGCGCATCAGGCAGCGCAACGCTGTCCACAGGCCCGCCGCCAGGATCATCCCCGCGACCACGGGGCGAATGCCCGACATCGTCGCCCGCACGAGGGCATTCTCCCTGAACCCCTTCAGTGCCGCGGCGATCAGCAGCATCACCAGCAGCGCCGGGAGGATAACCCCCAGTGTGGCGCAGACTGCACCGGGCAGGCCCGCCCGGGTGCTGCCCACGAAGGTGGCCATGTTCACGGCGATGGGACCGGGCGTGGATTCGCAGATGCCGATAAAACGGTACAGCGTCTGCTCATCCAGCCAGCCCCGGGAAAGCGCCTCCTGCTGGATCAGCGGCAGCATGGCGTAACCGCCGCCGAAGGTGAACAGCCCTATCTTGAAAAATACAGCGAACAGTCCCAGCAGTGTCATCGTGGATCGCCCTCCTCCCCCTTCGTCCCGCGCCTGAACAGTAGGCCAGCGACGCCGCCGCATAGGATCAGCCAGACCGTGGAAAACCGCCAGCCCAGGGCATTGATCACCAGCACCAGCACTGCGGCGACGGCGCAGAGGCCCAGTTCAAACCCCCTTCGGGGCAGCCTGACAGCCAGCCGCAGTCCGGCTCGCAGGATCAGGAAGGCCACGGCCACCTGGATGCCCCTGAAGGCGTTGGCCACCACGGTCAGCGCCATGAAGCGCTCGAAAAACAGCGAAATCACGTAGATGATGACGAACGAGGGCGTCACCACCCCAAGCGTCGCCGAGACGCCCCCCGCCAAGCCCTCCCGGCGATAGCCCACATAGGTAGCGCAGTTGACCGCGATGGGACCCGGCGTGGACTCCGCGATGGCGAAAACCCCCGTCAGCTCGTCCGGATCGATCCATCGCCTGCGCTCGCCGATCTCGTGCCCGATCAGTGAAATCATGGCGTATCCGCCGCCAAAGGTAAACAGTCCGATCTTGAAAAACACGCCGAACAATTCCAGCAACCGACGCCAGCGCCGCATCTTTATACCGCCTCTCATCAACAATGACGCCCGCGTCAGGCGAAGCGACACCGATTTTTAAATCTTAATACTTTTCCCTTGACTTTTCCCGCAAATATTCTATTATAAAGACAATCACACTGTCGGAGGCCGCTCATGAAGCAAACCCGCAAACGCCGCTCCCCAGGCGAGACCCTGCGCCTGTTCAAATACTTCCTGCCCTACTTCAGACCGTACCTGCCGGTTCTGCTGCTGGATCTGTTCTGCGCGGCGCTGACCACGGTCTGCGACCTGGTTTTGCCGATGATCGTTCGCTACATCACCAATATGGGCGCGACCAACCTGTCCGCGCTGACCGCGGCGACGGTGCTGAAGCTTGGAGCGCTGTATGTGGCGTTGCGCATCGTGGACACTGCGGCCAACTACTTCATGCAGTCCGTGGGTCACATCATGGGCACGCACATCGAGACCGACATGCGCCGCGACCTGTTCTCCCACCTGATGGAGCTGCCCCACGCCTATTACAGCGGCACCAAGATCGGGCAGATCATGTCCCGAATCACCAGCGACCTGTTCGACATCACGGAATTTGCCCACCACTACCCCGAGGAGCTGTTCATCACAAGCCTGAAAGTAATCGTCGCCTTTATCATACTCTGCGGCATGAACGTGACCCTGACACTGATCATATTTGCGTCACTGCCCCTGATGGTGCTTTGCAGCAATCACTTCGCCAGGCCCATGCAGAAGTCCTTCAAGGATTCCCGGTTCCAGTTGGGCGAGATCAACGCCCGGGTCGAGGACAGCCTGTCCGGCATACGCGTGGTGAAGTCCTTCGCCAACGAAGAACTGGAGATGGAGAAGTTCAACCGCGACAACCACGCCTTCCTGGCTGTCAAGAAGCGCATGTACCGCGCCATGGCCGGTTTCCATTCGGTCACCCGCATGTTCGACGGCATCATGTACATACTTGTGGTGTGTGTCGGCGCGATCTACATGATTCGCGGGCGCATCAGCGCGGCAGACCTGGTGGCCTACCTGCTTTACGTCACCACGCTGCTGGCATCGATCCGCCGCCTGGTGGAATTCACCGAGAACTTCCAGCGGGGCATCACCGGCATCGAGCGCTTCGCCGAGGTGATGGACGTGCCCGTCACCATCGCGGATCTGCCCGGCGCGGCGGCGCTGAATAACGTGCGGGGCGAGCTGGAGTTTGACGACGTGTCCTTTGCCTACTCCGACGGCGGCACGGACGTGCTCAGTCACATCAGCCTCCATGTCAACCCCGGCGAAAGCGTGGCGCTGGTGGGGCCCTCTGGCAGCGGCAAGACCACGCTGTGCAACCTGATTCCACGGTTCTACGAGGTCAAATCCGGCGTCATCCGCCTGGACGGCACGGACATCCGCAAGTATACGCTCAAATCCCTGCGCCGACAGATCGGCATGGTGCAGCAGGACGTGCACCTGTTCTCGGGCACGGTGCTGTCCAACATCGAATACGGCCGCCCCGGCGCCAGTCGGGAGGACGTGATCGAAGCGGCGAAGCTGGCCGGGGCCCACGATTTCATCATGGCGCTGGAAAAGGGCTACGACACCTACGTGGGCGAGCACGGCGTCAGGCTGTCCGGCGGTCAAAAGCAGCGCATCTCCATCGCCCGGGTGTTCCTGAAGAACCCGCCGATACTGATTCTCGACGAGGCCACCAGCGCCCTGGACAACGAATCGGAGCAGCTGGTGCAGCAGTCCCTGGAGAGCCTGATGAAGGGGCGCACCACGTTCACCATCGCCCACCGCCTGACCACCATACGCAACGCCGCCACCATACTGGTGCTGACCGACGAGGGCATCGTGGAGCAGGGCAGCCACGCCGAGCTGATGGCAAGAAGGGGCGCCTATTACAGGCTGTACAGCATGTACCAGGACCGATGAGGACGTATACCCGTAGCGGTTGAATCTGCCGCCACGGAATGCCTGCGTCGCCGCATCCCGGCAACCCTTATCCCTTCTTCTTCACCGCGATCAGCTGCGGCGGGTCGTTGGGCTGGTTCATGTAGCGTTCCAGCAGCGCGTCATAGATTTTTGAATCCAGCCGGCCCGCCCATTCCGTCAGGGCCTTCAATTCCCGCATGCCCTCTTCATGACCCGGATACAGGCATACCGTCAAAAGGCCCTGGGGCTTCAACAGCCCCAGCGCCGCGTCCACGGCCTGAAGCGTGGTCTCGGTCCGGGTGGTGACGACATGTTCCGCCCCCGGCAGCCAGCCCAGGTTGAACATCACCGCGTCCACCGGCTCCGGCACGTAGTCGGCCATGCGCTGGTGGCCCTGGCAGAACAGCGTCGTCCGGGCCGAAAGTCCCGCGTCCCGCAGGCGTCGAGCGGTCCTTTCCACGGCCTCCGGCTGTATGTCAAAGGCGTACACATGCCCGTTCGGGCCCACCCGCTGGCACAGCCAAAGGGTATCCCTGCCATTGCCCATCGTGGCATCCACAGCCCGCGCACCGGGAAAGAGCGCCGTCTCCATCAACGCCGCCGCCCAAAACCGCGCGGACCTGAAATCCTGCGCTATGTCGCATCCCCCCCGTCGACGCCATTATACAGGAAACGGCGTCCCTTGAAAAGCGGCGCGAAGGGACCTGCCTGTGAATTGTATGAAATCTTTTCACTGCATTCGTTGAAGTGACCTTCCGGTTATGATAAACTGTTTGGCATGAGCCTACATCGACACAGCGGCGGCCCGAACGCCGTCGTCCCACATACACAAGGAGCCTCCACATGCAAAGCGATATGAGAAACCGCCGCTCTTTGAAATCCGCATTGATTGGAAACCGCGCCTTTTACGTCATGGTGCTTTCGATACTGGTGCCCATCGTCGTTCAGAACGCCATCTCCAACTTTGTGAACCTGCTGGACAACATCATGGTAGGCCAGGTGGGCACGGAGCAGATGTCCGGCGTGTCCATCGTCAACCAACTGATGTTTGTCTTCAACCTGTGCGTGTTCGGCGGCATATCCGGCGCGGGCATATTCTCCGCGCAGTACGCCGGGGCGAACAATCTGGAAGGCGTGCGCCACTGCTTCCGCTACAAGCTGTACCTGAGCGCGGCGCTGATCGTTGCCGCCCTGGCGATCTTCCTTGGCAGCGGCGAACAACTGATCGGCCGATTCCTGCACGACGAAACCGATACCGCCCGCATCGCCACGACCCTGAGCCACGGCATGGATTACCTGCACGTCATGCTCTGGGGCATGCTGCCCTTCGCGCTGACCCAGGTTTACGCCAGCACCCTGAGGGAATGCGGCGAGACAAAGATGCCTATGATCGCGGGCATCCTGGCGGTGTTCGTGAACCTGGCCTTCAACTACCTGCTGATCTTCGGCCACCTGGGCTTTCCCCGCCTGGGCGTGCGTGGCGCGGCCATCGCAACGGTGCTCTCCCGCTTCGTGGAGCTGGCCATCGTTGTCGTAGGAACCCACACAAATGCCGAGCGATACCCCTTCGTCAGGGGCGTGTACCGCAGTCTGCGGGTACCCGGCGACCTGGCGCGGCAGATCACCGTCAAGGGCATGCCGCTTCTGATCAACGAAAGCCTGTGGTCCATGGGCATGACCGTGCTGGTGCAGTGCTATTCCCAGCGGGGGCTGGACGTGGTGGCCGCCATGAACATCTCCAGCACCGTCTCCAACCTGTTCTCGGTGGCCATACTGTCCATGGGCAGCGCTACCGCCATCATCGTGGGCCAATCCCTCGGCGCAAACGACATGGCGCGCGCGAGGGACCAGGCTTGGAAGCTGATCGTGTTTTCCCTGTTCCTCAGTGCCGGAACGCTGCTCCTGATGCTGCTGGTCGCGCCGATGATCCCGAGGCTCTACCAGACCTCCGACGCCGTGCGCCAGCTGGCGACCCGGCTGTTGAGGATCTACGCGCTGTGCCTGCCCCTGATCTCATTCTGCAACAGCGCCTATTTCATACTGCGCTCCGGAGGCAAAACGCTGATCACCTTTCTGTTCGACAGCGGCTATACCTGGCTTATCGGCGTGCCCATCGCCTGGAGCCTGGTCCACCTGACGAGCCTGCCGGTGGAGACGATCTATCTGTTGGTACAGCTGGCCGATATCATCAAGTGCGCCTTCGGCTATGTGCTGCTGCGCAGGGGTGTGTGGATGAACAACATCGTGGCATAGAAAGGGGCCGTTCCAGAACGCATGCCCTTTCCTTGGCGGAAATCACAAGCGGCAAATCGCCGCCGCTACAGCATGGCCCTGAGACAGCCCCCGCGTTGCGCAACGCTGATTATGTCGCTTTACTTCCCGAACAGCTGCGCCCAGTAGGTAACGCCGTTTGAAACGACGGCGCACACGCCGATGCTGCCGTAGCTGGCGCGCAGTATGTTGGCCCTGTGGCCGCTGGAGGTCATCCAGGCCGCCATCACCTTGTCCGCCGTGCGCTGTCCCATGGCGATGTTCTCGCCGTAGGCGGCGCTGCTGACGGTGCGCCAGGCAGTGCCGTCGGGACGGGTGTGACTGAACCTTCGGGTGATCTCATTCGCCCGCATCCGGGCCGCCCGGCTCAACTCGGCGCTGACCTTCAACACGCCAAGCCCCCGCTTGGCCCGTTCCCGGTTGACCTGGCGCACCACCTCGTCCGCCAGGGACATTCTGACGACATCCCTCGAGGTCTTAACCGGCCATTCCAGCGCGTATGCCATGCTTTGCGCAATCAGCATCAGGCAGAGCGCCAACGTCAATACTCGCTGCTTCTTAATCATACTGGTGTTCCTTCTTTCTGTCGTAAATTCGAAATATATTTCAAGATAATTTTATATATTGCGCATAAATTTGTCAATATCAATTCAGGGAATATGCACAAATTGGCAGAAATGGAAGCCTTTGGAAGGCGGATGGCATATGACAAATGACGATACCATGCGGGCGGACACGGCGCTGGCGGCCCGGGGGCTCGCGCCCAGCCGGGAGCGCGCCCGGGCCCTGATCGAATCCGGGCTCGCCACTGTAAACGGCATTCCCATCGACAAGCCCGCCCGGCGGGTGAGCGATGCCGACCGACTGGCGATCATCGGCAATACCCACCCCTACGTCAGTCGGGGTGGAGTGAAGCTTGAAAAGGCGCTCCATGCTTTCAGTGTGGACGTAAACGGCCTGTTCTGCGTGGATGTGGGCGCGTCCACCGGCGGCTTTACCGACGTGCTGCTCAGGGGCGGGGCAAGGCACGTCTACGCCGTGGACGTAGGCACCGCCCAGCTGCACGAATCGCTGCGCGGCGATCCACGGGTGACGCTCATGGAACAGGTCAACGCCCGGGCGCTGACCCGCGCCATGTTCCCCGAGCCGCCGACGCTGGCCGTGATGGACGTCTCCTTCATCTCCATACGGCTGATCCTTCCGGCGCTGTTTGAAGTCCTGGGACAGAAGGGCCGCGTGATCAGCCTCATAAAGCCCCAGTTCGAAGCCGGACGCCAGCGAATCGGCAAGAACGGCATCGTCTCAAAGGCCGAAACCCACCGGTTCGTGCTGAAAGAGCTCGTCGATTTCACGCCGACGCTGGGCTGGCGGGTGACCGGGCTGGATTTCTCCCCCATCGCCGGCGGCGACGGCAACCTGGAATTCCTGGCGGATATGAAGCCCGCGGATTGCCCCGTCCCGCAGGTGGACGACGCCTTCATCACCGATGTCGTGCAAATTGCCCACGCGGCGAAATTGAGATGAACCCTACACCACCGCAAGCTTCTCAGAATACTCCCTGCCGGCGGCGCGCAGCGGCGGGTCGTCGTGCAGCAGAGACCAGATGTCCGTGGCGCGGCACTCCCAATCAAAGCAGGCTTCCCCCCGCAGCAAGGCGGCGCGGGAGACGATGGGCAGCGTCGAGCGGGCCTTCAGCGCCGCCAGCAGCGGCCCGGCATCCCGGCGCATGCCGATGAGCCGCGCGTAGGCCGGAAGCGGCACCGCCTCCAGCGCTGTCCGGTCAATGCCCAGCAGCGCGTGGGTCAGCATCCGGCTGAGGCGCGCGCGGGTGTACCGCCTGCATTTCAGCGCGTCCAGCAGCGCCTCCCGCCCGGACGCCTCGCGGCACAGTCGGTACAGCCGATGCTCCAGGCCCTCGCCCACGTCAGGCAGCGCCGCCAGCGCCTCGACGGGCATCTGCCTGAGCTGGTACAGCAGCATGTCGTCCATCGGGTGAAGGGCGTCGGGTCTCGCCCAGGGACGCGCCCCATCGGGAATGGCCCGCAGCGCCTCCGTAGCCTTTCCCCGGGTGAAAGCGGCACGTATGGCCGTCGCCGAGGCGAATTCTCCCAGCGCCGTATCGTGATAACCCCCCTGCCTCTGTACAGCCAGCGGTGTCATGGAACGGCCGCTGGCCGCCAGCGCGCGCATATACTCCACGGCCAGCACGGCGTTCGGCCGATTGAGCGCCTCCGGTGAGACGCCCAGGTGCGCGCCGATTGCCTCGCCCCAGGCCCGGGCGTGGGACATGCCCGCGTCCAGGCGCTTCGATATCGCTTCGGAAACGGCCTCGGGCTCGCGCTCCCGCAGCGCCGCGAGATCCTTCAGCAGCGCCAGGTCCGTGATCTCGCTGCCGAAGGACAGCACGTCCGCGCCTAATCCCGAGAGTATCCCGACGCCGCCCCGGGCGAAGGCGTCCGCCGTGCGGACGGCAAACAGCACGGGCAGCTCGAATACGGCGTCCGCACCGCAGGCCAGCGCCATGCGGGCGCGGTCCCACTTGGACAGCATCGCCGCTTCGCCCCTCTGGGTAAAGTGGCCGCCCATGCAGACGATCACGAAGTCGCACCCGGCTTTCCGCGTGCGGGCGATGTGCCAGGCGTGCCCGTTGTGAAACGGATTGTATTCGGCGATAATGCCCGCAATCCTCATGTGCCAATTCCCCCTGTCGTTCCGTCTGTAATTCGCCCGTCAGACCGTCCTTCGTGTTTACGGCGTTTCCCCAAGGCCCATTATCGCACAATCCGCCGACGGACGCAAGCGATAAGTCAATCAACATTTAAATTGACGCCCATGTCGATAGGGTTTATACTGTTAAGGTCATTGATGATTTGTGGAGTTTATGCTCTATACCGCATCGGAGGAATGAAAGCCCATGAATTACGCAGAGGAATCGCTGAAGAAGCACGAACAATGGCGGGGCAAGATCGAAGTGGTCGCTGTGCCGCCGGTCAAGACCAAGGACGACCTCTCCCTGGCCTACACCCCCGGCGTGGCCCAGCCTTGCCTGGAGATCCAGAAGGACGTTGAAAAGAGCTATACGCTGACCCGCCGCTGGAACATGTGCGCGGTGGTCACCGACGGCACCGCGGTGCTGGGCCTTGGCGACATCGGCCCCGAGGCAGGCATGCCCGTAATGGAAGGAAAGTGCGTGCTGTTCAAGGCCTTCGGAGACGTGGACGCCTTCCCGCTGTGCATCAAATCCAAGGACGTGGACGAGATCGTCAACACCGTCTATCTGCTCTCGGGCTCCTTCGGCGGCGTGAACCTGGAGGACATCTCCGCCCCCCGCTGCTTTGAGATCGAGCGCAAGCTGAAGGAAAGGTGCGACATCCCCATCTTCCACGACGACCAGCATGGCACGGCCATCATCACGCTGGCGGGCCTGATCAACGCCCTGAAGCTGGTGGGCAAGCAGAAGGACGGGATTCGCGTGGTCACCAGCGGCGCAGGCGCGGCGGCCACCGCCATCGCAAGGCTGCTGCTCTCCTGGGGCGTAAAGGACATCGTCATGTGCGACCGTTCCGGGGCCATCTATGAGGGCCGCGCGGATCACATGAACCCCGCCAAGGACGAGATGGCGAAGCTGACCAACCGGGACAGGCGCGCCGGGAGCCTTGCCGACATGCTGGTGGGCGCGGATGTATTCATCGGCGTATCCGCCCCCGGCACCGTGACCGCCGACATGGTCAGGACCATGAATAAGGACGCCATCATATTCGCCTGCGCCAACCCCACGCCCGAGATCTTCCCGGACGAGGCGAAGGCCGGCGGCGCGCGGGTGGTATCCACCGGTCGCAGCGACTATCCCAACCAGATCAACAACGTGCTGGCGTTCCCCGGCGTATTCCGCGGGGCCTTCGACGTGCGAGCCAGGGACATCAACGAGCCCATGAAGATCGCCGCCGCCTACGCGCTGGCGTGCCTGATCTCAGACGATGAGCTGAGCGAGGCTTACATTATCCCCGCCCCCTTCGACCCCAGGGTCAAGGACGCCGTGGCCAGCGCCGTGGCCAGGGCGGCGAGGGAAAGCGGCGTCGCGAGGATCTGACATAGATAATCAGCCGCCGCGGAATGAGTTTTTTGTCATTCTGCGGCGGCTTTTTTTGTTGTCATTGCCCCTGGGCCGCTGCAATCTGCGGTGTGGTCTTATGCAGTATCTCCATAAACTCCTCGCCGGTGATGGTCTCGTGCTCGTAGAGGTACTTCGCCAGCGCGTGAAGCTGCTGCCTGTTATCCTGGAGTATCTTGCAGGCCTTGTCGTACTGGGTGGCGATCAGCTGGCGCACCACCTCGTCGATGCGGTTGGCGGTCTCCGCGGCGCAGGCCAGCGTGGTGTCGCCGCCAAGGTACTGGTTCGTCAGCTGCTCCATGGCCACCATGCCGAACTCCTCGGACATGCCGTAACGGGTGATCATCGCCCGGGCCAGGCGGGTAGCCTGCTCGATGTCGTTGGAGGCGCCGGTGGTGATCTGTCCAAAGATCAGGGCCTCGGCGGCCCGTCCGCCGGTGAGGGTGGCGATCTTGTTCTCCAGCTCCTCCTTGGTCAGCAGGAAGTGCTCCTTCTCATCCACCTGCATGGTATAGCCCAGCGCGCCGGAGGTGCGGGGGATGATGGTGATCTTGTGCACCGGCGCGGATTCCGACTGCCTCGCCGCCACCAGCGCGTGGCCGATCTCGTGATAGGCCACGATCATCTTCTCCTTGTCGCTCATCACCCGGTTCTTCTTCTGGTAGCCGGCGATGATGACCTCCACGCTCTCCTCCATATCGGCCTGGGTGACCTTTCTGCGGCCGTCCCGCACGGCCCGCAGGCCCGCTTCGTTGACGATGTTAGCCAGCTCCGCGCCGGAAGCGCCGGCGGCGGCGCGGGCTACCGCGGCATAATCGATGTTGTCCTGGGTCTGCACGTTCTTCGCGTGGACCCGCAGTATGGCCTCGCGGCCCTGCAGGTCGGGCAGCTCCACCGGCACGCGCCGGTCAAAGCGGCCGGGCCGCAGCAGCGCCGGATCGAGGGATTCGGGTCGGTTGGTGGCGGCCAGTATCACCACGCCCTTGCTGCCGTCGAAGCCATCCATCTCGGTCAACAGCTGGTTCAGG
>JAZTZK010000099.1:0-6347 GCA_045637485.1 Clostridia bacterium
TCTATGGAAAAGACAGGGGTTTCTACGCTTCGCAAGCCTTTGAATATAAAGAAATCCGCAAGGATTTCATCCTTCCCTAACCCCTAACCCCTAAAGCCTAACCCCTAAAGCCTAACCCCTCAAATTCTGATTTATCGAGCAGAGCTCGACAAATCAGAACTTGCATCACAGGAGGAGATCAGATGCTTCTTAACGAAGGCTGCGTGGCCTGTCTGCTGCGCAGGAAGCTGGACAGCTATCCAGCGGGGGCGGAGCCTGAGACCGTTGCGGAATACCGGCGGCGGGTGCGGGCGGTCATCGAGAACGGGCGGGGGTTCAGCTCGCCGGAGGTGAACGCCGACGTCAGCGCCGTCTACCGGGCGCTCTTCGGACCGGAGCGGGACTATGCCGACGTCAAGCGCCGCTTCAACGCCCTGATGCTGGAGCTGGAGCCGTCGATCCAGGCGGACGTGGACGCCGCGCCGGACCCGCTGGCCCGGGCGGTGCAGTACGCCATGGTGGGCAATTACATCGACTTCGCGGCCCTGGGGGACATCGACGAGGGCGAGCTGCGCGGGAGGCTTTGCGCGGTGGACGCCATGGCGGTGGACCCGGTTGTGCTGGAGGCGCTGCGCGGCGCGGCGGCGTCCGCCGGGAGGCTCGTGCTGTTCACCGACAACTGCGGGGAGATCGTCGCCGACAAGGTGCTGCTGCGGACCCTGCGGCGGCTGAACCCGGCGCTGCAGGTCACCGTGATCCTGCGGGGCGCGCCCGTGGTGAACGACGCCACCGTCGAGGACGCCGGGCAGGTGGGCGTGGATGAGGTGGCCCAAAGGGTGATGGGCTGCGGCTGCGACCTGCCCGGCGCGGTGCTGACGCGCATCTCCGGGGAGGCCCTGGCCGAGGTGGACGCCGCCGACCTGATCATCTCCAAGGGCCAGGCCAACTACGAGGGGCTTTCCGGTTGCGGGCGGAATATATTCTATATATTTTTGTGCAAATGCGAGCTGTTTATCAATCGCTTCAACGCGCCCCGGTTCAGCGGGGTATTGACGATGGAGGAGAAAGCATGACCGAACTCAGGGACAGGCGCGGCATGACTGAGGCGGAGGCCATTGCCGCCTATCGCAAAAAGAACTACCCCAAGCCGGCGCTGACGGCGGACGTCTGCATATTTGCCCGGGCGGGGGCGGGGTGGAGGCTGCTGCTGATCCGCCGGGGCGGGCACCCGTATCTGGGGTGCTGGGCGCTGCCGGGGGGCTTTGCGGACGAGGGGGAGACCATTGAGGCCACCGCGGCCCGGGAGCTCCGGGAGGAGACCGGGCTCGCCGGTCTTGCGCTCAAGCTGGTGGGCATATACAGCGCGCCGGGGCGCGACCCGAGGGGCTGGACCGTGTCCGCGGCCTACGGGACCCGGGTGGAGGCCGAGCTGGACGCCGTGGCCGACGACGACGCGGCGGCGGCCGGTTGGTTCGACGTCCGCCTGGCCGAGGGCGCGCCCGCCACAGTGGCGCTGCCCGAGGGCCAGGGGATGGCCTTCGACCACGCCCAAATCATCGCCGACGCCGCGGCGCTGCTGCTGTGATCCGGCAGGAATCATACTATAACAAGGACGACCGGCGCAAGCATGGCATTTGCGCCGGCCGTTCCGTTCGGATGGATCATTTGCCCGTCGCCTTGCGTATGGCGGCCAGCAGGTGCCGGCGCATGGCGTTGTCGGGCTGGATCACGGCGATGGCGAGGTTATCGCTGTCCCGGTAGACCAGGGCCAGCGGCTCGTATGCGCATTGGGAGCGCGTGGCGTTCAGGACCTTCGCCTGGGGATAGCGCTGCTTCATGGCCTCGGGCGCGCCCCAGACCTCCACCCGGTTGAGCCAGATGTCGGCGGCGAAGCGCTCCCGCTTGCCGTAGGCGCGGCTGATGCGCAGCACGTCGTCGGTGGCGGTGTAGACGAAGCTCAGCCCGTACCAATTCAGCAGGAACCAGGCGATGGCGCAGCCGTAGGCGATGAACAGCGCCGAGGACAGCGCGCCGATGCGCTTTTGCAGCAGCGTGAAGAACGCCGAACCGGCGAACACGGCCAGCGCGATCAGCAGGATCAGCCCGACCCCCTGCAGGGGCGTGGGCTGTCGGTTACGCAGTCTCTGTTGCAGCATGGCTTGCCTCCGTCAGGTCGCCGACCAGGTATTCCACGGCCTTCATGGCGGCGGCCTCGTTGCCGCCGCTGCCGGTGACGCACAGGAACGCGCCCCGGTTGTCAAAGGCGCCCATCTGTGCCAGCGCGTCCAGGCTGTCCAGCCGCAGCCCCGCGGTCCAGGTGCGCTGCGCGCCGCCCTCCTCTTCCTCGGTGGTGACCACATAGGGCTCCAGCTCGAATTGGCCCATCCAGCCCGCCGCCAGGGCGTCGTCCAACGGCGTCAGCGCCCCGGAGGTCACCAGCGCGTCCATTGCCTCCTGGCTGGCCAGGAAGGCGTCGCACTCGCCCACGGACAGCCGGGTGACCAGCAGCATGCTGCTGGTATACTCCTGGTCGTTGTACAGCATGCTTTCAAAGGCCACCTGTTGGATGGTTTCGTCGTCGGCCCGCACCCGCGCCAGTATGTCCGGGGCCAGGGCCTCCAGGGGCTCGGGGTTGGAATAGCCCGCCGCCAGGTAGATGTTCACGCTGGCCCGGTTGGAGATCTGCGGCCGGGTCATGGTCCACAGCAGCTCCGCCCCCATAAGGCCCAGCGCGATGCCCAGCAGGTAGAGCCAAAGGTATTTGCGCAAATGCTCGCGCAGTGAGCGCCAGCTGAATTTGGTATCGGGCATGTGTGCCTCCGTCAATCGTGATATATCCTATTATAAAACAGATTTGTCGTTCTTTTCCATTCTTTGCTTAAAAAATGGGTTATTTCTGCACAACTTCTTATGATTGATATAAGGATTAGAATATAGTATAATATCCTTGAAATTGAATCAAGAGGAAAATGCGGTGGAATACATTTGTTATTGTGATGAATCATCTTCATATGGGGAGAAATACTCGGATTTCTTTGGAGGCTGCATTGTCAGGGCGGATCGCCTTCATCAGATTGAGCAGACTCTGAACGGCAAGAAATATGAGCTTAATCTCCACGGCGAGGTGAAATGGACCAAAATCACCGAACCCTATAAAGAGAAGTATTGTGAATTGATGAGGTTGTTTTTTCAGTTTATCAGGACAGGTGATATAAAAGTCCGAATCATGTTTCGAAAGACAGAGAATCAGTATTCACCTGAGAATCGCCCCATTAAAGACGAGCGCTATTTCAAGCTCTATTACGAGTTTATAAAGCATGCGTTTGGGTTCGCCACGGACAAAGGGGTTACAGGAGAATACTATGTTCATTTCTTATTGGATGAACTGCCCGATCAATCCGCTTCTGCTGGCGCATTCAAAGATTATCTCTGTCGCTTGCCAAGTATCCTTGCACAGAAGAACACTGGATTGAACATCAGGAAAAGAGATATTGGTGAAGTGAAATCCCACGATCATGTGCTGCTTCAGTGTGTTGATGTTGTTCTTGGCGCGATGTATTTCAGATTGAATAATTTGCATCTGACGAAGGAGCCGGGACAGCGCTTTCGCGGGAAGCGGACACGTGCGAAGGAATCAGTCTATAAGTGTATCAACGAGGAAATATGCCAGATTCATCCGCAGTTTAATATCGGTATTTCAACCGGAGCGCATGGGTATGAGCATCCTCACTGGGACAGCCCTTATGAACATTGGGAGTTCAAGCCATATTAAAGGAGAAGTCTGAACAACCCTAATAATACCCCGCGTAGGAACGCAAGCCTTCGAGCTGTTGAGACATCTCCTGTACCCTAATTATATGCAGCAGGACCGCGATTGTCAACGGTATTTAACAAAAAATCCATTTCTTACTCAAATCCGTGGTTACAGCTCAACGTCGACCCTGAGCTGTAACCTCTGTTCCCGCTTGACAGTCGGCGGCGGGTCGTCTACAATAGAGGCATATTTTGTTGCAATGACGAGGGGGAATGACCGATGAAGCCGCAGCCGCAGCTGGCGACGATGATCAAGGGACAGGTTTTTGACGGCTATTTGATGGTTCGCGCAGCCACCCAGCGGACCAGCTCAAACGGGGGCAAGTATCTGGATATGACGCTGTGCGACATCTCCGGGGAGATCAACGCCAAGATGTGGGACGGGACCACATCGCCGCCCCCGGCGGCGCATGTGATCCGCCTGCGGGGCATGATGCTGGAGTACAACGGCCGGCCCCAGCTGCGGGTGGACAAGATGCGCCCGGTGGCCGAGGCGGACAGCTACGACATGAACGCCCTGACGCCCTGCGCGCCGCTGCCGCCGGAGGACATGCTGGGCTACATACGCGAGCGGGTGGAGGCCTTTGCCGACGACGAGCTGAAGGCCCTGGTGCTCAGGCGGCTGGAGGAGTGCGGCGAACCGCTGAACTACTACCCGGCGGCGTCGAAGCTGCACCACGCCGAGCGCTCGGGCCTGCTGCACCACACCAGCACCATGCTCCGGGCCGCGAAGGCCGTCTGCGAGATCTATCCCACGCTGGACGAAGAGCTGCTGGCGGCGGGGGTGATCCTCCACGACCTGTGCAAGATCACCGAGATGAAGGCCGACGCCATCGGCCTGGTGTCGGATTACACCGCCGAGGGCATGCTGATCGGCCATCTGGTGCAGGGCGTGTCCGAGCTGGCCCGCTGCGGGCGGGAGCTGAACGTGCGGCCGGAGCTGCTGATGATGCTGGAGCACATGATCCTCTCCCATCACGACCTGCCCGAATACGGCAGCCCCAAGCCGCCGATGTTCCCGGAGGCCGAGGTGCTGCACGTGCTGGACCTGATGGACGCCCGCATCTTCGAGATGAACCGGGAGCTGCAAAACGCCCAGCCCGGCGGCTTTACCGGGCGCATATGGTCGCTGGACCGCAAGCTGTACCGCCGCAAGACGCCGCCCAAGGGCAAGAAAGCGGAGAATGAGACCGCCCAAAGCGAGGAATGAAGCCATGATGATACACGGCCTGCAAAAGATGACGCTGCTGGATTTCCCGGGCAAGCTGGCCTGCACGGTGTTCCTGGGCGGCTGCGACTTCCGCTGCCCGTTCTGCCACAACTTCGAGCTGGCGGACGGCAGCGCGAAGCCCGTCATGGACGAGGCGGAGCTGCTGGGCTTCCTTGAAAAGCGGCGGGGACTGCTGGACGGCGTGGCCATCACCGGGGGCGAGCCCTGCCTGCACCCCGGCCTGCCGGAGCTGATGGGGAAGCTGAAGGCCCTGGGCTACGCTGTGAAGCTGGACACCAACGGCGGCCATCCGGACCGGCTGGAGGCCATACTGGGGGAGGGGTTGGCGGACTACGTGGCCATGGACATCAAGAACAGCCCCGAAAAGTACGCCCGAACCGCGGGCCTCGAGGCGCTGGACCTGGGGCCCGTCCGCCGCAGCGTGGCGCTGCTGATGAACGGGAATGCGGATTACGAATTTCGCACCACCGTGGTGGACGAGCTGCACGACGACGCCGACTTCGAGGCCATCGGCGCGTGGATCGCCGGGGCCCGGCGCTGGTTCATGCAGCCCTTCGCCGACCGGGATACCGTGCCCTTCGGGGGCCTGCACGCGCCGTCCAGGGAGAAAATGCTGGGCTGGCTTGGGATCATGAGGCGCTATGTGCCCGAGAGCCGGCTGAGGGGCGCGGATTAAACCAAAAAACGGAAAAAGACATATTGTTGTCGCAATTTGCCGTTTGTCACACTTTTGTAATGATATGGGCGCAAGCGCGGGGCCGCAAATGACGGCGCCGTGCGGGAACCGGAGAATGGACCGGAGTCTTGAAACACAATATATGACGTTTTTATAAATATGGAGCACAATATATTGTGATGAATGTGCTTGACAACCCCCTTGGATTGTGGTAGGGTAGGGTTGTTCCGTGCAGGCAGGGCCTGGGCGGGACGCTTGCGCGACAAACCAACCGAGGGGGATATTTATATGTACGATGTAGTCAAGCGGGACGGCAAGGTCGTCGATTTCTCGATAACGAAGATCACGGGCGCGATCACGAAGGCCTTCGAGGCGACGCAGCGGCAGTATCATCCCAGCGTGATCGAGCTGCTGGCGCTGCACGTGACGTCGGACTTTGAGGGAAAGATCCACGACGGTCAGATCACCGTGGAGGACATACAGGACAGCGTGGAGAAGGTGCTGTCGGAGTCGGGCTACGCGGACGTGGCGAAGGCGTATATACTGTACCGCAAGCAGCGGGAGAAGGTGCGCAACATCAACTCGGCGCTGCTGAACTACAAGGACCTGGTGGACAACTACCTGCAGATCAACTCGTGGCGGGTGAAG
>JAZTZK010000100.1:0-11502 GCA_045637485.1 Clostridia bacterium
CTGATGGCCGAATTCAAACTGGCGACCTCATCCTTACCAAGGATGACTGAAGAATTCACCGCATACCCTTTTGCTTGATTGTCTTTCACGTCCGGCTGTTTCCGTTTCACCCATCAGGATTGGTTTCGCTTCACCCTGCCCATGACCTCACGGTTCGGTTGACCATACCGCCGAAGGTCGTCATGAAAATGATCTTTATATCCAGCCTGCGCACCAGTCGAAATGACGTCAGGCAAAAACCGGGGTGATATGCCCCTCACGCGCTTATCTTTTCCTCTTCAGCCCGTCCTGGATGATACGTGGAAACCAAGTCCTTCATCCGTTCCCGAATGTCCTCCCGGTTAGCGTAGGCGGCGGTCAGCAGTAAGCCCATCTTTGTCGGGAAAGTATCGTAATCAAACTTGACGGGATTGCCGATGTAGATCATATCATTTTCGGTCTTTTTGAGACCCTCCTCCGCCATAAGCTTCTCCTCATACAGTTTCTCACCAGGACGCAAACCGATATAAACGATCTTGATATCGACATCCGGCCGATACCCAGACAGCTTGATCATGTTGCGGGCCAGCGTATCGATCTTCATCGGGCTGCCCATTTCCAGCACGAAGATTTCGCCGCCCTTGGCATAAACCCCGGCCAGCATCACCAGGCTCACCGCTTCGGGGATGGTCATGAAATAACGGACGATGTCCGGATGGGTCACCGTCACCGGCCCGCCCTTCTCGATCTGCTCCTTGAAGATCGGGATTACCGACCCGTTGGACCCCAAAACGTTGCCGAAGCGCACCGCCACAAACTCGGTCTTGATGTTCTCAAATGCCTTCCCAGTGCCATCCTTATCGGCGTTCTCTATGCCGCTATGAGTAAACAACTGGGGAATCTCGTCGGCTTTGCCCGACTTTATCTTCATGTCAAAGTACTGTATGATCATCTCGCACAGTCGCTTCGACGCCCCCATGATGTTGGTTGGGTTTACCGCCTTGTCAGTGGAGATCAATACGAACCTTGCACAGCCGTGGATCATGGCGGCATAAGCGGTCTTATAGGTACCAATGACATTGTTCTTGATGGCCTCACACGGGCTGTCCTCCATCAGCGGCACATGCTTGTGAGCCGCCGCATGGTAAACCACCTGGGGGCGGTAGGTTTCAAACACCTCAAACATCCGTCTGCTGTCCCGTACCGAGCCGATCAGAGTCACCAGGTTCAGATCGGGATATTTATCCCTGAGTTCAAGCTGAATGCTGTAAGCGTTGTTTTCATATATATCAAAGATAATCAATTGCTTTGGATTGTGGGCAGCGATCTGGCGGCATAGCTCAGAACCTATTGAGCCGCCTCCGCCGGTCACCAGTACCACTTTATTGGAAATATACGTATAAACATCTTTCATATTGTTTTGAATCGGATCACGACCCAAAAGATCTTCAACTGATACATCCCTCATCGCACTCATAGTTGCCTGACCAACAACGAACTGATAGAGACCTGGCAGTTGCTTCAGCTTGCAATTTGTTTCACTGCAAATTGCAAGGATGTCCCGCTTATCCTGTGCCGATGCACTGGGAATGGTCAGAAATATTTCGTCTACATTGTACTTTTCCACGTTCGCCAGGATGTCGTTCCGCCCCCCTACGATGGGGATATTGCTGATGTACCGGTGCCAGGTATTTGGATCATCGTCGATGATGCAAACCACACGATCCTTAACCTCAGTGGCTTGCGCCATTTCCCGCAAAATCATCTGACCGGCGTTTCCAGCGCCGATCAGCATGATCCGCTTGCCATTCTCATTGTTCGGATTAATCCGCTGAGAGAACACCGTCACAAATCTGGGGGCGAATCGCGCTATGATCAGTAGCGCGCATTGGAAAAACGCACCCATCAGGTAGTAGGAGACAGGCATCCGACGAAACAGCATCGTTATCAACACCGCATGGATTGCAGACGCGATCATCGATCCCGCCAGCGTCCGGGTCAATTCTGCGTAACTGGCATAGCGCCACACGCTGTTGTACATCTTCATAGCGATAAACAACAGGATGCAGAACGCGGCATAGGGCAATATGAACCTTTTATAAGGAATCATAAACCGCGCCTGTATGGCGCTGTATACACAATCAAACCGCAAAAACAGCGCCAGGAAATACGCCCCGCACACTGCCACGAAGTCGTACAGCATCAGCGCCACAGAGATGATCTGCCAATGCTCGAATCTCCGCCCCTTTGCGGACGCCCTGTTATGTGCTTGTGTGTTGTTCTCTTGTTGATTCAAAACCGATTACTGCTCCTCTCGGAAAAGGGCGATGACTTATGTCATCCTCCCCGCCTTACAACTTGGCCGCCGCAGCTGACCTGCGTCTTGCAGCCTCGTGTCTCTCAACCATACCCACAGCTTTATACCATCTTGTTCGTATTGCTTCGGCATCCGCAAGTCGCCATGCGCCTTGTAATAACGCTCGGCCTCTCGGAAACGCTCGTTCCACTGGCGCTGTACTCCGGAATCCCCTCCGCCCATTTGAACGCAAAAAAACTTGCCGGCGCCCGTTGGATGAATCACACAGGCCCGGTTCGTCTCCTCCAACGGCTCAAGCGCCGCCACATATGCGGTTTTATTGTATACGAATAGCTCTATCATACGAAAACGCCTTGTCGGAGGGCATAGCTCCGCCCTCCGAACATGTTCGGCTTCATAAAATCTCTGTGCCCAGCTTTGTCACACCGCCGAATCCCAAACGTATGCTTCCGACTGAGCTTTTGAATCCTATAGGCTGCAAGACGGTAAATCAGTTGAACAAATGGCAGGAATTTAGATCTGACCCACCAGCAGTTAGGGAAGGACAACAAACCGAAATATTAGGTACAATGATATGTACAAACAGTACAAAATTCCATTCCAAAATTAGCCCATTTTAACAATTCATTGCATCCTATAAGACTCTTCGCTGATTATAGCATATCTGGGGTTAAATGTCTACTTTACTCCCAAGTCTTTACTGAGTTTATTTTGATAAGTATTGAATAAACACACTCTTTATCAGAGGGCAGGCCAAACGAATATATCCTTGGGGGAGACAAGCCCCTCAGTACTACCCAGCTTCGTCAGATGTGCAATCGGATCAGGAAGGATATCGATTTTGATGCGGCCATTGTACCTCAACAGGTTCGTACGACGGTTCTGACGGACATCTACGATACCACAAAGGACATCAAGCAAACCCAGGCGACTGCCGGTCATACGACAGCGGCTATGACTCTGTAGCACTACGTCAAGGGCAGGAAACAAAACTTTAACACTGCAGGAGCCGTGTCTGACCGCTATGGTCTGTCAAAGACCTCTGGCGTGTGACAGTTCATGTGATTGCACTTTTTGGGCATATGAAATATAAGGAAAACTCCAAAAATAGTGCCATTATGTGACAGAATCCCGTTTTTGGGGTGTGAGATCAATGAATTTGCAGAATTTGTATCCCAATCTTTCAAAAATCACCCAAAAACATAAGGAAAACCGTCATTTCTGACGGTTCTAATGTCTAATCCGGTTGATAGTGATACTCCTCGACGATTATCGGCTGTCAGCAGAGAGGGGTATTCACCTTCGCATACCTTACGGCGCGGGGTATGCAGACCCCTTCCTATCCGTTGTGCCTCGACGACAGTTTACTACAACTGAGGCTCTGATGCTTTCGTTCACATTGTCGCCACCTGGGGATTCGCTATGGAAATACCGCACAGTATACAAAGCATAAGAAATATGGCAAGTACGTTGCAAGGTAGAACACGTCTTTGGAGTGGTCAAGAAGTTACAGCTCAGGGTCGACACGGTGGAACCCCTCCGTCCCCCGCTATGGCGGGGCCACCTCCCCTTTCAGGGTAACACTGTCAACTTTGAATACGGTCTTAACAGAATCAGGGCGAACAGCATCCAAAAGGCTTCCCCTCTGGGGAAGCTGGCTGGCCAGCCGAAGGCCTAGCGAAGCGTCAGGCAAGACTGATGAGGTCCCCCTCACGCTCTGCTTCGCGCCTCTGACGCAATAGAGGCGCGAATCCATCCACAAAGGACCTCATCCGTCTTGCCGCTTCGACGCGTAGCAAGTCCTTTAGGGCGCGGCAATCCCCCAGGGGCCTGCCGGCCCGTTCTCGCTGAAAACAGTCCACTGGACTGTTTTCCGGGCGCTCGAACCCTTCTCCAAAGGAGAAGGCTTTTGTAGAAGCCGCTCCTTAAGTTGACAGTGTTGCCCTTTCAGGGGAGGCTTTGGAGATTAGCCTCCCCTGAAAGGGGAGGTGCTGAGCGAAGCGAGGCGGAGGGGTTCCGTATCCTCTCCTTGACTTGATGACATTGGGGATTGAATAGTTACTGATAATTCATCAACGGAGGTATTTCAAAATGGGTAAAGACGTCATCGTCGCCTGCGACTTCCCCAGCCGCGAGGCAGTGCTCACATTCCTGGACAAATTCAGCGGCGAGGCCCGCAAGCCCTACGTGAAGATCGGCATGGAGCTGTTCTACGGCGCGGGCCCGGAGATCGTCCGGGAGATCAAGCGCCGGGGCCACAGTATCTTCCTGGATCTGAAGCTGTGCGACATCCCCAACACGGTCAAAAAGTCCATGGCGGT
This sequence comes from Clostridia bacterium, assembly GCA_045637485.1. GTDB lineage: Bacteria > Bacillota > Clostridia > Christensenellales > Aristaeellaceae > UBA2862. Next base: position 4,618 of record JAZTZK010000100.1, read on the forward strand.
GCTGCGGGACCTGGACGTGGACATGACCAACCTGCACGCCTTCGGCACCATCGACATGATGAAGGCCGCGCTGGAGGGCCTGACCCGCCCCGACGGCACCCGGCCCCTGCTGATCGCCGTGACCCAGCTGACCAGCACCAGCGAGCAGCGCATGAGGGATGAGCTGCTGATCGACAGGCCCCTTCCCGAGGTGGTCATGCACTACGCGCAGAACGCCCGCGAAGCCGGGCTGGACGGCGTGGTCTGCTCGCCGCTGGAGAGCCCCGTGGTGCACGAAGGCTGCGGCGCGGGCTTCATCACCGTCACCCCCGGCGTGCGCTTTGCCGACGGCGCGGTGGGCGACCAGGTGCGCGTCACCACCCCCGCCCGCGCCCGGGAGCTGGGCAGCGACTACATCGTCGTAGGCCGCCCCATCACAGCGGCGGAGGACCCGGTCGGCGCGTATCGGAGGTGTGTGTCAGAGTTTATTGGATAAACCCTGACAATTAGGAATTAGGAATGATGAATGAATGGCGATAATGCTGTCTTGGATAGGAGCTTTGATTTTTCTGTTCGGATCGTCAAGGTCTATCAGTACCTGTGTTCCGGGCAAAAGGAATACGTCTTGTCGAAGCAGCTGCTTCGTTGCGGCACCTCAATAGGTGCGAACATCAACGAGGCCCAGTATGCCATATCCAGGAAAGAATTCCTGAGCAAGATGTACATCGCCTTCAAGGAATGCGCGGAAACGATGTACTGGCTGAAACTACTGTTCCGCACAGATTACCTGACTGACGGGCAATACAACAGCATCAATAATGATTGTCGTGAACTGCACGCCCTGCTCTCAAGCATCACCAAATCCACCCGCGACCCAAAAAACAAAAGAAATCCCGCAGGGATTTCCCCCGCCATTCCTAATTCCTAATTCCTCATTAACAAATACCACGGAGGTATCAAATCATGCAAAACCTTATTGCCAAAGACCTGCTCTCCATCGGGGCCGTGTTTCTCCGTCCCGACCAGCCCTTCACCTGGGCCAGCGGCATCAAGTCGCCGATCTACTGCGACAACCGGCTCACGCTGACCGCCCCGGCGGTGCGCAACGACGTCGAAAACGGCCTGGCGGAGGTCATCCGCCGGGAGTACCCGGACGTGGAGGTGCTGATGGGCACGTCCACCGCCGGCATCGCCCACGCGGCCATCGTGGGCCACCTGATGAACCTGCCCATGGGCTACGTGCGCTCCGGCGCGAAGGACCACGGGCGCGGCAACCGCATCGAGGGCAGGCTGGAGCCCGGCCAGAAGGTCGTGGTGGTGGAGGACCTGATCTCCACCGCCGGCAGCTGCATCGAGGTGGTGGAGGCCCTGAGGGAGGCCGGGGCCGAGGTGCTGGGCGTCGCGTCCATATTCACCTACGGCATGCAAAAGGGCCTGGACCGGCTGGCGGCGGCGAACGTGAAGAACGTAAGCCTGACCAACCTGGACGCCGTGGCGAGGGTCGCCGCCGAGACCGGCTATATCAAGCCGGAGGACGTGGCGCGGCTGCTCAAATTCCGGGACAACCCCTCGGACGAGAGCTGGATCGGAGGCGACGCATGAGGAGCCTGATCGACATCCAGCAGCTGTCCGTGGAGGAGATCGACGAGCTGATCGCCCTGGCAAACGACATCATCGCCCGCCCGGAGGCATACCGGGAGAAGTGCCGCTACAAGAAGCTGGCCACGCTGTTCTTCGAGCCCTCCACCCGCACGCGGCTCTCCTTCGAGGCCGCCATGTACGAGCTGGGCGGCCAGGTGCTGGGCTTCTCCGAGGCCCAGAGCAGCAGCGCCGCCAAGGGCGAGAGCGTCAGCGACACGGTGCGCGTGGTCAGCGGCTACGCCGACATCATCGCCATGCGCCACCCCAAGGAGGGCGCGCCGCTGGTGGCCTCGATGGCCGCCACGGTGCCGGTGATCAACGCCGGGGACGGCGGCCACCTGCACCCCACCCAGACGCTCACCGACCTGCTGACCATCAGCCGGGAGAAGGGCCGCCTGGACAACCTGACCATCGGCGTCTGCGGCGATCTGAAGTTCGGCCGCACGGTCCACTCCCTGATCGCGGCCATGGCCCGCTACAGGGGCATGAAGTTCGCGCTGGTCTCCCCGGAGGAGCTGAAGCTGCCCAGCTACATCAAGAAGGAGATTTTGCAGCAGAAGCACATCGAGTACGTGCAGACCACGGACCTGACCTCGGTGATGCCGGAGCTGGACATACTCTACATGACCCGTGTGCAGCGGGAGCGCTTCTTCAACGAGGAGGACTACCTGCGCCTGAAGGACAGCTACATACTGACCCCGGAGAAGCTGCAAAGCGCCAGGGCCGACCTGTCGATACTGCACCCGCTGCCCCGGGTGAACGAGATCTCCACCGCCGTGGACGCCGACCCCCGCGCCTGCTACTTCCGGCAGGCCGTGTACGGCAAGTACATCCGCATGGCGCTGATACTGAAGCTGCTGGAGGTGGCATAATGCACATCGATTCCATACGCAACGGCATCGTGCTGGACCACATCAAGGCCGGCAAGAGCATGGACATCTACCGCTACCTGGGCCTGGACAGCCTGGACTGCTCGGTGGCCATCATCAAGAACGCCCCCAGCCACAAGCAGGGGCGCAAGGACATCATCAAGATCGACTCGGCCATGGAGCCGGATTTGGACATACTCGGCTTCATCGACCCGGAGATCACCGTCAACATCATCAGGGACGGCGCGCTGATCGAGAAGAAGCACCTGACCCTCCCCAAGCAGATCCGGGACGTGCTCAAGTGCAAGAACCCCCGCTGCATCACCAGCGTCGAGCAGGAGCTGCCCCACATCTTCAACCTCACCGACCCCCGCCGCGCCGTCTACCGCTGCGCGTACTGCGAGACGAAGGCGGAATAAAAAGGATCCTTCGCTGCCCCCGGGACGCGGCTTGCGCATTGCCGCCGTCCCGAGGGCGCGGAGGATCCCTTTGCGCATATATCCCGTATGCGCGGAATTACTTCAGGGCGCGCCTGCGCTGCAGCTCGGACACCACGATGGCGCAGGAGGCGTCGCCGGTGATGTTCACCACGGTGCGGCCCATGTCGAAGATCCGGTCGACGCCGGCCACCAGGGCGATGCCCTCCACGGGCAGGCCCACGGATTGCAGCACCATCGCCAGCATGACCATGCCCGCGCCCGGCACGCCCGCCGTGCCGATGGAGGCCAGCGTGGCCGTCAGCACGATGGTCAGCATCTGGGGAAAGGTCAGGCTGATGCCGTAGCAGGAGGCGATGAACACCGAGCACACGCCCTGGTAGATGGCGGTGCCGTCCATGTTGATCGTCGCGCCCAGGGGCAGCACGAACGAAGCGACCTCCCGGTCCGCGCCCAGCTTTTCGGTGCACTCCATGTTCAGCGGCAGCGTGCCCACCGACGAAGCGGAGGAAAACGCCATCATGATGGCCGGCAGCATGCCCTTGAAGAACTTGGCCGGGCTCAGATGGCCCAACGTCCTGACGGAGAGGGAGTACACCACCACCGCGTGCACGATGTAGCACAGGTACGCCACCAGCAGCACCTTCGCAAGGGATCCCAGCACCGCGGGGCCGTTTTCGGCCACCACCGGGCACAGCAGGCAGAAGACGCCGATGGGGCTGAGCTTCAGTATCATCTCCATGGCCTTCATGCAGATGTCGTTGGCGATATCCACCGCGTAAAACTCGAAATCCTTGCCGTCGTTGATCAGGATCAGCGCAAAGCCGATGATCAGCGACGCCACGATGATCTGGAGCATGTTCGCGTCCACGAAGGGCTTGATAAAGTTGGAGGGGAAAATGCCCACCAGCGTGTCCATGAAGTTGACACTGGTGGCCGCGGGCTCATAGCTCAGGTTCGTGGTGGAGAGCGCCGGGAATATGCCCTTGAACAGGTTGGCGAACAGCAGGCCGATGGCCACCGCGAAGGCGGTGGTGCACATGTAGTAGACCACCGTGCTGCCGCCGATGACGCCGACCTTCTTGATGTCGCGCATGGACACCACGCCCGCCATGATCGAGAAGAACACCAGCGGACAGACGATCCACTTGATCAGGTTCAGGAAGATGGTGCCGAAGGGCTTGATGTAGTTTGTGGCAAAGCCCGGATTGCCCGTGAACGCAATGCCGGCAATGATCGCCAGCACGAGGGCAATGAAGATCTGGGTGGACAGCGCCAGCTTCTTCTTTTGTTGCATGGGTTCAACCTCCTCTGTCATCAAATCATTCGAATTATAGCACATTCTCCGCCCGCTTGTCTATAAAAATGATACCTTTTGTTTTCAAAACCTTTGCTTTACGGCATCCCGCCCGCTGGTATAATGGGTGGCAGTCAGACAAAGGATGTGACCAACCATGACCCTTACCCCCTCGACCTACCTCCTGGTGCTTCCCCTGGTCTTCCTCGCGGCGGTGGTGGACGCCATCGCCGGGGGCGGGGGGCTGATCTCGCTGCCGGCCTACACCGTCGCGGGGCTGAACTACGACTTCGCCTCCGGCAACAACAAGTTCTCCTCCTCCTTCGGCTCGCTGGTGGCCACCATACGCTACGCCCGCAGCGGCGCGGTGAAGCCCGTGCCCGCCGCCATCGCCGCGGCGCTGGCCCTGCCCGGCTCCTGGCTGGGCACCCGGGCGGCCATGGCGCTGGGCAACCGGGTGATGCACATCTTCATGGTGTTCGCCATCCCCGCGGTGGGCGTGCTGGTGCTGCTGGAGGGCAGGCAGCCCCGAGCGGCCCGCCCCTTCACCCGGCGGCAGTACCCCCTGTGCGCCGCCATCGGGCTGGTCATCGGCTTCTACGACGGCTTCTTCGGCCCCGGCACCGGCACAATACTGATACTGCTGTTCACCTGGCTGCTGGGCATGGACATGGTCACCGCCTCCGCCACGGCCAAGCCGGTGAACCTGGCCAGCAATCTCTCCTCCCTGATCACCCGCATCCTCGCGGGCAACGTGATCTTCGCCCTGGCCCTGCCCGCCGTCTGCTGCTCGGTGGCCGGCGGCTGGCTGGGCGCGAAGCTGGCCCTCACCCGGGGCGCGAAGCTGATCCGGGTGGTGATGCTGTGCGTACTGACCCTGCTGACCGTGCGGCTTGCGGTGGAATGGCTCGCCTGAACCCCTTGTGCTTTTAGTCCTTTTGTGATAACATGTAGGTGTTTATAACTTAGGGGTTAGGGGTTAGGATTTAGGGTTAGGGAAGGATGAAATCCTACGGATTTCGTATCTGTTCAGTCCTTACGTACTTTCACCTACTGTGGCGGCCTGGAGGCCGCCCTAAAGGACTAACTTCGTGTCGCCCTAAAGGACTAACTTCGTGTCGCCCTAAAGGACTAACTTCGTTTCGCCCTAAAGGACTAACTTCGTTTCGCCCTAAAGGACTAACTTCGTGTCGCCGCTACGGGGCGATTCGTAGTAGCGGCGGCGTCTACGCCGCCACGACTGAACAGATACCGGATTTCTTTTTATTCAAAGGATTGCGAAGCGTAGGAACCCCTTGCCGTTCCCATAGAATCAAACAAATCCGTCAGGATTTGCACCACTCCTAACCCCTAACCCCTAAAACCTAACCCCTTAACACCCTTACCAAGGAGCGACACCCATGAAAACCGCCTTGATCATACCCGCCTACAAGCCGGCGAAGGAGCTGCTGGGGCTGCTGGCCAAATTCGAGGGCGACGACCGCTTCCTGCCCGTCGTGGTGGACGACGGCAGCGGGCCGGAATTCGCGCCGGTATTCGACGCGCTGCCCGAGGGCGTGACGCTGCTGCGCCACCCGGAGAACCGGGGCAAGGGGGCGGCGCTGAAGACCGCCTTCCGCCACGTCCTGGACAACTGCCCCCAGTGCGACCTGGCCGTCACCGCCGACGCCGACGGCCAGCACCGCTACGGGGACATACTGAAGGTCTGCGAAACCGCCGCCGCCCATCCCGGCACGCTGGTGCTGGGCAGCCGGAAGTTCGAGGGCGACGTGCCCCTGCGCAGCCGCTTCGGCAACGGCGTCACCCGCAAGGTGTTCAGCGTGGCCAGCGGCGTCAACGTCTACGACACCCAGACCGGCCTGCGGGCCTTCGACCGCGAGGTGCTGAAGCGCTTCGTGGACATCCCCGGAGAGCGCTACGAGTACGAGATCAACATGCTGCTCACCGCCGCCCAGTCCGGCATCCCCATCCGTGAGGAGTGGATCGAGACGGTCTACCTGGAGGACAACGCCTCCTCCCACTTCAACCCCTTCAGGGACTCCCTGAAGATCTACATGTGCATACTCAAGTTCGCCGCCTCGTCGCTGCTGGCCTTCGTCATCGACTACGTGCTGGTGCTGCTGTTCAGCGCCCTGACCAGGGGCTGGGGCGCGGCGGCCTCGCTGAACTTCAGCGTGATCGCCGCCCGGCTGATCAGCGCCACCGTGAACTTCAGCGTCAACCGCAGCGTGGTGTTCAAGGGCAACGAGCGCCTGGGCAAGGCGCTGCTGAAATACGCGGCGCTGGCCGTGGTGGTTCTGGGGCTGAACCTTCTGCTGATGCACCTGCTGACCCTCCGCCTGGGCTGGCCCATCCCCCTGGCCAAGATCGTCGTGGAGGTGCTGCTGTTCTGCATGAATTTCGTGGTACAGGGGAAATTCGTGTACCGGAGGCAGGGGTAAGTTTCAGTTCAGCGTCTGGACATGATGACGCGAATCTATTGTAGCGGCGGCCTGGAGGCCGCCGCTACAGTGTTTAACCGACTAAAATTGGAGGCACGCTGAGCTATAACAGGGATAATGTAACAGCTCAGCGTCCTGATTATTCGGAACCCCTCCGCCTCGCTTCGCTCGGCACCTCCCCTTTCAGGTAACACTGTCAACTTAAGGAGCGGCTTCTCCAA
>JAZTZK010000101.1:0-4281 GCA_045637485.1 Clostridia bacterium
GTCTGCGCCGTGCCCGCGATGGCTGCCGCGCCGAAGGTGAAGAAGACCGAATACGAAGGCAATGGCCTGGTGGAGGTGGATTTCACCACCGAAAACGTTCGCTACAAGAACACCAAGGTCGTGGTCAAGGATTCCGCCGGCCAGAAGCTGGCCGTGACCATCCGCGAAAAGGACACCGACAGCATCACCTTCAAGGTCAGCGGCCTGAAGGCGAGCAAGAAGTATACCTACACCATCTCCGGTGTACGCGCGGGCAAGAGCGGCAGCTACGGCAAGGTGTCGGGCAGCTTCAAGACCCCTTCCAACAAGCCGACGATCAAGAAGGTCATATATGACCCCACCGACAAGGAGCTGGAAGTCGATTTTGCCACGAAAGTGCAGTTCAAGAGCCTGAAGGTGACCGTCAAGGACGCCACCGGCAAAAAGCTGAGCGTGCGCAACATCACAAAGGGCACGGATGATCTGGAGATGTATGTCAAGGGGATGGTCGTCGGCCAAACCTATACCGTCACCGTCTCAGGCGTGCGCGTAAAGGGCGTGGGCAACTACACCACGATATCGAAGAAGTTTGTGGCGTAATTTGATTTCGTTACAGCTCAGGGTCCAGACTTGATGACGCGATTCTATCGTAGCGGCGGCCTCCAGGCCGCCGCTACAGCGTCTTACCCGACAATATGGGGGTACTCTGAGCTGTAACTTGATTTCTGTAAATCCTTCGCAAATTCCCGTCAAATGACTTGACAACTACCCGGCGAGGGCTTAAACTTTATTAAGCTAAATTCAGCAGTAAATGCGATGAAGGCATTATGCCCGTTGCGGACCACTTCAGAGAGCCGGCGGTCGCTGTGAGCCGGTGTGCGCGCAGAGGGGCAGTCTCATGCCAGAGCAGATCCCCTGAAAACAGTCTCTGCGGCTGATTAGGGGGGTACGGAAGCCCCGTTATCATGGCTAAGCGCTTGCCGGAGCGCTGATGAGCGGCCGCGCTTGCGGCAACCCCGGGTGGTACCGCGGTTTGATAGAGTTCGAATCGTCCCGAAAGAACAAACCTCGCGTTTGAGCTTTCGGGACTTTTTTCGCAGCTGCGCGCTCCCCCTCGCAGACCTGACAAGGCCAAGACAACACGCCAATCCAAATAAGGAGTGACACGATGAAGACCATCAAATTGATTGACATGACACTCGCCCTGCTGCCCACCCTGCGCGAGGGAGCGCTGACCTTCAAGGAAAAGCTGGAAATCGCCCGGAGCCTGGACCGGCTGAAGGTGGACGGCATTGAGCTGGCTCCCACCGACGGGCAAAAGGCCGACCAGCTGGCCGGCAAGACCATCGCGGCCATGGTATCCTCGCCGCTGATCGCCGGGGTGGACGTGGCCACCGGCGACGTGGCATCCACCTGGGAGAGCGTGCGCGGCGCAAAGCAACCCCGGCTGAACCTGCTGGCGCCCCTTTCCCCCGCGCTGATGGAATACACCTGTCACAAAAAGGCTCCGGCCATGCTGGAGGCCGTTCGCGCCCAGGTGAAAGAGGCCCGGTCACTGTGCGAACAGGTGGAGTTCACCGCCGTGGACGCCACCCGCGCCGAAAAGGACTTCCTGTGCCAGGCCGTCGCCGCAGCGCTGGATTGCGGCGCGACCCGCATCACGCTGTGCGACACCGCCGGCGTGCTGCTGCCGGATGAATTCGCCGCCTTTATCGCAGGCGTGCAGGCCGGCGTACCCGCCCTCGCCGGGGCCGAGCTGTTGGTGCAGGTTTCGAACGACATGAGCATGGGCGCCGCCTGCGCGGCGGCGGCCATCACCAGAGGCGCGGCCGGCGTCAAGTGCACCGCCGTGGACGCGGGCTACCCCACCCTGCAGCAGCTGTCGAAGCTGGTGGAAATCAAGGGCACGGCCATGGACATCGCCTGCAACCTGCGCACCACCGAACTGAACCGGGTGGTGAGCCAGCTGAACCGCATGCTTCATTCGAAGGATGAAACCCAGTCCCCGCTGGGCAACGTGGCCGTGGGCGACACCGCCGGGGTATGCCTCAGCGAGAGCGACGACATCGGCGAGGTCATCAAGGTCGTGCGCCAGCTGGGCTATGACCTGTCCGACGAGGACAATGCCAAGGTCTACGAGGCCTTCAAGCGGGTAGCCCGGCACAAGCACTTCGTGGGCACCCGGGAGCTGGACGCCATCATCGCCAGCACCGCTCTGCAGGTGCCCAGCACCTACTACATCGAAAACTACGTCATCAACAGCGGCAACGTGATCACCGCCACAGCCAACATCCTTCTGGGCCGGGGCGAGGAAAAGCTGCGTGGCGTGGGCGTGGGCGACGGCCCCATCGACGCCGCCTTCCTGGCCATCGAGCAGATCATCGGCCACCACTACGAGCTGGACGATTTCCAGATCCAGACCGTCACCGAGGGGCGTGACGCCATGGGCAGCGCCCTGGTGAAGCTCCGCGCTAATGGCCGGGTCTACTCCGGCAACGGCATCTCCACCGACATCATCGGGGCGTCGATAAGGGCGTATATCAGCGCGCTGAACAAGATCGTATACGAGGAGACATAATATGAAACTATCCTTCTCTCTCCAATACTGGAAATCCCTCTCCTGGCCCGAAGCCCTCTCGGCAGCCATCGACGCGAAGCTGGCGGGCGTAGAGCTGTTCGACGTGAACGGCCCCGCCTTCGCCGGAAAGGACAGCCCCACCAATCCCGAGCTGGCCGCCGCCACGCGGCGGGGCTTGACCAACCGAGGGCTTTCCCTGCCCTGTGTGGACAGCGTGGGCGACTTCACCGATCAGGGCTTTGTCACCGAGCTTGCCGAGTGCGTACAGGTGGCGGTGAACCTTGGCGCGCCCTACGTTGGCGTGCACACCGACTCAGACAACCAGGCCGCCTGCGTGGAGCGCATGTCCACCCTGCTGGAGGTGGTGGGCGACACCCCCGTGACGCTGCTGATCGAGACCACCGGCGTATACGCCGACACCGCCCGGCTGCGCGACCTGCTGAACCGCTTTGCCGACGACCGGCTGGCGGCGCTGTGGAACATGCATTCCACCTGCGTCTTCGGCGAGGACGCCGAGGCCACCATCACCAACCTTGGGGCCTACGTGCGCCACGTACACATCCACGACTTCCGCAGGGAGGGCGCGATCTACGTGCCCGAGCTGGTGGGCGAGGGCAGCCTGCCGATGGGCGAGCTGATGAACGCGCTGCGCTCCGTCAACTACGACGGCTTTATCTCGCTGCAGTGGAACCCGGATTGGATCGACGGCCTCTCGGACATCGAGATCCTGTTGACCCACTTTCAAAGCTGCATGTCCCGCTTCGAGGGCACCCGCCTGAACCGCAAGCACCTGTACTGGAACAACCGGCACACCGGCCGCTGCGTCTGGAAGAAGGAGACCCTGATCGAAAAGACCTTCCCCCAGGTGCTGGACACGATGGTGGAAAACTTCCCCGACCAGCAGGCCATACGCTTCACTACGCTGGATTACACCCGCACCTACAGCCAGTTCCGCGACGACGTGGACGAGTTCGCCCGGGTGCTGGTCAGCCTGGGCGTGCGGGCAGGCAGCAAGGTGACCATATGGGCCACCAACGTGCCCCAGTGGTTTTTGACCTTCTGGGCCACCACCAAGATCGGTGCGGTATTGGTGACGATGAACACCGCCTACAAGATCCACGAGGCTGAATACCTGCTGCGCCAGTCGGACACCCACACGCTGGTGATGTTCGAGGGCTACCGGGATTCCAACTACCGCCAGATCATGAACGAGCTGTGCCCTGAGCTGGCTGAGAACAAGCCCGGCCAGCCGCTGCACGCCCGCCGTCTGCCCTTCCTGCGCAACGTGATCACCGTGGGCTTCCGCATGCCCGGGGCGCTGACCTGGGAGGATTCGCTGGCGTACGCCGCCCGCACACCCATCCAGGAGATCCGCCGCATGGCCGCCGCCGTGGATGTGAACGACGTGTGCAACATGCAGTACACCTCCGGCACCACCGGCTTCCCCAAGGGCGTCATGCTGACCCATTACAACATCGTCAACGACGGCAAGATGATCGGCGACGGCATGGACCTGTCCACCGCCGACCGCATGATGATCCAGGTGCCCATGTTCGACTGCTTCGGCATGGTGCTGGCCATGCCCGCCACCATGACCCACGGCGGCACGATACTGCCCCTTCCCTACTTCAGCCCGAAGTCCTCCCTGGCCTGCATCCACAACGAACACATCACCGCCTTCCACGGCGTACCCACGATGTTCATCGCCATGCTGAGCCATCCGG
>JAZTZK010000102.1:0-4565 GCA_045637485.1 Clostridia bacterium
ATCCCCTATCCCCCATTCCCCATTCATTTACATTCCCTTCCGCCTCCAGATGCTCTCCGTCGCGTACCGCACCGCGTCGATCGAGTGATCGTTCCCGTCCGGGTAGCTGTTCAGTATCTCCCCGTCCTTGGTCCGCTCGTACTCATACGTGCGGAACTCCTCGGCAGCCTTCGGGCACCGCGCCGGGTCGATGACAATCGCCTTCAGCCCCTGGAGCCACTTGAACGAATACCGCCTCGAATCCGGCCCCTTGATGGCCCCGCGGCACATGCTGCCGTAGGCACGGTAATCCTGTATGCTCTTCTCCTCGGCGCTGTCGGCGGTGATCAGATCGAAGTCCCTGACGCCCTTCTGTTCCTTCAGCGCCGCCCAGGTCTGGGCGTTCGACTGTTTGTTTGCACGGTATTCGTCGATCAGGTACAGCGTCCGCCGCGCCAGATCCCAGTGGACCTTCGCCCAGTGGAACGGGTCCGGATACCAGCCCCAGTCGATGCCCATCAGTATCCGGTCGAAGGACGCCAGCTCCCCGGCGGGAATCTCCCGTATGACCAGGTTGTCGAACACCTCGCCGCCGGTGCCGGTGGCCTCGCCCAGGTAGTCGTGCCGCCAGGCCCGCTCGTCGGTCTGACGAACGTGCTCGGCCTCGGCCAGGAACTGGGGCCCCAGCCATTCCTCCGGCGCCTCCAGGTAGGTGGAGTGGTGCCGCAGCCGGTCGTCCCTCGGCTCCAGCGCGTCCCGGTTCACCCAGCTGTCCCGGTTGACGGGCGGGTTGTAGGTCTCGAAGTTCCAGAAGATCGTCCCGCCGCGCATCGTGGACTGGAGGATGTTGCGCACCTCCGAGCGCCCGCTGAACTGATCCAGCTCCTCGAAGTGGGTCACCGCGATGTAGCCGAAGGGGGCCTTGATGGACTTGATCTTCATCGGGTCGTCGGCCCCGCGAAACATGATCTTCTGCCCGGTGGGCCTGTAGATCAGCTCCAGCGGCGCGACCCGGGCCGTCCACTGCTCCGCCATGCCCAGCTCCCCGATGGCCCAGACGTACTGGGCATACACGCTGTCGCGCAGGGTGGCCCCCACCTTCCGCAGCACCAGCGCGTGGGCCTGGGGGTTGCGCGCCAGCAGCAGCGGCACCAGCAGGGAGACCGCGCTGGATTTCAGGCTGCCCCGCCCGCCGGACAGGCTGTAATGGGTGTGCCCGTGCTCGAATACATCCCGCGCCACCCCGTGCCACGCCGACCCCAGCAGCGCGGACAGGCGGATCGTCCTCATACGTCGATGACCACCCGACTTCCCCCGTCGGCGTCCTCCGCGGGCAGGTCACCCGCCAGCTCCTTGTAGGCCGCCGTCAGATCCCGCAGCTTTAGCAGACGCACCTCGCCGCCGTCCCCGGTGGTCTTGAGCTCCGTGGCGTCGCAGGGGATGGCCGCCGCCGCCCGCTCCAGCATTTGCAGCAGCGCCATGCGGGTGCGGCGGGCAACCTGAACGTCCCCACCCGCGCCGGTCACTGCCTCGCCACCCGCTTCCTCCGAAGGCGGAGTTCCTGCGCCCTTGCCGTTTCCGTTCGTCTCCTCCCCCTCGGCCCCTGCGTCGCCGGCTTCCCTTTCGCCGCCCCGGGCCTTTGCCGCGGCCCAGCCCTCCGCGACTATGCGCTTCCTCAGCGCATAGTCGCTCACCCCGTGCTTCCTCGCCAACGCGGCCCGACTCATGTCACCGGCCATGTACTCTGCCCGCACGGCCTCCCAGTTCACAGCTTCCCTGTCGATCTCAACCAACCCCCTTCGCGCCATGAATAACGGCGGCCGGGCCATCGCCCGTCCGCCGCGTCATTCGCGCATTCATGTCCTGCTATTATAATAATATCATGCCAAAAGTGTTTTTTCGTGTCGAGTTTTCACGCTTCATTATTTCTTAACATTTCTGCGGCCTTGATCGCGTCCGAATGCATGTGCTTGACCCAGTCCAGGGAATAGCCCATGCGCCTTGCGATCTCCTTCCACTCCCAGCCGTTCAGGTACCGGTAGCGCAGCACCTCCCGCTGGCGGGGGTCGGCCAGGGCGTCGATTTGCCCCATCGCCGCCAGCGCCTGTCGGGCGACCTCGTCGATCTCCCGGTCCAGCGCCTGCCGGAGCCGCGCCAGCGATTCCGACCCGCCGTCGGTGCGGCACTGTCGCACCTGCTCATACCAGCCGCGCCGCTCCATCAGCGCCTCCAACCGCAGCTTCGACCGCCTGGCCGCCTCCAAATCCGCCTTCGCGCCCATATCTCCCCCTCCTTTTGCCGTCAGGGCTTCGCGCCCAGCCGAACCGCTCGTCCGGCTTTTCATCTCTCACAGATACCGCCTGACGCCAGGCACCTTCTTGAGCAGGAAGGTGATGACTCCCGCCAGCACAAAGGCGGCGAAAACCCACACCCAGCTGGCCAGGTATGAATTCAGGATCGGCTTGAGAGCGTCATAGACCATAGACAGCTCGCGCCTGCAAGGGTATTCCAGCAGGTAGATGCCGAAGGTCAACCCCCCGACCAGGGTGACCGCCCTGCTCAATCGCGGACCGGGTCTGTGCTGCTGCTCCCACAGCCCGCACACATAGAAGATCGCAATGGTCGGTACAAAGGCAAGGATATTGTGGAAGGAATCGCTCGTGGCCTTGTCCCACTTGTCCAGCACTGTGCATTTGTAATAGACCATGAAGCAGCTGATACCGATGGCCAAAGCGCTGCCCGCGACCAGGGCCAGTGCCGTGCGCCCGTCCAGCTTCCCTTCCCGCTGCTTTGAGTCGATATACCATCCCATCAGCGGGTACAACACATAGTCCATGTTGATCATAAAGGCGAAGTGGCTCTCGTGGCTGGCAGTGCCCTTCCACAGCAGGAAGTCCACATAGGTCAGCGAGCGAATCAGCGCAAACATCCAGAACATCCACCGGAACTCCCGATCCCCCATGCCCGCCGCCAGCTTCCTCAGCAGGGGCAGCATCAGTATATAGGCCAAATACCGGTACAGATACCATAAGGGCGTTGAGATTTCCCCGCTGTACAGTCGCTTCAGAAAATCCGACACCGAAAAGGTGAAATTCGACACCCGGAAGCAACGGTAGCAATAGATCAGCACCGATGCGACCACGAGCACCACGGCGAACCGGAAAAAGCGCTTCTTCAACAGCGTCCCATAGGACTCTTCCTTGCCCATCAGAACCGCCCCGGAGGCCATGAAGAACAGGGGCACGGCCATCCTGACGAACACGTCGGTGAACAGGTAAAACCAAAAGAACGTCGATTCCCGCTTCTCAAGGTATAGCAAGGGACCCTTATTGTTCGTGTGGATGAATATAACCATCAGTATTGCCAATATCCTGACCAGGTCGAGATAAATGCGCCTGGGCGGCCTGGCCGGCCCCGCATCCAATTGTTACCGATTTTCCATATCCATTTCCGTCGAGCAGTCCGCCCGACGCTCCTTTCAGTTTTTTTCATCTGATTATAGCTTCCGCGCACTATGGCTTGCGGCGCTGAATCGCTTCTCGCCCTGGCATTGCAGCCTGTGCGCACCACTGCTTTACCGGCCTTGTCGCACCATCAGCGCCTCCGGCCGCGGCTTCGACCGTATGGCCGCCGCCAAAACCGACTTCGCGCCCATATCGTCGCCTCCTCTCTTGCTGCCGTTGTTACAGCTCAGGGTTCCACTCCCTCAGTCACGCTTCGCGTAACAGCTCCCTCGGACCGGGGAGGTTGACACAGGAGACACTGAGCGGTAACCTTCCGTTAGTTTTATACGCCGCGAATCCTCATTTTTCCTTGACATTTTCCCTAAAAAATGATAAAATTAACATTGAACAAATGTTTGTCCGATGCGTCGGTAAAGCATTGGACGAGTAAGGACCCCCAAACGCTCAGCATAAGCCGCGCAAACCGTTGCCCCAAACTCAAAATGGAGGGAAGATCAAATGTCACTGCCTGGAAAACTCTTTATCGGCATATTGGAAGAGGACAATCCCCTGAAATCCTATTTTCGCCTCAGGCCCCTGTTGGTGGAATCCGAAGGCCAGTACATCCCCTATACCCGGCACGGGGATTACCCCGTGGAGGGCTGCATACGCATCGTGCCCGACAAAAACGAATCCTATCACTTCAAGACGCGCATGCGAAAGCTCGGCCTGTTCTGCGTGGTGGATCTGCGCGCCCACCCGGACGACAACGACAAGATCCGCCCCAACAAGAACTATCACGAGGATTCACCGGAGCAAAACGCCTACATCATCTATTCCGACGTGGTGCGCGAGCCCGCCCCGGACATGATCTTCGAAATCCTGCCCGAGGAGGCCCGGGACGGCGTGCTGCCCCCGCCCCGCACGGCCCAGGTGCTGCTGAAGGGCGAGACGCTGCACTCCGAGCGCTACACCTGGGAGCTGCTGCCCGGCGCCGACGACAAGGCCCAGCTGCTGCCCACCGGCCAGACCTGCCCCGAGGGCAGCCTGCAGGTGTTCGACTTCGAAACCTTCAAGGGCAGTCGAATCGCCTTCGCCATCGCGCCGCCCCCGCCCTTCGAGCGCCCCGCGACGCACACCGCC
>JAZTZK010000103.1:0-13551 GCA_045637485.1 Clostridia bacterium
TGGAAGCTGATCAGCGAGTGCAACAAGTACATCGATCTCACCCAGCCCTGGGTGCTGGGCAAGAGCGAGGAGGGCAAGCCGAGGCTCCAAACCGTCATGTACGTGCTGGCCGAGTGCATCCGCGCCATCGCCGTGTACATCCAGCCCACAATGCCCTCCACCCCGGCCCGCATCTATGCCCAGCTGGGCGTGACCGACCCCGGGCAGATGACCTGGCAGAGTGTGCAGACCTTCGGCGGGCTGAAGCCCGGCACCGTGGTGAAGAAGGGCGAGGCCCTGTTCCCCCGCGTGGACGTCAGGAAGGAGCTGGAGGCCATGGCCGCCGAGAAGGACAAGGCGGAGAAGGCCGGGACCAAGAGCCAGAAGAAGGATGACAAGGCCATAAAGAAGGAAGAGAAAAAGTCCGACGACGGCATTGCCTCGTTTGACGACTTTATGAAGATCAGGCTCGTCGCCGCGAGGGTGATCGCCTGCGAAAGGGTGGAGAAGAGCGACAAGCTGCTCAAGGAGACCCTGGACATCGGCGGCGGCAGGACCAGGACCGTCTGCTCCGGCATCGCGAAGTTCTACAGCCCCGAGGAGATGGTGGGCAAGACGGTGGTGCTGGTGAACAACTTTGCGCCCCGCAAGATGGCCGGACAGGTGTCAGAGGGCATGCTGCTGTGCGCCGAAGATCCCGATGGGCGCGTGCGCCTGCTGACCGTGGACGGCGACGTCGCTCCCGGCAGCGAGATCGGTTGATATGATCAGGCTCTTTGATACCCACTGCCACATCGCGGATCCCCGCTTCGACGGGGACCGCGATGCGGTGATACGGCGATTTCTCGATGCAAATGTCCAGCGTGCGCTGGTGGTGGCCGATCCACGGGAGGCGATCTACGACGGCCCGGAGGACGAGGGCGGCAGGCTGTTGGCCGTCGGCAATCAGGACAGGGTGTTCGCGCTGGTGGATCGGCATGACTTTCTGTACGGGGCCATCGGCGTGCATCCCCACAACGCTTCGCTCTGGGATGCCGACGCCGGGGCGACGGTGACGGAATTCCTGAAGCGCCCCAAGTGCCGCCTGCTGGGGGAAATCGGACTGGATTACCACTACGATCTCTTGCCCCGGGACGTGCAGCGCCAGGTGTTCGACATCCAGCTGGACATGGCCTTTGAACGAAATATGCCGGTGCAGCTGCACATCCGTGAAGCCCACGGCGACTGCATGGACATGCTGCGCGCCCGGGCGCGGGCGGGTCGCATGCCGGGAGGCATCATGCACTGCTATACGGGCAGCTGGGAGAGCGCAAAGGTGTACCTGGATTTGGGGCTGTACATCAGCCTGTCCGGCGCGGTGACCTTCAAAAACGCCCCGAAGCTCGCGGAGGTGGCTCAAAAGACGCCCCCGGACCGGTTGCTCATCGAGACGGACTGCCCCTACATGACCCCGACGCCCCTGCGGGGACGGCGCAACGAGCCCGCGTTTATCGTTCATACCTTTGAAAAGGTGGCGGGCCTACGCGAAGCGGACCCGGAAGCCCTTGCCGAGCAGCTGTGGGAAAACGCCAACCGGGCTATGGGAATATGAGGGACCTGCCTTCAGGTCACAAGGAGGAAGACAGATGGACTATGATTTGCTGAAGGCCCAGCTTCTGAGCTTCGCGGAGGCGGATGGGTGGTATGTGCCGTTGATGGCCAACGCGGCGGCGCTGCTGTTCGACGCTCTGGCGGATGTGAACTGGGCGGGCTTTTACCTGCTGCGGGGCGACCGGCTGGTGCTGGGGCCCTTCCAGGGCAAAGTGGCCTGCATTCACATTCCGCTGGGCAAGGGCGTCTGCGGCACGGCGGCACAGCGGGACGAGACCCAGCTGGTGCCGGACGTGCACGCTTTCCCCGGCCACATCGCCTGCGACAGCGCCTCCAATTCCGAGATCGTGGTGCCCATCCACAGGGACGGCAGGGTCGTGGCTGTGCTGGACATCGACAGCCCCGTGCTCAACCGCTTTTCCGAGTCGGACCGGGCGGGTCTGGAGGCGCTGGTGAGGGCGCTGGAGGCGCTTATCGACCTGGACGCGTGAAAAAACCATGAACAGTCGGTTTCCCCTGTGCATAAGGGAAACCGACTGTTATTATCGAAAAAACGTATCTGTTCTGTCCTTACGTACTTGCACCTACTGTGGCGGCCTGGAGGCCGCCGCTACAATGAATGCCGTCTGTAGCGGTGACACGAGGTTAATCCTTTAAGGCGACACGAAGTCGGTCCTTTAGAGTGGCCCCTGGGCCGCCATAAAAGCTACAGTTACATACTGATTTGTCGCGCCGCGGCAAATCAGAATTCCACCCGCCACACCGCGGCGTCGTGGGGGGCCAGCCGGGCGATCAGGCCCCGGCGGGCAAGGCGGCCGGTCCACAGCTCGGTGGCGCGCAGGGGCTTCCCCTCGAGGCAGCCCTCGTCCACCTGCACCCGGCAGGCGCGATCCGACAGGTTGAAGGCCGCCACATAGCAGCCCGCGCCGTCCCTGCGGGGGGCGATCCAGGCGCATTCATCCCCCGTGGTGACCAGCGGATGGGCGCACCAGCTCTCCTTCCCGATTTCAAGCACCGCCCGATTGGTGAGCAGTTCGAGGGTGAAATCGTCGTTCTTCGTCAGCTCGGCCCCGACCATCAGCGGGGAGCGCAGCATGGACCACAGCGTCAGCATCGTGCGCTGCTCGGCCTGGGTGAAGTTCGTCCATTTGCCCCTCGGGTGGCTGTCGTAGCACTGGCGCAGGGCCCCCACGGGCAGCATGTCCGCGTCGGGCCAGTGGCCCGGCCCCGCGTGGACGCACCACTTCTCCGCTCGCTCGAACATGGCCTTCAGCAGCGGCCACTCGTCCCAGAAGTCGTCGGTGATGCGCCACAGGTTGGCGTACTTTTTCAGGTGCTCCGCCTGCGCAAGGGGCGCGGGACCGGGGGACAGGCTCAGTACGATGTCCCGCCCGCAGCCCCGGCAGGCTTCGCTGATCAGCTCGATCTCCCGCCGGCAGTGGGGGTATTCCCGGGCGATGTCGTCGCACTTGACGTAATCCACCCCCCACCGGGCATAGAGGCGGAAGATGCTGTCATAATAGTCCTTCGCGCCGGGGTGATCCTGCCGCACGCCGTACATGTCCGGGTTCCAGGCACAGATGGAATTGGGGTTCGCCACGTCCGCGCAGCCGTATGCGCTGCCCTCGATGGGCAGATGTCGATGGGCAGCCATGCGGGGCAGGCCCCGCATGATGTGAATGCCGAACTTCAGCCCCAGGCTGTGGATGTAGTCCGCCAGGGGCCTGAAGCCTTCGCCGCCCGCCGCGCTGGGAAAGCGGTTCTCCGCGGGCATCAGGCGTCCGTATTCATCCATGTATTCCTCGGAGAAGGGCTCGTATTCATGGGTGCTGGCGGTGGGCTGATACCACTGTATGTCCACCACCACGTACTCCCAACCGAAGTCCTTCAGATGTTCCGCCATGTATTCGGCATTTTGACGTACCTGGGCCTCGTTGACCGCCGCGCCGTAGCAGTCCCAGCTGTTCCAGCCCATGGGAGGGGTTTGCGCTATCATTGATTACACTCCTTTATAAATAAATGCCAGGGGCCGCAGACATGCATGTCTGTGGCCCCTGATCAATCGATTAATCCTCCGGCACCTCGCCGATCAGCTCGAGGCTGTGCTCGTCGTTCATTTTGTTGCACATCTTCACCAGGGTCTCCAGAGGCACGTTATGCAGCTGCTGCTTCTGGCCGCGCACGGTGATGGCGACGGTGCCCTCGGCGGCCTCTTTGTCGCCGACCACCACGATGTAGGGATCCTTCATGGTCTTGAAGTTCTTGATCTTGGTGTTCATGTTGATGTCGGCGTAGTCGGCCTCCACGCGGATGCCCTCGTCCTCAAGCCGCTCGGCCACCTTCCGGGCATAGTCGTTGTGCTCGGGGCGAATGGGCACCACGGCCACCTGGAAGGGGTTCAGCCAGAAGGGGAAGGCGCCCTTGAAGTTCTCGATGATGATGCCGATGAAGCGCTCCAGCGAGCCGTAGATGGCGCGGTGGATGACCACGGGCATCTCCTGGTTGCCCTCGGCGTTGATGTAGGTCAGGCCGAAGTTGTGGGGCAGCTGGAAGTCCAGCTGGATGGTGCCGCACTGCCACTCGCGGCCCAGCGCGTCCTTGATCTGCAGGTCGATCTTCGGGCCGTAGAAGGCGCCGTCGCCCTCGTTGATCTCGTAGCCGCCCTCGCCGTACTTGTCGTCCAGGATCTTTTTCAACGCGGCCTCGGCCCGGTTCCAAACCTCGATGTCGCCCATGAAGTCCTCGGGACGGGTGGACAGCTCGGCGCGGTAGGTGACGCCAAAGGTCGAATAGATCTCGTCGGCGATGGAGATGATGTCAGCGATCTCGCTCTCGATCTGGCTCTCCATGACGAAGGTGTGATCGTCGTCCTGGCGGAACTCCTGGACCCGGAACAGGCCGTTCATCTGGCCGGATTTCTCCTTGCGGTGCAGCACGTCGTACTCGCTGTAGCGGATGGGCAGCTCCTTGTAGGAGTGCAGCGTGCGCCGGTAGGTCATCATGGCGTTGGGACAGTTCATGGGCTTTGCGCCCATGGTGTCGTCCAGGTCCCGGTTGAACACCGGCGCGCCCTTCTCGAGCTTCACGGTCGCCGTTTCGTCCAGGCCGTCCGCCGGGTTGTCCAGCACGCCGGGGATCTCGGCGTCGGCGGCCAGGAAGCCCGTAAGACCCGGTACCATGAACATATTGTTCTGGTAGTGGGCCCAGTGGCCGGAGATCACCCACAGCTTCTTCTTGTTGATCAGCGGCGCGGAGATCTCGGTGTAGCCGTGCTTCGCCTGCAGCCTGCGGGAATAGGCCAGCAGGGTCTGGTACAGCTTCCAGCCCCGGGGCAGCCAGTAGGGCATGCCGGGAGCGGTCTCGTCGAACATGAACAGGTCCAGCTCCTTGCCAATCTTTTTGTGGTCCCGCTCCTGGGCCTCCTTGACCATGTTGAGGTGGGCCTTCAGCTGCTGCTGGTCCGGGAAGGCGTAGACGTACACGCGCTGCAGGGAATCCCGCTTCTCGTCGCCCCGCCAGTAGGCGCTGGACACGGCGCGGATTTTGTAGGCCACGCTCAGAAGCTCCGCCGAGTTCTCAACGTGGGGGCCGCGGCAAAGGTCCACGAAGTCGTCGCCGGTGTAGTAGACGGTGATGGTCTCGTCCTCGGGCAGGTCGCCGATCAGCTCCTCCTTGTACTTCTGGCCCTTGAAGATGCGCAGCGCCTCCTCCTTGCCGACCACCTTGCGGGTCCAGGCCTCCCTGCGCTTCATGATCTCCTTCATCTTCTGCTCGATGGCGGGGAAGTCCTCGGTGCTGATGCCCCTGGGCAGCAGAAAGTCGTAGTACATGCCGTCGGCGATCTGCGGGCCGATGGCGATCTGCACGTTCTCCCGGCCGAAGATCTCCATCACGGCCTTGGCCAGTATGTGGGCCAGGGAATGGCGGTAGACCTCAAGAAACTGTTCGCGATCCATATCCAATACACTCCTTTAATATGATAGACAAATAAAAAACACCCGCCCCTCTGCCGGGACGAATGCCTTGCATCCGCGGTTCCACCCTGCTTGTAAAACCACTCAACCGCGCAGTATCGCGCGCGAAACGCCGCTCATCAAGGGCCGGTACCCCGGGACCGCCGCGCAGCGCGCTTCCAGCCTGTGACGCGCATTCTCTTGCCGTGCATTGCCCCGAAACATGCTCCCTGTCGCCTGATCGGATGCTCCGATTGTAGCATGTTTGGGTCGGCTTGTCAATGGCGGGGCGGGATTCTTTACCTGCCTGCTGTTACATTCGGGAAAAAAAAGGCGCAACATGTAGACTTTACTTATGGAATATGCTATAATTACATTCATGGTAAATAAGAACGCGTTCCGGTATGACCCTCGCAGCCGCCGAGTCGGCCCGGGTCCGGACGCCGTTTAATTCCGGAAGGGTTGTTTTCAATGCTCAAGTACACAGTCAAGCGCGTGTTGCTGGCCGTGGTCACCGTGTTCATCATCTCGGCGATCACGTTCTTCGCGATGAACGCCATCCCCGGCGGCCCCTTCGCCAAGGAAAAGGCCCCCGACCCCGCGGTGCAGGCCGCACTGGAGGCCCGCTTCAATCTGGACAAGCCGGTGCACCAGCAATTCCTGATCTACCTTAAGAACCTGCTGCGCGGCGACTTTGGCGTATCGCTGAAGACGGGACGCGATATCTCCCAGATCATCAGGGAGAAGTTCGCCGTCTCCGCGAAGCTGGGCGGCATGGCGGCCCTCTGCGCCGTGGTGCTGGGCCTGGTGCTGGGCTCCGTCGCCGCGCTGTGTCGCAACCGATGGCCGGACCGGCTGATCATCTTCCTGACCACGCTGTTCGTGTCGGTGCCCAGCTTCATACTGGCCACGATCCTGCTGCTGGTGTTCGCGCTGACGCTGAAGTGGGTGGGCGTGTTCGACGCCAACAACCCCAACTACGTGCTGCCGGTGATCTCGCTGATGCTGTACCCGATGAGCTATATCACGCGACTGACCAAGTCCTCGATGCTGGACGTGCTGGGCCAGGATTACATCCGCACCGCCCGGGCCAAGGGCGTGCGGGATTCGCTGGTCATCTTCAAGCACGCGCTGCGCAACGCGCTGATCCCGGTGATCACCTACGTTGG
The DNA here is from genome assembly GCA_045637485.1 of Clostridia bacterium. GTDB lineage: Bacteria > Bacillota > Clostridia > Christensenellales > Aristaeellaceae > UBA2862. The sequence continues at coordinate 6,692 of JAZTZK010000103.1, forward strand.
CCCGATGGTGGCTTACATACTCACCGGCTCCATGGTGGTGGAGACTGTGTTCACCATCGGCGGCCTGGGCACCGAGTTTGTGCGCTCCATCAACAACCAGGATTATCCACTGATCATGGCGACCACGATCTTCCTGGCAGTGCTGATGGTCATCGCCACGCTGATCAGCGACCTGGTGTACAAGCTGGTCGACCCGCGGATCAACTTTGACTGAGGAGGGATGAAGCCATGACATACAATGCGGACAAGCTGCCCAAGAAAAACCTCCTCAGCCTTCAGATTGACGTGCGCAAGTTCGAAAAGGCTTCCAACGAGGAAAAGGCGCAGCACGAGACCATGCGGGAATCCACCACCTTCTTTCGCGACGGCATGCGCAAGCTGCGAAAGAACCCCCTGGCCATGATCAGCCTGTTCGTGCTGGCGGCGCTGGTGCTGACCATCGTGATCGTGCCCATGTTCTACCCCTACAGCTATGAACAGATGATCACCGTCAACGGCAAGCGCGACAAGACGGCCAAGAACCTGGCGCCCTTCACCTATTCCAAGAACGAACAGAAGGCCATCGACGAGGGTCAGAAGATATTCCCCCACGTCTTCGGCACCGACGAGCTCTGCCGCGATTACTTCATCCGCGTGCTCTACGGGGCCCGTGTCTCCCTGGCGGTGGGCCTGTTCGCCAGCCTGATCGTGCTGGTCATCGGCCTGCTGTACGGGTCGATATCCGGCTACTTCGGCGGGAAGGTGGACATGGTGATGATGCGCATCGTCGACATCATCTATTCGCTGCCCGACACGCTGATGGTGGTGCTGCTGTCCGTGGTGATGAACCAGGTGCTGGGCAACGTGTTGAAGGGCAGCATCGTCAGCAAGATCGGCCCGAACATGATCTCGCTGTTCGTGGTGTTCGGCGTGCTGTACTGGGTCGGCATGGCTCGCCTGGTGCGCGGCCAGATCCTTTCCATTAAAAACAACGAATACGTGCTGGCCGCCCGCGCCATGGGCGCGAAGCCGGGCCGCATCATTCGCAAGCACATATTGCCCAACTGCATGTCCGTCATCATCATCTCCGTGGCACTGCAAATTCCCTCGGCCATATTCACCGAGAGCTTCCTGTCGTTCATCGGGCTGGGCGTGCAGGCGCCGATGCCCTCGCTGGGCTCGCTGGCCAACGCGGCCCGCGGCGGCATGCAGAGCTATCCCTATAAGATGGTGTTCCCTGCGGTCATCATCTGCCTGATCGTGCTGAGCTTCAACCTGCTGGGCGACGGCCTGCGCGATGCCTTCGACCCGAAGCTGAGGAGGTAATGAGGATGAACGAACCGCTTTTGCAGGTCAGGAACCTGTGCACATCCTTCAACGTCGATTCCGGCGAGGTCCGCGCCGTCAACGGCATCTCCTTTGACCTTGACAAGGGCAGGGTGCTGGGCATCGTGGGCGAGAGCGGCAGCGGCAAGTCCGTCACCGCCTATTCCATCATGCGCATATTGGTGGAGCCGGGCCGCATCACCGGCGGCGAGATACTGTTCAACGGCGAGGACATCGTCAAATACTCCAAGAAGCAAATGCGGGAATTCCGCGGCAAGCGGGTCTCGATCATCTTCCAGGATCCCATGACCTCGCTGAACCCGGTGTTCACCATCGGCAACCAGCTGCGCGAGGCCATACTGCTGCATACCGACCGCAACCACGAGCAGGCCAACGCCCGGGCGCTGGAGATGCTCCAGCTGGTGGGCGTGAACGAGCCGGAGAAGCGGCTGAAGCAGTATCCCCACGAGCTGTCGGGCGGCATGCGCCAGCGCGTGATGATCGCCATGGCCCTGGCCTGCGAGCCGGACATACTGATCGCCGACGAGCCCACCACCGCCCTGGATGTGACCATACAGGCCCAGATTCTGGAGCTTATGCAGTCGCTGCAAAAGAAGATGGGCATGGCCATCATCATGATCACCCACGACCTGGGCGTCATCGCCGACATGTGCGACGAGATCATCGTCATGTATGCCGGTCGCATCTGCGAGCGCGGCACCGCCGACGAGATCTTCTACAATCCCCGCCACGAATACACCAAGGGCCTGCTGCGGTCGATTCCAAGGCTGGAGACCGGCCACGCCCGGCTGATCCCCATCGCCGGATCTCCAGTGGACCTGACCAACATGCCCAAGGGCTGCGCCTTCGCGTCCCGCTGCGACAACTGCATGAAGATCTGCCTGAGCGAGCTGCCCGAGGAGCTGGATATCAACGACCTGCACAAGGCCTCCTGCTGGATGAACGTCAAGCAGGTCTACGACGAGGCCGCGGCTGAAAAGGAGGCTGAGTCCAAATGAGCGAATACCTCCTTGAGGTCAAGGATCTGAAGCAGCATTTTCCCATCCGCACAGGCTGGTTTTCCAGCAAGCCCTTGAAGGCCGTGGACGGCGTTTCGTTTGAAATCAAACCCGGCGAGACGCTGGGCCTGGTGGGGGAGAGCGGCTGCGGCAAGACCACCGTGGGCCGCACGATACTGCATCTGTACGAGCCCACCTCCGGCGAGATCATCTACAACGGCCAGCACATCACGTCCCAGAACATCCACAATTTCCGCCAGGAAATGCAGATCGTGTTTCAGGATCCGTATTCTTCGCTGAATCCCCGAATGACGGTCTCCGACATCGTGGGCGAGCCGCTGGACATCCACAAACTGTACGGAACCAAGAGCGAGCGGACCGACCGCATCAACGAGCTGCTGAGGCTGGTGGGCCTGAATTCCGACCACGCCCGCCGCTACGCCCATGAATTCTCCGGCGGCCAGCGGCAGCGCATCGGCATCGCCCGCGCCCTGGCCGTGGACCCGAAGTTCATCGTCTGCGACGAGCCCGTCAGCGCCCTGGACGTGTCCATACAGGCCCAGGTGATCAACACCTTCGAGGACCTGCAGCATAAGCTGGGCATCGCCTACCTGTTCATTGCCCACGATCTTCTGGTGGTGAAGCACATCAGCCAGCGCATCGCGGTGATGTACCTGGGCCGCATCGTGGAGATCGCCGACGCCGATGAGGTCATCACCCACCCGATGCACCCCTACACCCAGTCGCTGATCTCGGCCATACCGATTCCGGACCCCAACACGGCCCGCACCCGCAAGCGCATCCCGCTGGAGGGCGATGTGCCCAGCCCGCTGAACATGCCCTCGGGCTGCGCCTTCCGCACCCGCTGCCGCTACGCCACCGAGCGCTGCGCCCAGGAGTGCCCCGGCCTTCAGGAGATCGGCCCCGGCCACCGCATCGCCTGCTGGAATCCCCACGAGTAGGATCGAGGAGCGAACGCCTATGAAAAAGGTGCTTACGGCGCTGCTGGCCGCGATGCTGCTGCTGCCCTGCCTCGCCGCGCTGGCGGACGAAGGATCCGAGCCGGATTGGTCGGAATACGACAAGCTGATCGCGGACATCAAGGCCGAGACGGATCTGGCGGTGCGCGAGGACATGCTGCATCACGCCGAGGAGTTGTTGATGCAAACCGGCGCGGTGGTGCCGCTCTACTATGAGAGCTCGGCGTTTTTGCAGCGCGGCACCGTGACGGGCGTGTATAACGACCCGTTCGGGCACACCTATTTTCGACGCGCTGCCGTAGAGGGCTCTGACACGCTGCGGGTCAACCTGATCAGGGAACCGGAAACCATGGACCCGGCGCTGTGCGTGTCCTCGGACGTGATGCTTCTGAACAACGCCTGCTTCGGCGGACTGTTTGTCCGGGACGCCGAGGGCAGGGCGGAGCCGAACTTCGCCACCGACTGCGAAATAAGCGAGGACGGCCTGACCTATGTCTTTACCATGCGCGAAGGCTTGAAGTGGTCCGATGGCACGCCGCTGGACGCCCATGATTTCGAGTACAGCTGGAAGCGGGCTGCCGATCCCCTGACGGGCGCGGCCTACAGCTACCTGTTCAACGACATCAAGGGCTACCCGAACGATCTGGCCGTGACGGCCTCGGCGGATGGCAGCACCCTGACCGTGGAGTTGAAGGCACCCTGCCCCTACTTCCTGGACATGACGTGCTTCCCCACCACATATGCCGTGCCCCGGACCGCCGTGGAATCCGCGCCGAACGCGAAGCTCAGCCCCGGGTCCTGGACCCATAATGCGGGCTTCGTGTGCAGCGGTCCCTTTGTGGTTTCCCGGTGGAAGAACGACGAGTACCTGGAGCTCAGCAGGAATCCCAATTTCTGGGACGCGGAGAACGTGAAGCTGGAAAAGCTGCTGTTCATGCTCTCCGAGGATGCCACCGCCGCTTACACCGCCTATCTGGCTGGCAACCTGGATCTCATCGGCAACATTCCCAATGACGAAGTACTCTCCCTGAAGAAATCCGCTGACTTCCACATCTTCGATCGGCTGGGCACCAAATTCATCTGCTTCAATGTGAAGTCCTACCTGTTTGACGGCATGGCCGTGGAGCAGGCCGCCGCCATGCGCCGGGCCTTCGCCCTGCTGATCGACCGGGATTTCATCGTCGAGACCGTGGCCCAGTATGGCCAGAAGCCGGCCAACTGCTTCGTCCCGTACACCATGGCCGACGGCCGGGGCGGGTTTTTCAAGACCAGCGACCCGGATTACACCTATCCGGTGGTCGCCACCCTGGATAGCGGCGAAAAGGCGGAGGGGTACTTCGATCTGGACGTGGACGTGAAGGGCGCCGTGGAGCTGCTGAAGCAGGCGGGCTTCAGGTTCAACGGGGACAAGCTCTCCCCCGACACGCCCATCGCCTTTGAGTACCTGACGCTGAATACAATCGGCTCGACCAACATAGGCGAGTGCATCCAGCAGGACCTGGCCGCCGTGGGCATTGAAATGATCATCCGCACCGTCGATTTCAAGGAGTTTATCAGCGAGGTGCTCTCTGGCCATTATGACGTGGCCGACGTCAGCTGGGGCTCCGACTTCAATGATCCCATCGGCATGCTGGAGCTCTGGACCACCACCTCCGGCAACAACTTCTGTTTCCTTGGCCGCTGAACGACATTACCCTGGTCTCAAACGGCGACACGCCGTTTTGGATAATACAACTTTAGGAGGAACCCACCTATGAAGAAGCTGCTCGCAGCACTGCTGGCCATGATGATGCTGTTCTCCTGCATCGCCGCCATGGCAGACCAAGGCTCTGAGCCCGACTGGACCGAGTACGACAAGCTGATCGCGGAAGTCAAGGCCGAGACCGATTTCGCGGCCCGCGAAGCCAAGCTGCACCAGGCCGAGGACATCCTGATGGATACCGGCGCCATCGTGCCGATCTATCACTACAACGATCTGTACATGCAGCGTTCCACCGTGGACGGCATCTATGCCAACCTGTTTGGCTTCAAGTACTTCCAGTACGCCTCTGTTGAAGGCTCTGATACGCTGAAGCTCAACAACGGCCCCGAGCCGGACCACCTGGATCCCGCCCTGAACAGCTCTGTGGACGGCGCCTGCCTGGCCATCGCTTCCTTCGGCGGCCTGTATGCCTACGACGCCGAGGGCAACCTGAAACCCGACTTCGCCACCGGCTACGAGATGAGCGAGGACGGCCTGACCTATACCTTCACCATGCGTGACGGCCTGAAGTGGTCCGACGGCGTCGAGCTGACCGCCAAGGACTTCGAGTACAGCTGGAAGCGCGCCGCCGCGCCCGCCACCGCCGCCGACTACAGCTACATGTTCAACGGCATCAAGGGCTATCCGGACAACCTGGCCGTGACCGCCTCCGAGGATGGCAAGACGCTGACCGTCGAGCTGGAAGCACCCTGCGCCTACATGCTGGACCTGATGGCCTTCCCCGCGTTCTACGCCGTGCCCCAGCACTGCGTCGAGGCCGTCGAGGGCTGGGAAGAGAATCCCGGCGCCTGGGCGAACGAGGCCGGCTTCGTGGTCTCCGGTCCCTATCAGCTGACCGAATGGACCCACAACAACTCCATGACCTACACCAAGAATCCCAACTACTGGGATGCCGACAACATGAAGAACGAGAAGCTCGAAATGATGCTCTCCGAAGACGACACCGCCATCTACGCCGCGTACAGGGCTGGTGACGAGGACTTCATCGAGTCTGTTCCCACCGACGAGATCCAGAACCTGAAGGAGGATCCCGAGTTCCACATCATCGACAACCTGGGCACCTACTACATGTGCTTCAACGTGAAGTCCCACCTGTTCGACGGCAAGACCGTGGAGCAGGCCGCCGCGATGCGCAAGGGCATTTCCAAGCTGATCGACCGCGAGTACATCATCGAGACCGTGGGCCAGTGCGAGCAGAAGCCCGCCAACGCCTTCGTTCCCGAGGGCATGGCAGACGGCCAGGGCGGCGTGTTCAAGACCAATGACGACGCCTACACCTATCCCGTGACCGCCACCACCGCCGACGGCGAGGAGCTGGTGGGCTATTTCGACTTCGAGGTTGACGTGGAAGGCGCCATCGAGCTGCTGAAGGAAGCGGGCTTTGAGTTCGACGACAACGGCATGCTGTCCGCCAACACCCCCATCAGCTTCGAGTACCTGACCAACGAGTCCTCCGGCCACGTGGCCATCGCCGAGTGCATGCAGCAGGACCTGGCGGCCGTGGGTATCAACATGACCATTCGCACCTGCGACTGGAACGTGTTCCTGGACGACCGCAAGGCCGGCAACTACGACGTGGCCCGCAACGGCTGGCTCGCCGACTTCAACGATCCCATCAACATGCTGGAGATGTGGACCACCGATTCCGGCAACAACGACTGCCAGTTCGGTCGCTGATCCAACCGGGTTTTCCCGAAGGCAACGCAGGCGAGGCCACCGCTCACGCGGTGGGGCCGCTTTTTTAGGCGCGGCGGGCGAGTATAAGAGTATGGGGGAATTCTGATTTGTCGCGCT
>JAZTZK010000104.1:0-3580 GCA_045637485.1 Clostridia bacterium
GGGGGGTTCCAACGCTGATTTGATGACATTCAGTGAAAATATCATAGAAATACGTTGAAATCAACTCATGGTTATGCTATAATTCACTTGTATCTTTATGCTCATGTGCAGGGGTGGATTTTCCGCGCTGACAGGCTGATACATGGGATGAGAACCCTGGTTCTTCCCGGTTTTTTGACGGAAAGGGGCTTGACAGCCATGCGGAATAGAACTTACGCTCTTTAGAGCAGAGCAGAGCAGAGCAGAGCAGAGCAGAGCAGAGCAGAGCAGAGGATAACTACGCTCTTTTTGCGTCTTGCGAGGCGTTTGAAATTGAATGTTACATTCGTGATGGATAACCGTCGGATTCTGACAGGTAAGTATATGTACCCCTGTCAGGTTCAGCGGTTTTTTATGGGTGAAATGGTTTGCAGCAACCCCAAATGCCACTATTTTAAATAAAGGAGAATGAAAATGAGAGAAGAATCCACCCAGACGACAAGACCTCTGAACGCACAGGAGCAGGCGTTTTTGGAAGAGAAAAAGGCGAAGGTGCGCGCTCATTACGGCGAAAACAGGAGGATCACCGACGGCCAGTATGACAAGTCGCTGGCGGTCAAATGCATCAACGGCACCTTCGTCGGCAGAAAGTCGGAGGGGGTTATCACATACAAGGGCATCCCCTTTGTCGGAAAGCAGCCCGTAGGGGAATACCGCTGGAAGGCGCCGGTGGAGTTTGGGCCGGACGACGGCGTGTACGAGGCGTATTACAATGCGAAAAGCGCCCATCAAATGTTGGAACTCAGCGAAGCTGCCGGTCTTTACTATCAGGGTGAGGATTGCCTGTATCTGAATATCTGGACGGCGGGCGACGCGGACGGGGAAAAGAAGCCGGTCATCGTGTGGATTCACGGCGGCGGTTATGTTCTTGGCGGTACGATTGACCCGATGTATGATTGCTGCAATTTTGTCAAGGAGAATCAGGACGTCATCTTTGTCTCCGTCCCGTACCGGCTCGGCGTCTTCGGATTCCTTCATCTGTCCCACCTTCCGGATGGCGCGGACTATCCCGACGCCCAGAATCTGGGGATGCTGGATCAGATCATGGCGCTGAAATGGGTTCATGAGAACATCGCGGGCTTCGGCGGCGATCCCGACTGCGTGACGGTCTTCGGCGAATCCTCCGGCGGCGGAAGCGTGTCGCTGCTCCCGTTGATCCCGGGCTCCCATGCGTATATCAAGCGCGTCATCGCCGACAGCGGTTCCCCCTGCCTCACCCGGACCACGGAGCAGGCCATTCAGTGCACGACACAATTGATGAATGAGCTCGGCTGCAAAACCGTTGCGGACCTTAAGAAGGTCAGCATCCAGCAACTTTTGATTGCGGATTACCATAACCTGGCGCGCGTCACCCCGGAGAAGGATGGGAAATGGCTTCCGCTGGACCCCTATGAGGCTTACTTAAACGGCGCGGCCAAGGATATCGAGCTCCTTCAGGGTTGCAACAAGGACGAAGCAAATTATTACATACACACTTGTGGCGGCGTGGAGCCTGCCGTTGCGATCCTTAACGGTGTCATCGCGCGGAAGACGGCCGAGATGACGGAGGAAGAGAAGGCGCTGATCGAGAGCTTCTGCAACGATGTGCCGGGAGAGGATTTCGAACACGTCCTCCGGTTTATCGATCATTTGTGGTATACCGCACCGTTGATCCGGCTGTCGGAGAATCAGACAAAAGCGGGCGGCAAATCCTACACCTGGCTGTTCGCGGTTGAATCCACTGTCCCGTTTATGAAATGCGGACATTCAATAGAGCTTGCCACGCTCTTGAACCATCCGGAGAATACGGAATTTACGGGCAGGGCTTTTGATGAAACCTTTGGGAAAACCATGCGCAGGATGTGGGTGCAGTTTGCCAAGACCGGAAATCCCTCGCTCACCGCGGACATCTCCCCGGACGGCAAGGACCATGAGTGGACGCCTTATGACATGGAGGATAAAAACTTAATGGTTTTTGAGGAATTTGATATCCATATGGAAAAGGAATCCGATAGGAAGCTCGTGGATTGGGACAGAACCTATTTTCTGACCAAGTATTATTGCTGACAGGGATAGTATTTCTGCAGCAGGATAATGAGCGGATGTTCAATCCGATTAGATATGCCGCAGAGAACGACATATGAGTAGAAGAGCTGATCTCAACACAAGGTCGGCTCTTTCTTTTTTCCCGAAAAATACATTCTTGGGAATCCATTTATAACAGGGCGTGTATCCACGGATACACGCCCCGAAATGTTGGCAGGCGAATTGCATGTGCCTGAACAGTTCACGCCTTTACAGCGCAAATTCAAACAGGGTCACCTGGCTGGTCTCGGGGATGCCGTTCAGGCACCCGGCCAGCCTTAATTGTTCCACCATCGACCGGGCCACCTTGCGGCGCACCATGTCGTCCTGGCTGATGAAGGGGCCGGCCTGGCGGGCGGCCACGAAGCCCTCCGCCGCCGCCGCGCCGATGCCGGGCAGGCTGTTGATGGGGGGCACGATCTCGCCGTCGTCGTCGATGAAGAACTCCGCCGCCCGGGACCTGTAGATGTCGATGGGCTTGATGTGGATGCCCCGCAGGTTCATTTCGACCAGTATCTCCAGTATCGTCACCTCGTCGTCCTTGGTGGCGGTGCGCTCGGACTTTTCCAGCGCCTTGATGTCGTCGATCATGCCCCGCAGGGCGTCCACGTCCCGGGTGGTCATGCGGGTGGCGTCGAAGCTTTCGGCGTTGCGGGCCAGGTAGCAGCAATAGTAGGCTGCGGGATGGAACACCTTGAAGTAGGCGATCCTCAGCGCCATCGTCACATAGGCCACCGCGTGGCCCTTGGGGAACATGTACTTGATCTTCTTGCAGGTGTCGATGTACCACTCAGGGCAGCTCGCCGCCCGCATGGCCTCCTCCATCTGGGGGGTCAGGCCCCGGCCCTTGCGCACGGCCTCCATGGTCTTGAAGGCCATCGACGCCTCCACGCCGCTGGCGATCAACGCGTTCATGATGTCGTCGCGGGTGCAGAAGCACTCCCTCAGCGGTATGCCCTGGCGCACCAGGTCCTGGGCGTTGCCCAGCCACACGTCGGTGCCGTGAGAAAGGCCCGATATGCGGATCAGCTCCTCCATCGTGCTGGGCCTGGTCTCCTTCAGCATGCCACGCACGAAGCTCGTGCCGAACTCCGGCACGCCCAGCGTGCCGCTCTCGGACACCTTCAATTCTTCCGCCGTCAGGCCCAGGGCCTCGGGACTTGTAAACAGGCTGATGATCCTTCCGAACACCTCCGGGTCGTGCAGCGGCACGGCCTGGGGGGCGATGCCGGTGATGTCCTGAAGCTTACGCAGCATCGTCGGGTCATCGTGGCCCAGCACGTCCAGCTTCACCAGCACGTCGTGCATGCTGTTGAAGTCGAAGTGGGTGGTGACGGTGGGGGTGCTCTGGTCGTCGGCGGGGTGCTGGATCGGGGTGAACTGGTAGATCTCGTATTCCTTCGGCAGCACCACCATGCCCGCCGGGTGCTGGCCCGTGGTGCGCTTGACGCCGGTGATGCCCCGGGCCAGGCGCTCC
>JAZTZK010000105.1:0-5843 GCA_045637485.1 Clostridia bacterium
GCGGTGGTGCGCACGGCGCTCTTCAACGGCATAGAGTGCATCGGCATCCGCAGGGGCTGGCAGGGCCTGATCAACAGCGACTTCGTACAGCTGGACGCCGCCAGCGTGGGGCACATCATCTCCCGGGGCGGCACCATACTCTATACCGCCCGCAGCGAGGACTTCATGTCCGAAAAGGGCAGGCTGAAGGCCGTGTCCACCTGCAAAATGCTGGGGCTGGACGGCATCGTGGCCATCGGCGGCGACGGCACCTTCCGCGGCGCGCTGGCCCTTTCCCGGCTGGGCGTGCCGGTGGTGGGCGTGCCGGCCACCATCGACAACGACATCGGCTGCACCAACTACACCATCGGCTTCGACACCGCCTGCAACACCGCCATCGAGTGCATCGACCGGCTGCGGGACACCATGCAGAGCCACGAGCGTTGCTCGGTGGTGGAGGTCATGGGCCGCAACGCCGGCTTCCTGGCCCTCTACGTGGGCATCGCCGTGGGCGCGACCGCGGTGCTGGTGCCCGAGCGGGAGCTGGACTTCCAGCGGGACGTGATCGAGCGCATCCGCAACGCCCGCCTGGCCGGCAGCACTCACTTCATGATCGTGGTGGCCGAGGGCGTGGGCAGCGCGGTGGAGATCGGCAAGCAGATCCACGAGGCCATCGGCATCGAGCCCCGGGTGACCGTGCTGGGCCACATCCAGCGCGGCGGCACCCCCAACGCCCGGGACCGGGAGACCGCCACCCGCATGGGCTACTTCGCGGTGAAGGCCTTCGTGGAGGGCCGGAGCAACTGCGTCATCGGCACCCGCGGCGGCGACATGGTGGAGACCCCCATCGAGGAGGCCTTGCAGATGAAGAAGAACCTGCAGATGGACCGCTACCGCGTGCTGGAGACGGTCAGCGTCACCACACCGTATGTGCAGCCCCCCATCGAAGGGCGCTGAGGCGGCAATGCGATAAACGCTCCCGCCTGCATCCCTCCAAAAAAATACAGCCGGTATAACCGGCGTTGAAAGCAGGAAGGGCGACTCCCTATCCCGATAAGCGGGATAGGGCGCCGCCCTTCCTGTTGGAAATTCATTCCGTTGCCTTCCCAATGGCGGCGTTCAGGATCTCCACGGCGCGCACAGACTCCGCGCTCGAGCTGAGGGATTCGAGCGCGTCCGCCAGGCCCGCGTCCTCGAAGGGCTTGCTGCGGTCCGCGCTGTACATGGTCTCGGGATTCAGCCCCATGGCGTCGAGGGCCATGCCCGAGATATCGGCATAGTTGTCCCGGAAGGCCTTCGCCGCATCCGGCTCCAGGGCGGCGAGGGCGGCGCGAAGGCCGTCCGCGAGAGCCTCGCCGTCCATTCGCGCGCATTTGTTCTCCGAGGCCCAGCAGATCAGCGTCATGGCGGTCTGGACCTTTGCGTCGTCGGCCATGCCGATCACGGGGTTCAGCACGCCCTGGGTCAGCGCCTCGGCAGAGGGCACCTCTACCTTCAAGCGGCGCAGCTCCTCGCTCAGCGCATGGGGATCATAGCTGTCCAACCAGTACAGCGTCACCGACATGTCGCCGTTGTGGAGGGCATAGAAGGAACCGCTGGCATCGCTGGTTACGGCATAGTAATCGCTGCCGTCCTGATCGTTCCACTCGACGCCAATGCTTGCGTGGGTGTAGTCATAGATATCGATACCCTCAAGGTCGGCTTCGTTTGTCCCCAGGACGCCGATCACGTTGACCGCGTTTGCCAGGGTGGTGCCAAACAGCGAGATCAGCAGATCGTTGCTTTCCGCCGTTCCCCGCTTGTTGAGGAACATCAGGTAAACGACCTGCTTTCCCTCGCCCTCCCGCCATGCGCCCTCCGCGTACAGCTGGGGACGCTTGCCCCTCTCAGGCATCGGCGCGTAGCTGCCGGGAAGGATCAGTATCTCCAGATCTTCATTGCCGGAGGACTGCCACACGCCCAGCATCTCCTCTTCGCTCACCGGAATCTCCCAGGGCTCCTTCGCCGCCTCCGCCAGGGCGGAGCAGGCCAGCGCCGCCAGCAGCGCCGCCAGCGTCAGTATCGCGATCCATTTCTTCATGCTCATATCTCCAATTCACAGTTGTATCGGGTTTATCAGTCCCTGGCCGGGGGATACTCGTTGCACAGCAGGCGATAGGCCGGCTCGTCCTCCTCGATGGTGGGGAAGCGGCCCAGGGCCTCCTCGAAGCGGTTGTCGGTATTGTCGTCGTTGCACATGGAGACCTCGCCGATGATGGCGTAGCCGGTGCCGGGCTGTACGTAGAACTCATGGTAGTAATACGGATACAGGCTCAGGCTCTGGCCGGGCTTCAGCACGATCTCGGCGCCGGGCGCCACGGTGTATTCCCTGCCGTCGGAGAATATCCGCACCGGGCGCTCGCGGTCCACCTCCTCGTCCTTCGTGGCTTTCCACAGCCGGAACACCAGGTTGCCGCCGCCGCGGTTGATGATGTCCTCCATCTTGTGCCAGTGGAAGTGGTTCGGGGAGACCTGGCCGTCCTTGAGCATCATGATCTTCTCGGCGTAGGTCTTGGTGTATTTGGCGTTGTGCACGTTGCCGTTGCGCAGGGTGATCAGGTACAGGCCCTTGGTATCGAAGTGGCCCTCGCCGTAGTCGGTGATGTCCCAGCCCAGGGCGTTGTCGCGGATCTCGTCGTCCTCATGGCCCTTCTCCCGCCACTCGTCGGGGGTGAAGCTGAGAAACGGCGGCAGCTCAAAGCGGTGTTCCTTCAGCAGTCCTTCAAACTCCTTGATGCACTTGTTGATTTCAGAGCGTTTCATGCGGCGTTACCTCACTTCCGGATAATTGATATGGCTTGTTCGATTTCATGCGCGCCGTCCGGCGCGGCGAGGGTCAGCGCAGTCTCATTCCCCGCGGCCTCTGTCCCCGCCCCGGGCGCTCAGGCCTTGCCCTCGCGAATCACGGCCTCGATCTGCATACGGGTGGGAATGGACGCGATGGCGCCCTTGGTCTGCACGCAGATGCTGCCGGAGACCTTGCCGTACCCCAGGGCCTCGCGGATGATCCCGGCGGTCAGGTCGGAAGCCCTCTCCACGCCGCAGATCCTCAGCTTCGCCAGGAACGCGCCCCAGAAGGCGTCGCCTGCGCCGGTGGCGTCCACGGCCCTGACCTTCCGGCCGGCCACGTCGAAGTAATCGCCGCCGAAGTAGGCCCGCACGCCATTGGCCCCCAGGGTCTGCACCACCAGGGCGATGCCGTAGTCCTTCATCAACCGGGGAATGGCCGCCTCGCCGCCGAACATGTCGATCTCCTCCTCGGAGATCTTCAGCAGGTCCACGTATTTGAGGATGTCCGTCACGGCCCGGGAGCAGGCGTCGATGTCGTCGTTCCACATCACGTTTCGGTAGTTGACGTCAAAGCTGACCAGCTTGCCCATCTCGTGCCCCAGGCGCAGCGCCCGCACGGTGGCGGCGGCCTCGGGCCGGGCCGACAGCGAGCAGGACCCGGCGTGGATGATGGCGGCGTCGGCGATGTCCGACTCCAGCACCTCCGCCTCCTCCAGCAGCATGTCCGCGCCGGGCTTGCGGGCGAAGGTGAAGCGGCGCTCGCCATCCTCGGCCAGTGTCACGAAGGCCATGGTGGTGACGGCTTCCCCGCAGAGCGCCGGACAGGCCGCCTTCACGTTGTACTCGGCCAGGGTGTCCATCAGGAAGCGTCCAAAGTCGTCGTCCCCCACCTTGCAGGCCATCGAGGCGCTCAGCCCGTTCTTCGAGACGGCGATGGCCACGTTGGCCGGCGCGCCGCCCGCCTTGCGAATGTAGCTGGCCGGTTCGCTGCCCGGAATGAAGTCGATGACCATCTCGCCAATGCTGTACAGATCCATCAAGTGTCAGCTCCTCTCGCCCGGTAATGTTGAGTAAGGATTATGTATGTTAATTATACTAAGCGCGAAGAAAAATGTCAATAAGATCAGAATTTACACGCTCTCAAATTGCGAAAAACCCCCGCATCGGTTACAATAGTACCCGACAGGAGGGTGATACGATGCTTTCCAAACCGAATTCCATCTGGCGGCGGGCGCTGCTGATCGCCCTTGGGGCGACGCTGTCGGCGCTGAACCTGGTGAGCTTCGTTCGGGCGGCAGGGCTGTTTCCCGGTGGCTTTACTGGGCTTTCGCTCCTGATCCAGGAGTGCCTGCAGCGTTACGCGGGCATTCACGTGCCCTACTCCGCCCTCAGCCTGACGCTGAACTTCCTGGCGGCGGCGCTGTGCTTCCGCTACATCGGCAAGCGCTTCGCGCTGCTCTCGGTGCTGGCCGTGACCGTCACCGGCGTGCTGACCGACGTGCTGCCCACCTTCACCGTGGCGGCGGACCCGCTGCTGTGCAGCGTGTTCGGCGGACTGCTGAACGGCGTGGCCATGACACTTTGCCTGCGGGCGGACGCCTGCACCGGCGGCACTGACTTCATCAGCATCTACCTGGCCGAGAAGAGCGGCCGGGACGCCTTCAACATCATACTGGGCGGCAACGTGGTCATGCTCTGCGCGGCGGGACTGCTCTTCGGCTGGGAACGGGCGATGTATTCGATGATCTTCCAGTTCTGCACCACCCAGGCGCTGCACACCCTCTTCCAGCGCTACCAGCACCGCACGCTGTGGATCGTCACCGATCGGCCCGACGAGGTCTACGCCATCATACGCGACGCCACTCACCACGGCGCAACGCTGTTCCACGGCACCGGCCTGTACAAGAACGAGCCCCGCTCGATGATCTACACCGTGCTCTCCGGCGACGACATCCGCCGCGTGGTCCACGAGGTGCGCGCCGTCGACGCCCACGCCTTCATCAACACCCAGCGCACCGATTCCCTTACCGGAAGGTTCTATCGGAGGCCGCAGGACTGAGCAGGGCAAACGACGCCTTGTAAAAATCCGGGAAATATGGTAAACTATACCCACAACGACCGAAAGCGGAGGTATCACATGAGCGAGCTGAACATCGTCTGCCTGGATCTGGAGGGCGTGCTGGTGCCCGAGATCTGGATCGCCTTTTCAGAGGCCAGCGGCATCCCCGAGCTGCGGCGCACCACCCGGGACGAGCCCGATTACGACAAGCTGATGCGCTGGCGGCTGGGCATACTGCGCGAGCACCGCCTGGGCCTGAAGGACATACAGGCCACCATTCGCAAAATCGACCCGCTGCCCGGGGCGAAGGAGTTCCTGGACGCGCTGCGCGCGCGCACCCAGGCGGTGATCCTCAGCGACACCTTCACCCAGTTCGCCCAGCCGCTGATGGAGAAGCTGGGCTGGCCCACGCTGCTGTGCAACGCGCTGGAGGTGGACGGGGACGGCATGATCGCCGACTACAGGATCCGCGTGGCCCAGTCGAAGCTGTCCACGGTGAAGGCCCTTCAGTCGGTGGGCTTTGACACCATCGCCTGCGGCGACAGCTACAACGACCTGGGCATGATCCGCGCCAGCAAGGCCGGCTTCCTGTTCCGCTCCACCGAGCAGATCATCGCGGACAACCCCGATCTTCGGCACTTCGATACCTTCGACGGGCTGAAGGAAGCGATATTCGAGGCGCTGTAACTTCTGATTTGTCGCGGGCTTGCGCCCGCTTGAAGGGGGACAGGTCCCCCTTCAATACATCCTCCTCAGATTTGCCTGAAATCGCAAGCGATTTCCGGGCGGCAAATCTGCAAGGAAGCCTTTTTTGCTCTGGTCGCAGGCTCCCTGCCGCAAAAAAGGCCCCGCCCGCGGCGTACACGCCGCCGCGTACGATTGAAGATCGGGGGCGCTCCGCCCCCCGATACCTCCAGGTAAGTTTGCTTTGCGTACTCCCCGACAATTCAGAATTCACGGAGATGAAAGCATGGTC
>JAZTZK010000106.1:0-4261 GCA_045637485.1 Clostridia bacterium
GCCCAGACCGCCGTGGGTCACGTCCTCGGTGATGCCCCACTCGGCGGAGGAATCCTCGGCGATCAGATAGCCGGTGGTCTGACCGCAGACCTCGTAGTTCAGCTGGCGCATAAAGTCCATGCTCTCCAGATTCATGCGGCCACCGAACACGTTTGGGCGCCATTCACTGCGGTCATAGTCGTTGTATAGCATCGAGGCGACGGCGTCCACCCGCAGAGCGTCGATGTGAAATTCTTTGATCCAGTAGATGGCGTTGGCGATCAGGAAGTTTCGTACCTCAGGCTTGCCGTGGTCGAAGGCCAGTGTGCCCCAAACCGGGAACTCACGGCGCAGCGGGTCGCTGTTTTCATAGAGAGGTGTGCCGTCAAACCAGCCCATGGCGAAGGAATCCTTCGGGAAGTGGGCAGGCACCCAGTCCAGTATCACGCCGATGCCCGCCTTGTGCATGGCGTTCACGAAATAGCGGAAGTCGTCCGGTGTACCGTAGCGGGATGTGGGGGCGTAATAGCCCGTCACCTGGTAGCCCCAGGACAGGTCAAAGGGATGCTCGCAGACGCCCATCAGCTCCACGTGGGTAAAGCCCATGTAGGTCAGATACTGGGTCATGTCGTCCGCCAGCTGGCGATAGTTCAAAAAGCCGTCCTCGTCCCAGTCGCCCTGGAAGCCCTTCTTCCAGCTGCCAAGGTGCACCTCGTAGATGGACATGGGGCGTTCAACGACCTTGGTGTTGTCCCGCTGGGCCTGGTGGATGTCGTCGTCCCAGACAAAGGTGTCCAGCGGGCAAACGATGGATGCGCTCTGGGGACGCTTCTCAAACCAGAAGCCGTAGGGGTCGGATTTGTAGCGCTTCACGCCGTCCTGTCCAGTGATGACGTAGCGGTAGGCGTCGCCGGGTCCAACGTCGGGCAGAAAGCATTCCCACACGCCGCCGTCGCCCGCGCAGCGGTGCATCCACTTCTCGTCCTCCCAGCCGGTTTTCGCGGTAATGACGGAGACATACTGGGCGTTGGGGGCCCAGACGTTGAACCGGGTCCCCGTCACGCCCTCCTCCATGTCCGGATGCGCGCCCAGCTTTCGATAGACCTCATAGTTTGTGCCCTGGTGGAAAAGGTAGCTGTCATAGTCGGTAAAGACGGCGCTGCGCTCTTTGATCTCTGCCATTTTATTATCCTCCCATTCGCGTGTGTGTCGCTCTATCGTCGGTGTGAGTATATTGATTGATTACGAAGTATAGCGCCCTATCCACATTGCCAGCAGGGCTTTTTTGAATCAGTTCCAGCAGCCTTCACAGTATTTTGAACAGACCCATCCTTCCACATTCTTCGTTTGGCTGACGCCAACGGTGACCTTGGCCCAATAGTAATTCCCGTTCTTCACAATCTTCTTGCTGACGACGGCCACCTCGTCCAGGTAGCCCAGCTGAGCTACCACGGGATATTCCGTCCCGGGGCCCGATCGAACATTGACATCCTTGGCCAGCGAGCGCACAAAGGGGCGCTTCTTGCCACCCGAAACCAGCTCAAGCTCGTCCAGGCTCAGTTCTTTGACAGACGCTTCAAAGAAATCGTACATTGTGTATATCCTCCTTGCAGCACGGTGCCTAACGCGCTTCGGTAATCCCGTCCTTTGCGCTGTAGACCCTGCATGTTTCTGTTCATTCAGCGTTTCCATGTTATTATACTATAGCAAGCGCTTATTGTAAAGACAATATAAATTTTAAATTTTGTTTTAATTCTGAACGAATTCGATCAGAGCAGTACTATATGCGGTTGACAGAAAGACGATACCAAACTATAATGACAGAAACAGGAAGCGTCCGGCCCCGTTTCCGCATCAGCAATCGACATGCACAGGCATTCGGTTGACATGATTTCAGGAATTCTGGCTACAGAGACAGGAGGAGAAGACACATGGATATTCAGTACCTGCTATTCCTGCAAAACTTCAGAAACAGCATCAACAACGCGCTGACGCCGTTTATGGAGATGATCTCACTTTTCGCGGTCACCTATCTGATCATCCTTCCGGCGATGATCTACTGGTGCCTGGACAAGGAAAGCGGCCTCTATACGATGGCTTCCTTTACGGCCACCATCGCCGTTAACGCAGTGGTCAAGCTCACTGCCTGTGTCTATCGCCCGTGGATCAGGGACAGCCGCGTACTCCCGGCCGGAGATGCCATAAGCACAGCAACGGGCTACTCCTTCCCCAGCGGCCATACCACCACAGCCACGTCCACCTACGGCGCGATGGCGATCAGCGCCTGGAAGAAGATGCGCTGGGTTTCGGTTCTGTGTATCATATTCACGCTCTTGACTTGCTTTTCCAGGAATTACTTGGGCGTTCACACCCCCCAGGATGTGGCCGTCGGCATTACAGAAGGCGTACTGGTGCTTTGGGGAATGAAGAAGCTATTTGGCTACCTCAGGGAAAACCCTGAAAAGGAGAACCTCTTCCTGGCCCTGGGCTTGGTCATCAGCATCGCCGCGCTGGTTTACATTTCCGTCAAGTCCTATCCGATGGACTCTGTGGATGGTAAGCTGCTGGTGGACCCCAAGAAGATGATGAAGGATGGCTATGGCGACATCGGCGCGTTCATGGCGGTGTGCGCGGGTCGCTTCATCGAAAAGACCTGGGTCCGTTTCAAGCCCACCTGCTCACGGCAGAATGTCGTTGCGGCGCTGGTCGGCGCGGTGATCACCTTCTTTCTGGTTCAGATGCTGGGCGCGCCGATGGAGGCGTTGTTCGGCATGCACTGGGGCAACTTCGCAAAATTCTTCATCCTCACACTGTTCATCATGACCATCTGGCCCGCCGTGATGAAGGCGGCGCTGAAGGACGAAGCGGTGAGCGCGTAAGCGACTGACAATCCTGTAGGGGCGGTGATTTGCCGCCTGCCGGGGTCATCGATTTAAATCGAAATCCGGGTAGGCAGCAATTCACCGCCCCTGCTGTCTGTTTTACCGAACACGACGCCCGGCGGCATCTGATTTTCGGGTTTTCTTCAGCCAGCATACCAACATGCATGCGCCGGTCACCGCCCAGGTGATAGGATAGCACACTGCAATGCCGCGCACGTCAGGCCATCGGGGCACGATCAGAAACAACAGCGCTGTGCGCAGCAAGCACAGATTGACGATGACGATCAGCATAGGCAGCCTGGATTCCCCCATGCCACGCAGGGCGTCGCCGGGGATCTCCAGGAAGCAATAGGCGAAGTAAAAGGGAAACGTGGTCGCCATGATGCGAAGGCCCAGCGCGATGGCTGCCTCGTCGGAATAGAAGGCGCTGAACAACAGCCTGCCTCCCAGAAGGCCCAGGGCGCTCAGCA
The DNA here is from genome assembly GCA_045637485.1 of Clostridia bacterium. Lineage (GTDB taxonomy): Bacteria > Bacillota > Clostridia > Christensenellales > Aristaeellaceae > UBA2862. The sequence continues at coordinate 3,332 of JAZTZK010000106.1, forward strand.
CCAGCGAGATGCCTACGCCCAGGCCCAGGCACTCCCACAGGCCCTGTTGGACACGTTCGGGCTTGCCCGCGCCTATGTTCTGACCCGCGAAGGTCATCATGGCCTGTCCAAGGGCCATGATGGGATAGTAGACGATCAGCTCCACCTTGAAGTAAGCGGTGAAGGCGGCGATGGCAGTGCCGCCGAGCCGGTTGATGTGGTATTGCACGATGACGTTGGACAGCGTGATCACCAGCGCCTGGACGCCCGCAGGGACGCCGATCCGCAGCGTTTGCCGCAACACGCCCCGATCCAGCCGCACCTGCCTGAGCTTCAGCGCATAGGGTCCATCGAGCTTTTTCAACCGATACAGGACATAGGTCGCCGATATGGTCTGGGAGATCAGCGTCGCCCAGGCTGCGCCTGCCACGCCGCTGCGCAGCTTCGCGATGAACAGCCAATCGGCCAGGATATTGAACAGGCCGCCCGCGATCTGAGCGATGAGCGTGCTTCGACTGTCACCCAGGGAACGCAATACGCCCGAACAGAGGTTGTAAAAGATAATTGCGGGCATGGAGATAAAATAGATGCGCAGATAGCCTCGCGCCATCTCCAGAAGCGCTTCCGGTGTATGCACCAGGCGCAGATAGAGGGGCGTCAGCGTCTCACCGAGCAACAGCAGCAGCGCGCTCCCTATCGCGCAAAGCGCGACAGTGCTGTGGATGGCTCTGCGCAGGCCATCGATATCCTCCCTGCCATAGCTCCGGGCGATCACGGCGCCCGCGCCTACCGACATGCCGCCGAAAAAGCCAACCAGACAGGTGATCAGCATGCCGCTCATGCCAATCGCGGCGGAGGCGTTCGAATCGATCAGATTCCCTGCAAAGATCAGGTCGACGGTATTGTAGAGCTGCTGGACGAGGCTTGAGAGCAGCAGGGGCAGGGCGAACA
>JAZTZK010000107.1:0-11251 GCA_045637485.1 Clostridia bacterium
GAAGCCCTGGCTGTCCGCGGCGGTGCGGCGCACGATCTCCAGCGGGCCCATCTCGCCCAGGTCCTTCTCGTCGAAATACAGGGAATTGCTGCCGTCCTCGGGGATCACCCGGGCCAGGTCGGTGCGCAGCCAGTCGAACACCGGCATGAAGTTGTAGATGATTACCTTCACGCCGTTGCGGGCCAGCATCTTTATGGTCGAGATGTAGTTGGCGATGTATTCCTCGCGGCTGGGCAGGCCGAGCTTGATGTCCTCGTGAATATTCACGCTCTCGATGACCTCCAGCTCCAGGCCGGCGCCGTGCACCTCTTCCACCAGGGCCTTGAACTCGTCCTCGGGCCAGTCCACGCCCGCGGGCTTGTCCAGCAGGCCCATCAGGCCGGTCATGCCGGGAATCTGCTTGACGTACTTCAATGGGATCGGGTCGGACTTTGATCCGTACCAGCGGAATGTCATTTTCATATCTTATCACTCCGTTCGATTCAGGGATTGAACGCGAATCGCCGCGGGTGGGAGCGCGTATCTCCCGCCCGCGCCGGCATCAGACTACGTAGCCGAACAGGGACGGCAGCCACAGGCTGATCTGCGGGATGAAGGTCAACAGCAGCAGCGTGATCAGCATGCAGACATAGAAGGGCAGGGTCGCCTTGACGACCTTCTCCATCGGCAGCTTCGCTACAGCAGAGCCGATGAACAGCACCGCGCCCACCGGCGGCGTCAAGAGGCCGATGCCGCAGTTCAGCACGATCATGATGCCGAACTGGATCGGGCTGATGCCGATCGACTGTGCCACCGGCAGCAGGATCGGCGTCGCAATCAGTATGATCGGGGCCATGTCCATGATCATGCCCAGTATCAGCAGGATCAGGTTCAGCAGCAGCGCGATGACGATGGGGCTGCTGGATACGCTGGTGATCAGCGCCGCGGCCTTGGCCGGCACGTGCAGCTTGGTCAGGCAGTAGCCGAACGCCGCGGACATGGCGATCAGTATCAGCACGATGGCCAGCGTGTCGATGCAGTTCTCCAGCGCCCTCCACACGCCCTTCCAGTTCAGGCCCTTGTAGATGAACACCGAAACGATCAGCGAGTAGACGACCGCGATGGCGGCGGACTCGGTGGCGGTGAACACGCCGCCGACCACGCCCACGATGACGATCAGTATCGCGGCCAGCGCCCAGAACGAGGTGCCCAGCTGCTTCAAGAACCCCATGAAGGAGAACTTTTCGCCCTTGGGATAGTTGCGCTTGACGGAGATGATGTAGGAGCCCACCATCAGGCTGAGGGCCAGCAGCGCGCCGGGCAGGTAGCCCGCCATGAACAGCGCGCCCACCGAGATGCCGCCGGCCGTCGTCGCGTAGATGACCATGTTGTGGCTGGGCGGGACCAGCAATCCCTCGCAGGAGGAGGTGATGGTGACCGCGGTGGAGAAGTCGCCGTCATAGCCCTGGTCCACCATCATTGGGATCAGTATGGAGCCCAGCGACGCGGTATCCGCCGCGGCGGAGCCGGAGATGCCGCCGAAGAAGTAGGAGGCCACGATGTTCACCATCGCCAGGCCGCCGCGCATCCAGCCCACCAGGCTGTTGGCCAGGGCGATCAGCTTGTCGGAGATGCCGCCCGAGCCCATCAGCACGCCCATCGTGATGAAGAACGGCACCGCCATCAGGCTGAAGGACCAGATGCCCTTGACCATCTGCGTGGGAAGGGTCGTCAGCTGCTCGCCCATGCTGACCAGGCACAGCACGGTGGAAATACCCACGGAATAGGCGATCGGGAAACGCAGGAACACCATCAGAAGGAAAGACCCAAGCAAAATCAGTGTCGAAAGGTTTTCAGGATTCACGCCCCAGTCACCTCCTTGGTTTGCTCGTCTTTAATATAGAATGCTTCGATGCGCAGAAAAACCTGCTCCAGTTCAAACACGATCATGCCCAGGCCGGCAATCGGAACGGGCAGGTACTGCCATATCTTGCTCATGTTGGGCAGCGAAGCGTAGTGGCCGCGCAGGCTCAGCGGCGAGTTGACGGACTTGATGCCGTAAATCAGCAGTATCACGCCGAGCGCCATCACGGCAAGGTCGGCGATCAGGTCCAGCACCAGTATGACGCGCTTGGGAAGGTGGCTGTCAAACGAAGTCATGCGAATATGTGCGCGCTTGCGGATGGCCAGCGTGGCGGAAAGCACCGCCATGTAGACCATGAAGGTCAGCACAATTTCCTCCGACCAATGCGGGTCTGTAATGAAGGGCACGTAACGGCCCAGCACCGCCCAGGCGGTGATGGCGATATCCCCGATCAGCAGCAGCTTACAGATGAACATGAGGATCTTGTATGTCCAATCGTACAGCGGCCGAATTTTCTCGAGGGTTTTGAATACAGAAGGCATTTGCTCTTCCTCCTCGACGATTTAATGTAAAGAGGGGGCGCAGGGGTTTAGCCCTGCGCCCCCTTCGGGTCCGGCAACCGCTGCCTTGCGATTACTGCATGGCGACGATCTGCTGGTACAGCTCAGCCTGGGAGGAGGTGTTCTCGTCGATGACCTGCTGGCAAGCAGCGACCCAGGGGGCCTTGTCCTCGACCTCGACCACGGTCACGCCGGCCTCAGCCAGCTTGGCGTAGGTTTCGCCTTCGATCTCGGCGACCTTTTCCTTGCAGACCAGGGAGGCGTAGTCGGCGGCCTCCTGGATGGCGGCCTGCTGCTCTTCGGTCAGCTTCGCCAGGGCGGCGTCGGTGATGACGATCTGGATGGCGCCCAGGGTGTGGCCGTCCTTGATGACGTAGGGAGAGACCTCCGGGAAGGCGTTGGACAGGTAGTTGGCGATCGGCTGCTCAGCGCCGTCCACAACGCCGGTCTGCAGCGCGCTGTACAGCTCGGTGAAGGGCACCGTGGTGGCGGAGGCTCCCAGGCCGCTGACCATGCCGGTCATGACGGGGTCGCTGGAGACGCGCAGCTTCATGCCCTTGATATCATCAAGGCCATTGACCTGCTTGGTGAAGAAGAAGTGACGGAAGCCCTCCTCGCCGTAGGCAAGGCCCTTCATGCCCAGGCCCAGCTCTTCGGGCTCGTTCAGGAATTCCTTGGCCAGGTCGCTGGCGGGGAAATTCCAGAAATGCTCCTCGTTCACGAAGGTATAGGGGATGGAGAGCAGCATCGCCTTGTCGCAGCCGTACTGCGTGAAGGCAAAGGCGGAGAAGCGACCGATGTCGGTGATGCTGCCGCCGGACAGCAGGTCGTCCAGGATCTGATCCTCAGAGCCCAGAACGCCGTTGGCCTGAATGTCGATGATCACGGAGCCGTTCGTCAGCTCTTCAGCCTTCTCCTTGAAAGCCTTGGCCATTTCACCGACGATCGTTCCGTCCAGGGGATTGACCTCGGAATAGGTCAGGGTCACGGGCTCCTCGGCCAGCGCCGCGGCGCAGCTCAGCAGCATGATCAGAACCAGTGCGATGCTAAACAGCTTTTTCATTAGGGTATTCCTCCTTTTAATCTTTCGCGCATATTGCGCAACTTACACATATATTCAATCACATTTTGGGGAAAAAGTAAATGGTTTTTACGTGTATTTACATTGCAAAAAACATCATTTCATAGTATACTGTTTACGAAAGACTCCAACTTCTTGAACACAGGAGGCGACTGCATGGCCCAGAGGCTGCTGAACCCCTTTGACCAGCGACAGGTGATGCGGCGGGAGGATTTTGAGATCTTCCACTACAACAATCCCGCCTGCTGCTCCTGCCCGCCCCACCAGCACGATTTCTTCGAGCTGTTTTTCCTGCTGGACGACCACATCGACGACATCGTAGAGGGCATGCGCTACAGCCTGTCCCCCGACAGCGTGATGCTGGTGGCCCCGGGCCAGCTGCACCGGCCGGACGTGGCCGGGCCGGCGCGCAGCATCGACCGGTTCGTGCTGTGGATCAGCACCGAATACGTGCGCTCCATCACCGACGCGCTGCCCCGGCTGCACTACGCCCTGTGGGGCGACATGACCGGCCGCAACCTGATCCAGCTTGACGCCGACACCGTCCAAACCATGCGCCAGCTGCTGTTCACACTGCACCGGGAGGACGCCCGGCCCGAGGCCGACAGCGCCGCGCTGGCCCGGAGCATCATCGCCCAGCTGCTGATCTACTGCAGCCGCAGCATTGCCAGCCGGACGGACATCGTGCCCCACAAGGCCGAGCTGCGCTACCGGGAGATCATGCGGGTTTACGAGCATATCGTCGCCAACCTGCCGGATCGGGAGCTCACCGTCAGCGCCCTGGCCGAGCGGTTCTTCATGGACAAAAACACCCTCACCCGCCAGTTCAAGCGCCAGGTGGGCATGACTCCGGGCGAGTGTATCCGCCGCCACCGGCTGGAGGCCGTGCGAAGACAGATCCGCCTGGGCGCGCCGATGCAGCAGGCCTGCGCCGAGTGCGGCTTTTCCGACTACAGCGCGTTTTACCGCGCCTTCCGCCAGGCCTACGGCATCAGCCCCCGCGACTACGCCGCCCAGACCGCCGGCTTGCGGGGCGGCGACGAACGACAGGAGGCTTCCAACCCATGAAACGAACGGAATACACGATCCCCGTAAAGCTGGACGCCAAATCCTTCCGGCGCTTCTGCTTCTTTGATACGCTGAAGCTGCGCAAGCGCTGGGTGCGGCCGGTGGTATTCGCGCTGATCCTGATGGCCTTCGCCACGGTGGCGCTGCTCTCGGGCAAGGAACAGGCCGGCATGATCGCCGCGGTGCTGCTGGTGGTGGGCTTGGGCCTGCCGCTGGTGTACTTCGGCACCTTCTTTTCCAGCGTAAACATGCAGGTGGCCAACCATAAGCTGGACAAGCCCCGGCGGGTCTACACCGTGGTGATGAACGCCGACGGCGTTCAGGTGACCAACGACCAGATCGCCGAGGCGCCCGTGCGGCTGCCCTGGAAGGAGGTCCAGGCGGCCTTCCGGGCGAAGGGCTGCATCTACCTGTACGTCAACGCCGCCCGGGCCTTCCTGCTCCCCGACGGCCAGGGAAACGCGCCGGCGGAGGAGATTTGGGCGTATCTGACGAAGCATATGGGAGAAAGGTGCAAGGAGGTGTGATCGATGCCCAAGGGCGCAAATCAAAAGCTGAAGATGCTGTACCTTGCAAAGATATTCCACGAGCAGACGGATGAGGAGCATGGGCTGACCATGCCCCAGATCATCGAAAAGCTGGGGGAATACGACGTCAACGCCGACCGAAAGACACTGTACGCCGATTTCGAGGAGCTGCGCCGCTTCGGCCTGGACATCATCAGCGAGCACGCGGGACACAACACCTTCTACAGCCTCGCGTCCCGGGAATTCGAGCTGCCGGAGCTGAAGCTGCTGGTGGACTCGGTGCAGGCGGCGAAGTTCATCACCGACAAGAAGTCACGGGAGCTGATCGGCAAGCTGGAGGGGCTGGTCAGCGCGTGGCAGGCCCGGCAGCTGCACCGCCAGGTGATCATCGCCGGACGGGTCAAGACGATGAACGAATCCATCTACTACAACATCGACAAGCTTCACACCGCCATCAACGGCAATTTCCAGATTCGCTTCCAATACAGCCAGTGGACCGTCAACAAGGAGATGGCCCTGCGCCGGGGCGGCAAGTGGTACCAGGTGAGCCCCTGGTGTCTGACCTGGGACGACGAAAATTACTATCTTGTGGCCCACGATGCCTCGGACGATAAAATCAAGCACTACCGCGTTGACAAGATGCAGCGCATCACGCTGACCGACCAGCCCCGCCAGGGCCGGGAGCACGTGGAAGCCTTCGACATGGCGCACTACGCCAAGAGCGTGTTCGGCATGTTCGGCGGCGAGGAAACCGCCGTGACGCTGGAGGGTGAAAACCGCATGGTGGGCGTGCTGATCGACCGCTTTGGCAAGGACATACTGCTGGTGCCCACCGATGAAAACCACTTCGAGGCCAAGGTCAACGTAGCCGTCAGCGCCCAGTTTTTCGGCTGGATCATGGCCCTGGGCGACGGCATACGCATCACCGGTCCCGGCCCCGTGGTACAGAAGATGAAGGCCGAGGCCCGCCGCCTGGCCGCGCAATACGGAGAATGATCACCGGTTAACAATGAAAATACCGGCAGCCCTTTCCGGGTCGCCGGTATTTTTTCGATTCTGCCGCTGTCCCTCACCCGATATCATCGTTCCGGATGGAAGGACTTTTGCGCGATTGGGCGCTTTCGACAGATAAGCTTTGCCTATTGCCCGCCCGTATCCGCGTTGCCGCGTCGTCGGTCAACGCGCTTATGATTGGATCATTTCTTTGCGGAGAGGCTGAGCAGGGCCAGCATGGCGCCGACTTCCTCGGGCATGGCCTCGCTGGCGGCGGCGCTGATGCTGGCCATGCCGATCATGGCGTCCGTAGACAGGCCGGTCAGAACGCTGCGGTTCTTGGAGGTGAGCTCGGTCAGGCTGACGGGAGTGCCCTTGCTCAGGTCGAAGGTGCGCTCGCCCTCATGGGTCATGGTACTGCTCTGACGGAGCAGCTTGTTCTGGGGGTCGAGGAAATAGATGTCGGCGTCGTTGTATTTCTCATCTCCTTCACCCACCTCGATCACGCAGCCGAAGTACAGGCCGTTGACGTTCAGCTCCGCTTTGTAAACGTGGCCGGCTTCGATCCTCCTGGAGGTCGTGGTCATGTTGACGTCGGCGGTGAGGAGCTGGACGGCAGCGGTCACATCCTCGCCGTCCACCAGCACGTCGCCCTTGGCGGCGGGCTCCTTCTGGCCGGGCAGGGTGAGGGTGAAGGTGGTATCGGTGGGGCCGCTCTGGTCGCCTTCGTCGTCGACGTTCGTATAGGCTTCAAGGTGAAGGGCAGGGGCGTTGGCGGGGTCGATGGCCTTTTCAACGGCCTTGGTATATTTGCCGGACCTGTCGAACTGGGCGATGGTGACGGCCACGGTGGGGTCGGCCAGCAGATCCTTCTCAAACTGGGTCAGGGCGCTGGAGAGGGCGGCGACATCCACGTCGACGGGCACCATGGTATTGTAGCTGTTGCCGTTCAGCGAAAAGTCGCCCTTCTCTTCCTCGCCGTCCTCGAAAGCGGCAAGGCAAGTGGTGATGAATTTGTCGAAAATGGGGGCTATGGCTCTCGCCACGGCGTCCAAATCGATTCGCTCCATGGCCTTGGTTTCCTCCTTGTACTTGGAAGAGACGGACTTGGCCATGCTGGCCAGCTCCTCATTGGAGAAGCTGAAGACGTGATTGGGGAACAGATTGCTGCCCAAAACGAAGCCTTCGTCGGTGATCTCGCCGGCGACGGTGAAGATGTCCTTGCCGCCCAGAATCAAATCCCACTGGAAGCCGTTGTCGGCAAGGGTCAGGCGCTCGTCGGCCTCGGTCAACACTGCGGCGACAGTGTCCGCCTTCATCAGGACGCTTTCATCGCAGCCCATGGTCGCCAGATCCAGCGCCAGTACGTCGCGATCGATGTCGGTTTTGGAATAGATGGTCAGGGGAGTGGCGAGCAAAGGGGCTTCGGAAGCTTCCTCCGCAGGCGCCACGTCAGCAAAGGCCGCCGTGCAGCACAGCAGCATCGCCAGCGTTACCATCATGGCAAACAGTTTTTTCATGAATTGTTCCTCCTTGTCGTTGGTACGGTAGCCAAATACCGGAATATTATACCACAGTTTCAAAGGACCGGCAAGTGAGAATTGGACCTTCGTGACGGCGCGCCCTGTGATTGCCGTTACCATTCACCCTTGAGGCGAACCGCCGTAGCGGGGAGCATTGCTCGCCGCTACGGATATGTGCCAATCGGCTTGAAGGGTGAATGGTAACTGATTGCCGCCGCTATTGCATCAGGTAAAGCGTCGCTTTCTTCACGCGTCCTCCCCGGTGCTCCGGAACAGCTCCTTCAGCACCCGCTCGCGCCGTTCCAGAAACAGCTTCGTGATCTGGTAGCTCTCCGTGTCCTCGTATTGTATGGGCTGAATACCCTCCTCGGAGAAGTTCAGTATTCTCGACCCCGGCAGGCCCAGCAGAATGGGCGAATGGGTGGCGATGATGAACTGAGAGCCCTCCAGCGCCATGTTGTGTATGTGCAACAGCAGGGTGAGCTGTCGCTGGGGTGACAGCGCCGCTTCCGGCTCGTCCATCAGGTAGACGCCCTCCCGGCACTCATCCTGCAGGAAGGTGAGGAAGCTCTCCCCGTGGGACTGGGCGTGATAATCCGGCAGCTGCCCGTCGTCGTTGTATTTCAACGCCGTCGCCGTCGCCACATTGAAGAAGCTCTCCGCGCGGAAGAAATACCCGGAGTTGCGCTTGCGATAGCCCCGAACCAGCCGAATGGCCGCCTCCAGCTCGGAGACGTCGTCGTATGTGCTGAAACGGTAGTTCAGCGTGCCCCCCTCGGCATTGTAGCCGTAGGCCACGGCGATACCCTCCAGCAGCGTGGACTTGCCCGTGCCGTTCTCCCCGGCAAAGAAGGTGACATTGCTGTCAAAGCGCAATCGCTCGAACCCCTTCAGTGCCAAGATATCCCGCAGGTAGGAGCCCCTGGGCACCTCATCCCAATCGATGGCCGCTTCCCGTATAAACAGCGCGCCTCGACACATAACATCGTCTTTCATACCTTCATTCATCCTGCGCATCGATGTATTCGTCAATCGTATTCGGTTTGCCGCAGCAATGCTCCTGCCGGGCAAACATCCGCCAGTCCTGTCAATGGGTCGTCATATCTGATTTATGGCAATAGCCGAAGCTGCAAGAAAGAATCCCATGCCGCGATCATCATCACGGTCATGGGCTTTTTTCTTTCGGCTGTACAGCTTTTTGCTCTCGACCCTCTTCGTCACCGGCTCTGGCCCTACGATTGCTCTGCGTTGTTGAACAAGCCTTCCACGATCTCCCGCGCCTTCTCCATATCCGTCCATCGGACATAGAATCGGGTGATTTCCAACACAGATCCGACGTATGTTGACAGGCCCGCGCCAAGGCGACCGCTGGTCATAAAGGGAATCCCCTCCTGCCGAAGCACATCCTCCAGCATGCCATTCCAGGGAGAGGATTTCTCTGTCAGGTAGCAGGGATCATCGGGCTTGACCTGGCGCACCCGTCCCTTCCGGCAGTTGGGGCAGCGCTCGCCCTCCAAAACGTGCTTGCATTTTTCACAGTACATCACAGCCACGCCGAACATCCTCCTCTCACACCATCGCATGATATGGATGGCATTATCCCATACCCATCAGTTCAGCTTCAGGTCGCCATCCTTCACCCAGCCCAGCTTTCTCACCCCGGCATGGATGACGAGGGAGAGTATGGCCGGGAGGACGAAGGAAATCAGGATCAATCCCAGCCAATCCTTGCCGGTGATGGCGGCCTTCGCGCCGGAGGCGATGTCATTTACCCAGCCGGTATAGACGCCAATCTGGCCCACCAGTCCGCAGGTACCCATACCGGCGGACACCGGCGCGCCGTTCATACGCAGTCCAAACGCGCAGGTGGCGATTGGGCCGGTGATGGCCGAGGTCAGCGTAGGCGCGATCCAGACCCTGGGATTCTTGACAATGTTGCCCATTTGAAGCATGGAGGTGCCAATGCCCTGGGACACCAGCCCGCCCCAGCGGTTTTCAGGGAAGGATATCACCGCGAAGCCCACCATCTGGGCGCAGCAGCCGGCCACCGCCGCGCCGCCCGCCAGGCCCGTCAGCCCCAGAGCCGCACAGATGGCCGCGGAGGATATGGGCAGCGTCAGCGCTGCGCCCACCAGCACGGAGACCACGATGCCCATCAGGAAGGGCTGCAGCTCCGTGGCCCACTTGATGAGATCCCCCAGCCACATGGCCGCGCGGCCCAGCGGCGGCGCGATCAGCCATGACAGGAGGATGCCCACGCAGATGGTGACCAGCGGTGTCACCAGTATATCCACCTTCGTCTCCTTGGAGACCGCCTTGCCGCATTCCGCCGCGATAATCGCCACGAAAAGCACCGCCAGCGGACCTCCCGCGCCGCCCAGCGCGTTGGCAGCGAAGCCCACGGAGATCATCGAAAACAGCACCAGCGGCGGCGTTTCCAATGCATAGCCTATGGCTGCCGCCATGGCCGGGCCGCTCATGGCCGAAGCAATGCCGCCCAGTGTGTAATCCACCCCCGCCACCGTCGCCACAGACGCGGTCAGGAAGGGAATGTGAAACTGCGTGCCCAACGTATTGATGATGGTACCGATTAACAGGGAGCAGAAAAGCCCCTGCGCCATCGCCCCTACCGCGTCGATGCCGTAGCGCCGCAGAGATATTTTGATGCGCTTCCGTTCCAAAAAATCCTTGAATTTGCTCATATTTATCCCGTTCCGCACGTTTGTGGACCTTCTCAGATCCCTTCCATTATTGCAGGCGCTTTCGACACACAACTTGTGCGTATTGCCTGTCCGGATCCATCATTGCCGCGTCGTCGTCGATCAACGCGCCCCGCGTTTATGCTGGATTTACTCGATAGCTGCCACCGGCGGCGTAAACTCAGGATCGGCCTTGGCAATGGTTATGGTGATGGCCTGGACTTCATCCGCATCCGTTGCCCTGAAGTACACGGTGTACTCCCCCGCATTGACAGCGGTAGGAATCTCTGGGCTGAAGGTCTCGCCGTCCAGGGAATAGAGCCACGCGCCCTCCCCGTCGACCAGTGCCTGCGCCTCGCCGCTATAGGTCAGTTCATTCGCCACGGGCTGTGCCACGGCAGGCACTTCCTCGGCAGGCTGCTCATCAACCGGTTGCTCCTCCGTAGATTCTTCACCGACGGGCTCCTCCTCGGTGGGCTCCTCCTCAGTGGGTTCTTCCTCGGTAGGTTCTTCCTCCGTGGGCTCCTCCTCGGTAGGCTCCTCCTCCGTGGGCTGTTCCTCGGTGGGCTCCTCTTCGGTGGGCTCTTCCTCGGTGGGGTCCTCCTCGGTGGGCTGTTCCTCGGTGGGCTGCTCTTCGGTAGGCTCCTCCTCGGTGGGCTGTTCCTCGGTGGGCTCCTCCTCGGTAGGTTCTTCCTCGGTGGGCTCCTCCTCGGTAGGTTCTTCCTCGGTGAGCTCTTCCTCGGTAGGCTCTTCCTCCGTGGGCTCCTCTTCGGTGGGCTGTTCCTCGGTGGGCTCCTCCTCGGTGGGCTCCTCCTCGGTGGGCTCCTCCTCTGTGGGTTCTTCCTCGGTAGGTTCTTCCTCGGTGGGCTCCTCCTCGGTGGGCTGTTCCTCGGTGGGCTGTTCCTCGGTGGGTTGTTCCTCGGTGGGCTCCTCTTCGGTGGGCTGTTCCTCGGTGGG
>JAZTZK010000108.1:0-7528 GCA_045637485.1 Clostridia bacterium
CGATCACCGTCGAGGCAGGGCCATCGAAAAAGAAGGCAAAGGGGACTGTCAAGATAAAGGTGCTGCCCGCGCCCGAGAGCGTGTCGCTTAACAGCAAGACCCTGGCGCTCATCGCCGGGGAAACTCATACGCTGAAGGCAGAATTGCCCAAGGGTACCCTTTCTACGCTGAGCTGGAGTAGCAGTAACACAAATATTGCGACGGTAAATGCGCAGGGCAAGGTGACCGCGAAGAAGAAGGGAAGCGCCACGATCACGGTGACAACCTCCAACGGCAAGACGGCGGAGTGCAAGGTCAACGTCGCGGCGGAATCCGCCCAAGCGACGCTCTCCCAGGACAGGGCGACCCTGGGGGTGGGGGAAACGCTCACGCTGAAGGCAAAGCTGCCCAAGGGAAGCGGTTCCGGCCTGGAATGGACGAGCAGCAATGAAAGTGTAGCTACCGTCAGCAAGAAGGGCTTGGTTAAGGCCGTCGGCACGGGCAGCGCTAAGATCAGCGCCAAGCCCTCGAAGGGCAAGGCGGTCACCTGTACGGTGGAAGTGAAAAAAGCGCCTGATAAGGTGACGCTGAAAAAGACCGAGCTGAAGATGGATGTGGGCGGGACGTACAAATTGAAGGCCACGCTGCCCTCCAAAACCGCCTCCAGGCTGAAGTGGACGAGCAGTGACCCGAACGTGGCTAAGGTGGACGACGACGGCAATGTGACCGCCCTTGACCAGGGCAGCGTCACGATAAAGGTCGAGACCTTCAACGGGCATTCGCATTCGTGCGTGATACAGGTGTCGAACCCCGTGAAGTACCGAGCGCTGCTGATTTCGATCAAGGACAATGAAAAGGGCAATCCCTTCTATAAGTCGGTAGACAGCATGAAAAAAATGCTGGAAACGGTGGAAGGGGCCGAGGGTGGTCTATACCGCATCGTCCAAAAAAGGAACAAGATCAGCAGTGCTGAAGGTGTGCACGATGCAATCCGGGAGGCCTTCGCTGACGCGGACAGCAACGATGTATCGCTGTTCTTCATCGCCACCCATGGCAAACAGGAAGCTTTGGGAAAGTACAGCAAGGGCGCTTTGCAGATAAAGGGGGAGAGCGACCTGCTGCCTCTGCCCAAGCTGGCGGGATGGCTGAGCGGGGTGCCCGGAAAAGTGGTCGTCATCATCTCCAGCTGCTATTCCGGTACGGCGATCTTTAGTAATACCGGCGGCGAGAAAAGTGAAAAAGCGATAAAGCGCGCGTGCAGGACCTTCGACGAGGCGGTGGTAGAGGCTTTTGCCGAAACTGACCCCGGCGTAGCAGTGGATGGGATCGAATTCCCCGGCAGCGGAGCCGAGACGCAGACAAATCATGGAGAGTTCAGGATCACAAACAAGTTCTATGTGCTGACCGAGGCCGACTATGACGAGTTGGGAAACACGAATAAGCTGAACGGCAACTGGTTCGTCCGTTGGCTGACGGAAGGCATCGGCTCAAAGGGAAAGATGCCGGCAGACACGCAACCCAAAAAGGGAGACGGAGTGGTGACGCTGAATGAGCTGTATAATTATATAAAAAAGGCCGGGGACGATTATCAGAAGAAGCAACCGTTCAAGGACGAGAATGGGAACGTGATCTACCAGCATGTCAAGGTCTTTCCAGAGAACAGCACCTTCCGACTGTTCAAGCGGTAGCTCTGTCCATTGAAACGAGTTACCATTCAGCCTGTTCCCTGTACGCAGCTGAATACTTCTACATATCCCTATTCCCTATTTCCATGAACTTAACTACTACAATTGATATGGCGCATGGCTGATTGGTAACGGAAATGATGCGGTTGTCGTGAAAAAAACCAAAAAACGCTTGACAGAAGCACACTAAAGTGTTAAACTGTTCACTGTCAAAGGCAATGACCGGGAACGAGTAGCCTGACGAGTGCGTATTCAGAGAGCCGCCGGTGGGTGCAAGGCGGTATACGGGCGTCAGTGTGAATTACCTCCCGATAGCCGCGCGCTGAAAGCCAGCCTGCGATGCGGGTTGACAAATAGGCGGCGACGGGCTCGCCCGTTACAGCGATAGGGTATGGGCGTTGGCCCGCACCCGACGAGGGTGTCCTCCGCGAGGAGGCGCCGAATAGAGGTGGTACCGCGGATATTCCGCCCTCTGCAACCAGGCAGAGGGCGTTTTTCTATGCCCCCTGCGACACAAATGTTGAAGGGAGAGACCCACTGTGTTCATCAAGATTCTCATGCTGGTGGTATTCTTCGGGATCATGGTCGGCGTCGGCTTTTACAGCCGCAAGCACGCCGCCAATGTCGACGGCTTCGTGCTGGGCGGGCGCTCCGTCGGCCCCTGGCTGACGGCCTTCGCCTACGGCACGTCCTATTTCTCCGCGGTCATATTCGTGGGCTATGCCGGTCAGTTCGGCTGGCGCTTTGGCATCGCCTCCACCTGGATCGGCCTGGGCAACGCCTTCATCGGCTCGCTGCTGGCCTGGGTGATACTGGGCCGCCGCACACGCATCATGACCCAGCAGCTGAGCAGCGCCACCATGCCCGAATTCCTGGGCAAGCGCTACGGCAGCAACGCGCTGAAGATCGGGGCCTCGGCGATCATATTCATCTTCCTGATCCCCTACACCGCGTCGCTGTACAACGGCCTGTCCCGCCTGTTCGGCATGGCCTTCAACATCGACTATACGGTGTGCATCATACTGATGGCGGTGCTGACCGGCGTGTATGTCATCGCGGGCGGCTACATGGCCACGGCCATCAATGACTTCATACAGGGCATTATCATGCTGTTCGGCATCGTGGCCGTCATCGCTGCGGTGCTGAAGGCCAACGGCGGGTTCATGCAGGCCATCACCGACATGGCCCGGGTCAGCGATCCCCAGATCTCCGACGTGCCCGGCGTGTTCTCGTCCTTCTTCGGCCCCGACCCCTTCAGCCTGCTGGGCGTTGTGATACTGACCTCCCTGGGCACCTGGGGCCTGCCCCAGATGGTGCAGAAATTCTACGCCATCAAGTCGGAAAACGCCATCTCGAAGGGCACGATCATCTCCACCTTCTTCGCGGTGGTCGTGGCCGGCGGCTGCTATTTCCTGGGCGGCTTCGGACGCCTGTTCACCGGCCAGATGGAGATCGGCCCGAACGGCGTGCCCGTGGGCGGTTACGACGCCATCGTGCCCAAGATGCTGGAGACCCTGTCGCCGCTGCTGATCGGCGTGGTGGTGATACTGGTGCTGTCCGCGTCGATGTCCACGCTGTCCTCGCTGGTGCTGGCCTCCAGCTCCACGCTGACGCTGGACTTCCTGAAGGGCAACATCATCAAGGACATGGACGAAAAGAAGCAGGTGTTCGTGATGCGGCTGCTGATCGTGGTGTTCATACTGATCTCCGTGATCATTGCCATCATCCAGTACAGCACCACCGTCAACTTTATCGCCCAGCTGATGGGCATCTCCTGGGGCGCTCTGGCCGGCGCTTTCCTGGCCCCGTTCATGTACGGCCTGTACATGAACCGGGCTTCCTGCGCCTCCGCGTGGTGCAGCATGATCTTCGGCGCGGGCATCATGGTGGCGAACATGCTCTTCAAGGGCGCGTTCCCCGCCTGGCTGCAATCTCCGATCAACTGCGGCGCGTTCGCGATGCTGGCGGGTCTGGTGATCGTGCCCGTGGTCAGCCTGGTCACCCCCAAGCCCGACCGCAAGCTGGTGGACTACGCCTTTGCCGCCTATGAGCGCAAGGTGGTTGTTCCCGTGAGGGATTCGCTGGGGGACAGCGAATAGGACGGAGCTTTCTGCCGCAGCGTCAATGACGCGCGGCAGGTGTATAATTGCGGGGACGGCATAACGCCGCCCCTGCAATTGTTTACACGATGCACCTCTATGATTTACAGGGCCCACCTATAATGGGAGGCGGCAATACGCAACAACGGGTGATTCAGCTATGAGACAGAGCAAGGCCATCATCGTCGTGGAGAACCGGGAGGCGCTGCGGGTGGCGGCGTCTGCAGCCCGCATCTCCACCCAGCAGGGCACGGCCATGGAGATGTTTGAAGCCAGCAGGGGGGACGAGCGCGATTTGAAGCTCATCGGGAAGGTGCTGTCCTCTGGCCACAAGTCGGTCATCGAGCACCAGACCTTTTCCGTCGCTTTCAACGACGTGTCTGTGTTGGTGGAGCAGTTCGTTATCGAGTGTCGTTTGGCGTCCTTCACCGTCAAATCCAGACGGTATGTGGATTTTGCCGGGGCGGGATTTGTGGTGCCGGACGGGCTGGACGAGACCCAGGGGAAGCTGTACCGGGAGACCATGCGGGCGCGGTTTGCCGACTATGAGCGCCTGATGACGTTGGGCGTGCCCAAGGAGGACGCCCGTTTCCTGTTGCCCTACTGCCTGCGCAGCAATTTCTTCATGACCCTGAACGCCCGGGAGCTGATCGCGCTGATCTGCGCGATGCTGTACGGCAGGGGGAAGGGATTGACTGAGATCGAAGCGCTGGGCGCTCAGCTTAAGGAACAGTTTGACGCGTTATATCCCGGTGTGATCGAAAGGGAGGCCGCCCGCTATCCCAGGTGCGCGCCTATGGCCCTGCCGAAGGATATCCGTCGGGGAACCGACAGAGAAGGGGACGCCGAGCTGCTGAACGCCTTCGACGGCGCGGCGGACTTCCTGAAGGACATGTGCGCCTTTACAGGTCGCCCCGACGACGACATCGTCGCGCTGCTGACCGACGCGCGGCCGAGGGAGCTGGAAATGGTGCGCTACACCTTCCGCGTGAAGCGGGTTTCCCTGGCCTGCGTGACCCACTTCACCCGCCATCGCATGGTATCGCTGCTGGTGCCGCCGGTGGTTCGGGCCCTTGCGGAGGGGGACTACGTGCTGCCGGAGACGGTAAAGGCCATACAAGAGGCCCAGGCAGTCTATCGGCAGGCTTTCGAGGCTCAGGTCGCCGCGGCGCGGCGAGCCAGGGAGATGGGCCTCTCCATGCTGGATCTGTCCTACTTCGCCCTCAGCGGCCATGAGACCGGCCTGGTGCTGGCGATGAACCTGCGGGAGCTGACACACTTCATGCGACTGCGCACCTGCAATCGCGCCCAGTGGGAAATTCGCGGCGTGGCATGGAGGATGCTGAAGCTGCTCTGCGGGAAGGAGCCGGAAATATTCACCCACATCGGGCCCAGCTGCGCCTACGGCCCCTGCCCGGAGGGGAAGATGAGCTGCGGGAAACCGTTCAAGAAGATGACGTGTGGGAAGCAGGAATAAAACATAAAAATCAAAAATAATGAATGAGGAATGGATGGACCTCTCGCGGCATCGTCATTCCTCATTTTTCACGTATAAGCTATTCAAACAACGCTTCAATCGCGCCTTCGATGGCGTCCCACGTAAATCCACGCCTCGCCAACGCCTGGGAGAGCTTGGCCCGCGCTTCCCTTTCGGGAAGCACTTCGTATTTGCGGTACAGCTTTTGCGCGGCCTGGAGGGCGGCGACGCGTTGCTGGTCGTCGTCGAAGGCGGCAAGGGCGTCCTCGACGTCATCGTCGCTGATGCCCTTGGCGCGCAGTTTGCGCTTGAAAGCGTACAGTCCCACGGGTTTTGAGGCTTGCAGCTCCGCCATGCGCTGGGCGTAGCGGGCGTCGTCGATCAGACCGTTCTCCGTCAGCCGCGATATCACGGCGTCAATGGCGGGCTGGACGATGCCCCTTCGTCGAAGGGCGTTTGACAGGTCGTGGGCCGTGCGGGCAGAGCGATCCAGGCTGGACAGGGCCGCCTCGTAGGCGTCGGCGAACTGGGCGGCGGCTACGCGGTCCAGCCACGCCGTCTCGTCGATGTCGTCGCCTGCGGCCAGCGGGCATTTCTCAAAGTAGCATTTGCGAAGCCGGGCGAAGGACGCGCCTTCCAGGATGATCTCCACCATGCCCCGGTTCTCCCGGATATCCGTAACGACGGCCATGGCCTATACCTCCAAACGGGCTTGATTATACAAATTATACAAGCTATGACTTGACGTCTCAACCCCGTTTGTGTTATGATATATCTATAAGTGTACTGGGAGGGATTGTCCATGTCGGGACATAATAAATGGTCAACCATCAAGAATAAAAAGGCAAAGACGGACGCCGCGAAGGGCAAGATATTCACGAAGATCGGCCGGGAAATCGTGATCGCCGTCAAGACAGGGGGCAGCGCCGATCCCGCGCTGAACAGCAAGCTGAAGGACGTCATCGCCAAGGCGAAGGCAGCCAACATGCCCAACGACAACATCCAGCGCTCCATCAAGAAGGCTGCGGGCGAGGGCGAATCCGCTAACTACAAGGAGGTCACCTACGAGGGCTACGCGCCTTGCGGCGTGGCTGTCATCGTGGAAATCGTCACCGATAATCTGAACCGAACCGCAAGCGAAATGCGCCACATCTTCGACAAATGCGGCGGCTCGCTGGGCGCTACCGGCTGTGTGTCCTGGAAGTTTGAACGCAAGGGCGTGATCGTGGTCGACAATTCCAAGGGCATGGACGAGGACGAGCTGACCATGCTGGCCCTGGATGCCGGCGCGGACGACGTGGAGTACAACGAGGATTCCGCGGTGATCTACACCGACCCCAATGAATTCAGCCAGGTGCGGGACAATTTGGAGAACGCCGGCTGCACCTTCCTTTCCGCCGAGCGCGTCATGATCCCCACCTCGACTACAGCGTTGCCGGACGAAGAGTCTGTCCAGAAGGTCACCAAGCTGCTGGACTGGCTGGAGGAGTACGACGACACCGAGAACGTCTACCACGATGCCGAGTTGCCTGATGACGACGAGGAAGAGGATTGACAGCATAAAACAAAGCCACAGGGACGCCGAATGGCGTCCCTGTTCTAATTGTGATGAAGTCAATCCTGGTTTCCCAAATCGGCAACCACCATGGCGCTGCCGCCCACGTATTCCTGATTCCAGACGACCCGTCTGCTTTCGCCGCATGCCTTTTCGATCTGTTTCCATGTGGCGTAGCGGCAGGCATTGAAACTCGTTCCATCTTCGCTGGAAAAGGCGAGTACCTCCACCGAGCCGTCCGCCGGTGGCTGTACGGGCACGGCGATCACCCAAATGCTGCCGGTCCAGAAGCCGACGGCATAGTCAGTTTGAACGCTGCTCAGATCGGCGAAGCTCTCCGCGAGGCTCTGCCACTGATGGGCTTCCGGCGCGTCGCCGGAGAAGGGCAGGCGATCGGACAGCCCGTCGTAATCGCCCGAGGCCAGTATGACCAGGGCCTGCTTGGCGCTGTCAAACAGTCCTGCCGACAGCTTCGGTGCGCCGGCCAGCGCGACAGTCCCCACAAGAAGCAGCGCCATAACCGTCAGGAATGTTTTTTTCATTGCAACCGCCTCCAATCCGGAAAGAGATAATTACTATTCATTAGATGAAAACCCTGCCCGGAAGGTTACAGGGAATAATTGGCAAGGCAGAGCGATTGATATATCAGAGCCAGCTCAATTACTGTAATTATATCAAATAATGGACCCATATACAACTTAATTCAGCCAGGTATAGCTGGTTTTTCTCTTTG
>JAZTZK010000109.1:0-2941 GCA_045637485.1 Clostridia bacterium
AGCTTTTACCTGTCTCTCGTTCACTTAACGTCCGAATATAGATTAGGAGTGAAAAACATGCCCAGACGTGGTTTTATCCCGAAGCGCGAAGTGCTTCCGGATCCGGTATATGGAACGACCATCATTACCAAGCTGATCAACCAGGTCATGTACGATGGCAAGCGTGGCGTCGCGCAGGCCGTGTGCTATGATGCTTTTGATACTGTTGCGGCCAAGACGGGCAAGGAGGCCATAGAGGTCTTCAACCAGGCCATCGCCAACATCATGCCCGCCATGGAAGTCAAGGCCCGCCGCGTCGGCGGCTCCACCTACCAGGTGCCCATCGAGATCCGTCCCGAGCGCCCTCAGACCCTGGCCCTGCGCTGGCTGGTGATGTTCGCCCGCAAGCGCGGCGAGCGGAGCATGGCCGACCGCCTGGCCGGTGAGATCATGGATGCCGCCAACAACACCGGCAACGCCGTGAAGCGCCGCGAGGACATGCACAAGATGGCCGAGGCCAACAAGGCCTTCGCCCACTATCGCTGGTAAGCGAAGCGCAGGTCCGCTCAATATCATAAAAGCATTATCAGCACGCATATTGCGTGCTGATAATGCTATAGGGAACTGTTAAGATTATCCCCATCGAGGGGTTTAGATTTAAAGAAAGAGGAAAAGACTGTGGCGAGAACACATTCACTGGATCATGTACGCAACATTGGCATCATGGCTCACATCGATGCCGGAAAGACCACCACTTCCGAGCGCATCCTGTACTACACGGGCCGCACCCACCGCATCGGCGAGGTTCACGAGGGCATGGCGACCATGGACTGGATGGAGCAGGAGCAGGAGCGCGGCATCACCATCACCTCTGCTGCGACGACCTGTGAATGGCGCGGCCACCAGATCAACCTGATCGACACGCCCGGCCACGTGGATTACACCGTCGAGGTCGAGCGCTCGCTGCGCGTGCTGGACGGCGCGGTCTCCGTATTCTGCGCCAAGGGCGGCGTGGAGCCCCAGTCCGAGACCGTCTGGCGCCAGGCCACCAAGTACAACGTGCCGCGCCTGGCCTACGTGAACAAGATGGACATCGTGGGCGCGGACTTCTTCCGCGTGGTGGAGATGATGAAGGAGCGGCTGCAGGCCAACGCCGTGCCGATCCAGATTCCCATCGGCGCGGAGGCCAGCTTCGTGGGCCTGGTGGACCTGGTCAAGATGAAGGCCGAGATCTACGTCGACGAGTTGGGCACCACCATGGACGAGACCGACATCCCGGCGGAGCTCCGGGAGACGGCCGAGGAATACCACGCCAAGATGGTGGAGGCCGCCGCCGAGTGCGACGACGACCTGATGATGAAGTACCTCGACGGCGAGGAGCTGACCGTCCAGGATATCATGCTCGGCCTGCGCAAGGGCACCATCGCAGGCAAGCTGAACCCGGTGCTGTGCGGCACCTCCTATCGCAATAAGGGCGTGCAGCCCCTGCTGGACGCCATCGTGGATTATCTGCCTTCGCCCATCGACATCCCGCCGGTGACGGGCACCAAGCCCGGCAAGGACGAGGAGATCCAGCGCGAGTCCTCCGACGACGCGCCCTTCTCCGCGCTGGTGTTCAAAATCATGGCCGACCCCTTCGTGGGCAAGCTGGCCTTCGTGCGCGTCTATTCCGGTACGCTGAAGGCGGGCAGCTACGTCTATAACTCCACCAAGGGCAAGCGGGAGCGCGTGGGCCGCATACTGCGCATGCACGCCAACCACCGCGAGGAGATTGACGAGATACGTGCCGGGGACATCTGCGGCGTCGTGGGCTTCAAGGAGACCACCACCGGCGACACCATCTGCAACGAGGGCAAGCCGATCATACTGGAATCCATGGAGTTCCCGGACCCCGTCATCCGCGTGGCCATCGAGCCCAAGACCAAGGCCGGCCAGGACAAGATGAGCCTTGCGCTGGTGCGCCTGGCGGAGGAGGACCCCACCTTCAAGACCTACACCGACGAATCCACGGGCCAGACCATCATCGCCGGCATGGGCGAGCTGCACCTGGAGATCATCGTGGATCGCCTGCTGCGCGAATTCCGCGTGGAGGCCACCGTGGGCAAGCCCCAGGTCGCCTACAAGGAGTGCATCCGCAGGCGCGCCAAGGCGGAGGGACGCTATGTGCGCCAGACCGGCGGCCACGGCCAGTTCGGTCATTGCGTGATCGAGATCTATCCCCGGGAGGCGGGCGCCGGCTATGAATTCAACAACAAGATCGTTGGCGGCGTGATCCCCAAGGAGTTCATCGCCCCCATTGACCAGGGCATCCGCGAGGCGGCGTTGTCCGGCAGCGTGGGCGGCTACGAGGTCATGGACTTCGGCGTTGACCTGATCGACGGCAGCTATCACGAGGTGGACTCCTCTGAGATGGCGTTCAAGATCGCCGGCTCCATGGCCTTCAAGGAGGCCCTGCGCAAGGCCGATTCGGCCCTGCTGGAGCCGATGATGAAGATCGAGGTCGTCGTGCCCGACGAGTATATGGGCGACGTCATGGGCGACATCAGCGCCCGGCGTGGCCGCGTGACCGGCATGGACGCCCACGCGGGCATGCATTCCATCGACGGCATCGTGCCGCTGAGCGAGATGTTCGGCTACGCCACCGACCTGCGCAGCAAGACCCAGGGCCGCGGCACCTATACCATGCAGTTCGCGCACTATGAAGAGGTGCCCCACAACATCGCGGAGAAGATCCTGGGGCATCGTTCCTGAGCATAACAACGACAATAACATTCGGAGGTATATCGCAATGGCGAAGGCTAAATTTGAACGCAACAAACCCCATGTAAACATCGGCACGATCGGTCACGTTGACCACGGCAAGACCACCCTGACGGCGGCCATCACGATGGCCCTGGCCCAGGTTGGCGGCGCGGAGGCCATGCGCTATGACCAGATCGACAAGGCGCCCGAAGAGAAAGCC
>JAZTZK010000110.1:0-22019 GCA_045637485.1 Clostridia bacterium
CAGTCGCGGGCTTTTCCGTGCAGTCCGACCGCGTGGCCACTCCCGCCAAGAGCCCGCGACAGGGGCAGACGTGGGGGCGACGTGGCGCGGAGGCGGATATAGCCGGAATGATTCCTAATATCTCAGTCTGGTACGCTGTCTGGTACATTACTTTTAGCACGGAACCAAACGTGGTACTAAACTCAATTCATGCCAGGAAGAATAACCCCATACCAGAGGTTCAGTCCCAAAATGACTGCCTTTGTCAGATTGTACCAAACAAAACAAGACCTTGCCAGACCGAACCGGTCAAAAGTCCGTTGCAGTCCAGGTGGGTCCAATTTGGTTGCAGTCCGGTAATGTCCGGCGTTATAACAATATATTTACTCTGAGAAGCTGAAAACTATAATTATTGCATAAGAAAAAGTTGATAGGCTATTGCAATCCTACCAACTTTTGTGGTCGAGGTGACAGGATTTGAACCTGCGACCTTTTGGTCCCGAACCAAACGCGCTACCAAACTGCGCTACACCTCGTCAGCGTGGAGCCAATGAAGGGACTCGAACCCTTGACCTGCGGTTTACGAAACCGCTGCTCTGCCAACTGAGCTACATTGGCGCGATAATTGAACGCCGCTGACAATTAAGGATTATATCACATTCGCAAGCGCTTTGTCCATAGGCTGGAGGATAAATAGAGATATTTAACAATAGTAGCGGTTGCATCTCGGTGTCCATGAAGAAGAGCACTGAAAGGCCATTAAGGAAATAGCGCACAATACGGAGGCACATCTGGAGGTGCCTTTTCCGACATCTGCTGCTTGCGGATTTCTCGATTTACCTTAACAAAGCAGTACGCTATTTCAAATCGGGAAGGAAAAGCGTCGGACAGGAAGGGAATGAGGGACAAATGCAGCGCATGGTAGAGAAAAAGAGGGGTCGTGGGGAAAGGCCTATCCCGAAATATTAACGGTCTGGGATGGACGAAGACAGGAAGCGTGTGATAGTATGAGGACATCCATTCATCGGGGGAGGGGGAGTCGCTTGATTCGTTCGATCGTCAGGGACGTGCTGTTCCTCAGGCAGAAATCTGAGCCTGCTGGCAGGGAGGATGTGGCTGTGGGAAGGGATTTGCAGGATACTTTGCGGGCCAATCGGGACCGTTGTGTGGGGATGGCCGCGAACATGATCGGCGTGCGCAAGCGCGTCATCGTTGTCAGCATGGGCATCATGGACGTGGTGATGTACAACCCGGTGATCGT
Organism: Clostridia bacterium; assembly: GCA_045637485.1. GTDB lineage: Bacteria > Bacillota > Clostridia > Christensenellales > Aristaeellaceae > UBA2862. The sequence goes on from JAZTZK010000110.1 coordinate 1,241, forward strand.
GGGGCGCGATTCGCCCTACCAGGCCGAGGAGGGCTGTCTGTCGCTCGACGGCACGCGCAGCGCGACGCGCTTTCAAAATATCGAGGTCTCATGGCGGGACGAGAGCTGGAAGCCCCGGCGACAGCGCTTTTCAGGTTGGATCGCCCAGATCATACAGCACGAGATGGACCATCTGGACGGGGTGATCATATGACGGGCGCGGCTGTCCCGGCGTGGGCTTTGAGGGCGGATGCGCTGGCGCCGGACCAGATTCGCGCGCTCTACCGGGAGCGACTGGTGGACGACTTTCCTCCGGACGAGGTAAAGCAGCTTTCGGTGATCGAAACGGCTATGGCGACGGGCCGGTGCGCGTGCTACGGGGCGCTGTTCGGCGGGGAGACGCTGGTTTATGCCTTCTTTGTATCGCACGGACGGCTGGCGCTGCTGGGTTACTACGCGGTGCGGCGAGGCTTACATTCGGGTATGATCACTCTCTCCCGGGCAGCTTGAAGCCGGTGACGGTGGCCTGGGCGATGTCGCGGCCCAGGTCGTCGCTGACATCCACGTTGTATACGCAGATGGTGCGCCCGTCCTTGCGACAGGTCGCGCGGGCGGTCAGACGACTGCCCCGACTGCCGCTGAGGAAGCTCACGCTGACCTGCTGGGCCACGGTGGGGAGGTGGACGTCGTTGGCCGCCGCGGCAAAGGCCAGGTCGATCAGCGTAAATATGGCGCCGCCCATCACGCCGCCCTCGGCGTTGCGGTGGTGATCTCCGATGGTCAAGCTGCATTCGGCGCTGCCCGGGGCTACCGCGTCGAGGGTGATGCCGTTTTCCAGGGCAAAGCGGTCGCCTTTGAAGTAATCACGGGCCTGGTCGATGTTCTCAAATACGGGCATGATTCGCACCTCCGGGTGTTTTATTATTATTATAAATAAACTGCGGGAAAATGCAATAACAAATCTCCCCCTTGCCTGAAACGGCAGGATGTGGTAAACTGTTCAGTGAACAAAAAAAGGGGGAGAGGGGACATGGCTGAGATTATCGGCAGGCTGGACAGCTTTCTCTGGGGGTGGCCGCTGATCATATTGCTCTTTGGAACTCATATCTTTATGACGGTTCGAACGGGCTTTATCCAGAAGGACATATTCAAGGCGATCCGCATGAGCGTGACGCGGGACGAGGGCACCGAGGGCGACGTTTCCCAGTTCGGGGCGCTGACCACGGCGCTGTCTTCCACCATCGGCACAGGTAACATCGTCGGCGTCGGCACGGCCATCGCCCTGGGCGGTCCGGGTTCGGTGCTCTGGATGTGGCTGACCGGCGTGTTTGGCATGGCCACGAAGTACGCCGAGACCATCATTGCCGTCAAGTACCGTGTGAAGAGCGAGAACGGCACCATGATCGGCGGCGCGATGTACGCCCTCGAGCGGGGCCTGCGCGCACGCTGGGCGGGCATACTGTTCGCGCTGCTGGCCGCGCTGTGCGGCTTCGGCATCGGCTGTATGGTGCAGGCGAACGCGGTGGTGGGCAACATCACCCAGAGCTTCAGCATACCACCCATCGCCGTGGCCATCGTGCTCAGCCTGCTGGTGGGGCTGGTGATCATCGGCGGCATCAAGTCCATCACCCGGGTCTCGGAGATGCTGGTGCCCTTCATGGCGCTCTTTTACTTCCTGGGCTGCCTGGTCATACTGATCATGAACGCCGACGTGCTGGGTCAGGCCTTCGGGGTGATTTTCAGCTCCGCCTTCAGCGCCAGGGCCATGGGCGGCGGCTTCATCGGCAGCACCATCACCATGGCCTGCCGCTATGGCTTCGCCAGGGGCCTGTTCTCCAACGAGTCCGGCATGGGCTCGGCCCCGCTGGTGGCCTCCGCGGCCAAGACCCGCAACCCCAAGCGCCAGGCGATGGTCTCGATGACGGGCACCTTCTGGGATACCGTGGTCATCTGCCTGATGACCGGCCTGGTGCTGGTGACCTGCATCATCAAGTATCCCCACATCGACGGCCTGTCGGGCGACGGCTCTGTGCTGACCAGCCAGGCGTTTTCGATGATCCCCCACGTAGGCCTGCCGGTGCTGGTGATCGGCCTGATCACCTTCGCCTTCTCCACCATCTTGGGCTGGTATTACTACGGCGAACGCTGCTCGGTGTACCTGTTCGGCGAGAAGATCATACTGCCCTACAAGATCCTGTGGGTCGTCGGCGTGTTCGTGGGCTCGATGATGAAGATCGGCGTGGTGTGGGACCTGGCCGACTTGATGAACGGCCTGATGGCCATTCCAAATATATTCGCGGTGCTGCTGCTCTCCGGCTCCATCGCAAAGGAGACCAGGAAGTACTCCGGTAGCCACATCAACGACCTGGACGACACCCCGATACCCACGCTGAAGAACGCGGACAAGGGAATATTGGGTTAATTGGATATAATTGATTCGGATGATATAAACAGCCCCGCGGAATGCAAGCCACGGGGCTGTGTCGTCGATTGCTATGCGTTGGTCCTGTACTCCGCGTACCACTCCGCAAACCTTCTCAACCCCTCCCGGATCCCGATGGCGGGGCGGAAGCCGTAGTCGGCCTCCAGGGCGCTGCTGTCGGCGTAGGTCACCGGCACGTCGCCGGGCTGCATCGCAACGAGCGCCCGATGGGCGTTGAAGTCGTAATCCTCCGGCAGCAAGCCCGCGCGCACAAGCTCCCGCTGGAGCACGGCGATGTAGTCAAGCAGGTTTTCCGGCTTGCCGCCGCCGATGTTGTACAGCGCGTAGGGAGGAATGGGCAGGCCGTCCTCGCCCTTGCGGCGTTGGGGCGCGCCCTGCATCACCCGGTAGACGCCCTCAATGATGTCGTCGATATAGGTGAAATCCCGCATACAGTTGCCGTAGTTGAATATCCGGATGGTCTCGCCCCGCAGCAGCTTCTCCGTGGCGGAATAGTAGAACATGTCCGGCCGTCCCGCAGGGCCGTACACGGTGAAGAAGCGCAGGCCGGTGCAGGGGATGTCGTAGAGCTTGGCGTAGCTGTGAGCCATCAGCTCGTTGGACTTCTTCGTCGCGGCATACAGGCTGACGGGATGGTCCACCATGTCGTCGGTGCTGAAGGGTACCTTCTTGTTGCCGCCGTACACCGAAGAGGAGGAGGCGTACACAAGATGCGCCACAGGATGGCGTCGGCAGGCTTCGAGAATATTGAAAAAGCCCACCAGGTTGCTTTCTATGTAGGCCTCGGGATGGTCGATGCTGTAGCGCACCCCGGCCTGGGCGGCGAGATTGACGACAACGCCCGGCGCGTATTCATCAAATACGCCATTCACCAGCGCCTTGTCGGCAATGGAACCTTTGACAAACACATGCTTGACGGGGGAGGACTCCGCCGCCTTATCGATCAGGCCCAGCCGGTAGGCCTTCAGCTTCGGGTCGTAGTAATCGTTCATGCTGTCCAGGCTGATAACGATGCCGGCCTTCATCGTCCTGAGCAGACGCAGTACGAGATTGGCTCCAATAAAGCCGGGAGAGCCGGTGACCAGGATCGTCCTGCCGTCCAGATTCACATGGGTCTTGGTCATGATCCTTTCCTCCTGAATAGTATGCTATAATATTTGATCAGTTCATCATTGATGATACCTGAATTGCGCCTGCATGTCAAGACGAAGGCGTTTTGTTTGGCGTGATTTGCCACGAAATGTTTATTGTTGGTTAATTCGCAAAAAACGCTATTGACTTTCTTTGACTTTTGATTATAATGGATATTGTCAGCGGGAGGGCATGGAAAGCACCTTCGCCGACCACAATAACGACACCGCTCCGGACAATAAAAGGAGCGAAAAGGAGGATATGAATATGTTCAATGTAATTCCCTATCGCAGCAATCACAATGTGGCGCCCCGCGGCTTCTTTGACGATTTCACAGGCGATTTCTTCAAGCCCCTCTTTGACAGCTTCGGCATGACGCGGGCCGAGCAGGCCATGAAGGTGGATGTGAAGGACGAGGGCGACCGGTTCACGCTGGAGGCCGACATGCCCGGCGTCAGCAAGGACAATCTGAAGGTCGAAGTGTCAAACGGCATGCTGACCATCTCCGCCGACTATGACGAGAAGAAGGAGGAGAAGAACGAGGACGACAGGTACGTCTACCGCGAGCGCCGCTTCGGCAGCATGCGTCGGTCCTTCAATGTAGAGGGCATCCGGGAGGATGACATCACCGCCGAGTTCAAGGACGGCGTGCTGAAGCTGACCCTGCCCAAGCAGGAGCAGAAGGCCATACCCGAGGCAAAGACGATCCAGATCCAGTAAGTACCTGTGCTGCATTAACACCCGAGCTGTTCTGTAACCCCTCAAAATCTGATTTGTCGCGCTGCGACAAATCAGATTTTTCCTGTCCGTTCTTGAAAAACATCCTCCGACCTGCGATAATGGTTTTATCATACGCAGGAGGAAGGAACATGACCGACAGCCTTTATGACCTCGCCGCGCTGGATATGGACGGCACGCTTTTGAACACGGCGCATGAGATCACGCCCTTTACGCGGGACGCGCTGAACCGGGCGGACGCGGCGGGGAAGGTGATTGCTCTGTGCACGGGGCGGTGCCTCTCGGAGCTGCGGGATTACTTCGCCCGGATACCGGGCATACGCTATGCCATCAACGAGAGCGGCGGCTGCCTGTACGATGTGCGGGCGGATCGGGTGCTGCGCCAGGCGGCCATTGATGACGACGTGGTGGATTGGCTCTTCGACATCGCCGTGCCCCGGGACGTCATGCTCCAGGGCTTCTTCGGCAACCAGTCCCACATTCAGATTGCCAATATCAAAGACCTCGCCCGCTATCACATGGCCGGGTTCGCCTCGGTCTTTGAGGCAGGCTCCATATTTACACACGACCTTCGCGCCCTTTGGCGGGAAAGCGGCAGGCCGATGACCAAGTTCCTGTTCTATTTCACCACAGAGGAAGAGAAGGCCCGATTCACCGAGGCCATGGGGAAGGCGGACCTATGCGTCACCGGCTGCATGGGCATAGGCTATGAGATCTCGCCGAGAGGCGCGGGCAAGGATGACGGCCTTCGCAACCTGTGCGCCCACCTGGGCTTGCCCGTTGAGCGGACGATGGCGGTTGGAGACGGCGACAACGACATCGAGCTGATGCGCGCCGCGGGCTTCTCCGTGGCCATGGGCAACGCCGTGGCGCCTGTCAGGCAGCTGGCCGACGCCGTTACCGAAGACTGTGATCACGACGGCGCGGGCAAAGCCGTGTTGCGGTATTTGCTCGGTGAAATGTAAATCGAGACTTTACAATTCCTTATAAATATGCTATAATGCCTCCGTGAAATCAATACAAGGAGGCATTTTTCAATGAAGAAATTCCTGACCCTGCTGCTGGTCGCAGCCCTGGCCCTCTCCCTGGTGGCGGTCTCCGCGTCCGCCGAGGATTATTCCGATTACACGATCCGCATCTACTCCAACTCCAACTCCCCGGAGCGCGTGGCGTGGCTGGTGGACGCCGCGGCGGATGCCGGCTTCAGCATTTCTCTGGACGACAACTCCGTCATCTCCGGCGACACCGCCGCCGTGCAGACCGCCAACGAGAACAAGGATGCCGACATCATCTTCGGCCTGAACGAGGTCCGCTGGTCCCAGCTGGTGAACGGCGCCTACGAGAACCTGTCCGTGATGGACTGGACCCCCTCCTGGGCCGACAAGGTTGGCGCGTACAAGTACGACGGCAAGGCCTACGGCCTGGTCATCCAGAACATACTGATGCTCTACCGAAACGATGAGCTGGGCACCAACGGCGAGGCGCTGCACTTTGCCCATTGGGCCGACATCGTGAACAGCGGCTATACCTGGTACCGTCAGAACAAGGTGGGCGGCACCACCAACATGAACACCAACAACGCCCTGCTGTACGCCTTCACCGATCCCGAGTCTCCCGCCGGCGGCATCTCCCTGGACGGCTGGAAGACCCTGTGGGCCTACTGTGCCAACGGCAAGGTGTTCCCGGACGACAAGTACGGCCTGGATTCGCTGATCCGGGGCGATGTGCAGATCTCCACCTTCTACTCCTCCTCCCTGTACGGCAACATCGAGGCCGCCGAGGAGGCCGGTACCGAGCCCAACCCGCTGCACGGCACGCTGGAGCCTGAGAACTGGGCGCTGGTGGACATCGATGACGGCACCTACTACATCGCAGAGTACCTGGGCGTGATCGACAACCCGAACCGCACCGAGGAACAGACCGAGGCCGTCAAGGCGTTCGCCGACTGGTTCGGCTCCGCCGAGGTCCAGATCGCCTGGTCCGACGAGTTCGACAGCTATCCCTGCAACGAGGACGCCGTCGCCGAGCTGTTCGACGAGGTGCCCGCGATCTACGCGATCCCGAACTTCTCCCTGAACAAGGTGGAGGGCACCGACATGACCTACGCCGAGTACGTGGGTGAACACTCCGCCGAGTGGACCAACATCATGACCAATCTGGGCTTCTTCTGGGCGGACAGCGCCAGTGCCGTCGCCGAGCCCGATTGGGACAATCTGGACTGGGCGACCCTGACCCAGAAGGCGCCCGAGGCTTAATATTCTGCCGGGATGACCAGGGGCGCCACATCGGCGCCCCTGCGCCTGTATATGACGTTGAGCTGTTCCGGTTTATCGGGCATCCGCCCGACAAACCGGAATTGACCGATACCATACCGAAGGAGCGATGCGCATGATCCAGTTGAAGGACATCGTGGTCAGATTTGACAATTTTGAGGCGCTGCACGGCATCAACGTCCACGTGAAGGAGGGGGAGTTCTTCACCTTCCTTGGGCCCTCCGGCTGTGGCAAGACCACCACGCTGCGCACCATCACCGGGTTCATCGAGCCGGTGTCCGGCAGCGTGAGCATGCAGGGGCGGGACATCACCCGCGTGCCCATCGAGCAGCGCAACATCGGCATCGTGTTCCAGAGCTACGCACTGTTTCCAACGATGACCGTGCGGGACAACATCGCCTTCGGCCTGAAGATCAAGAAGCTGAAGAAGCCCGAGATCGACCAGAAGGTCGACGCCATCGCCCGGAAGGTGGACCTGTCCGACGAACAGCTGGCCAAGGCGGTCTCACAGCTCTCCGGTGGCCAGCAGCAGCGCGTGGCCATCGCCCGCGCCCTGGTGACCGAGCCCGCCATCATCTGCATGGACGAGCCGCTGTCCAACCTGGACGCCAAGCTGCGGGTGCAGCTGCGCAACGAGCTGAAGAAGATGCAGCGGGAGTTCGGCATCACCACGATCTACGTCACCCACGACCAGGAGGAGGCGCTGACCCTTTCCGACCGCATCGCCGTGTTCAACAAGGGCTACATCGAGCAGATCGGCACGCCCAACGAGGTCTACAATCACTCCGCCACAAAATTCGTGGCCAACTTCATCGGCGATATCAACCCGCTGGGCCTGGGCGTGACCGAAAGGCTCGGCCTGCCCGTGGACAAGCAGCACTTCATCCGCCTGGAGCGGGTGCGGGTCAACCGAAGCCTGGACGACGGCGCATTCCATGCCGAAGGCGTCATCGAGAGCCGTGAATACTACGGCCTCTACATCAAGTACTACATAAAGGTCGCAGGGCAGACGATCAAGGTGATCGAGAAGAACGACGGCATCAACATCTATGAGCCGGGCGACAGTGTCACCGTGGGCATACATCCCCAGGATGTCATGTCTTACTGAGAAGGGGGGAGCATGCATGCAGCGCACTGAGCGGCGCAGGGGAGGGCTCGACCTCTCCCTGCTGTACAAGGTCTTCGGCGCGATACTGTTCGCCTATCTCTTCCTGGGCTTCATGGTGCTGCCCTGCCTGAACACGCTGACCTCCATATTCACCACAAAGGACGCCGCGGGGAACGCGGATCCCCTGGCGGTCATACGCTTCTTCTTCGTGGGCAACATGCCCAGCTTTGTGATCAACTCGCTGAAGCTGGCGGTGTGCCTGGTGGTCACCGTCAATGTCGTGGGCATCTCCATCGTGCTGCTGACGGAGTACTTCGACATCAAGGGCTCAAAGATACTGCGGCTGGGTTACATGACCACGCTGATCTATTCCGGCGTCGCGCTGGTCACCGGCTACCAATTCCTCTACGACAGCAACGGCATGCTGACCCAGTGGCTGGCGGGCATGTTTCCGGGCATGAACCGGCAGTGGTTCTCCGGCTTCAGCGCGGTGTTGTTCACGATGACCTTCGCCTGCACGAGCAACCACGCGCTGTTTTTGCGCAACGCCATCCGGGGCATCGACTACAACACCGTGGAGGCCGCCCGGAACCTGGGCGCGAAGCCCTTCAAGGTGCTGTTCAGGGTGGTCATGCCCACGCTGCTGCCCACGCTGTTTTCCCTGACGGTGATGACCTTCATCACCGGTCTTTGCGCCATGAGCGCCCCGACGCTGCTGGGCTACAACTCCATCAACCCGGAGATCGTGCGCCTGGCGGGCTCGTCGGTGGCCGACGAGGCCTTTCCCCAGGCGAGGGCCGCGCTGCTGTCCATCATACTGGCGCTGTTCACCATCGCGCTGCTGACGATGCTGAACCACTACGAGCGCAAGGGGCACTACCTCTCCGTCAGCAAGACCAAGGCCAGGCTGGTAAAGCAGAGGATCCAGAGCCCCGTGGCGCGGGTGCTGGCCCATGTGTACGCCTACGTGCTGTTCATCATCTACATGACCCCGGTGGTGATGATCGTGCTGTTCGCCTTCCAGAACTGGCCGGCGATACGGGCCAAGACGCTGAACATGTCCGATTGGACGCTGATCAACTTCTTCGGCACCCAGGACTATAGCTACACCACCTCCCGGGGCAAGCAGCGGGTGCGCGAGGGCGTCATCTCCGGCGTGTTCTCCAACGCCGACACCGTGGGGGGCATACGGCTCAGCTTCGTGCTGTCCGCCCTGGCGGCGGCGTTGGCCTGCGTCATCGTGGTGGTGGCGGTCAACTACATCTTCAAAAACAAGGGTAAGAAGCGCTCCGCGATGGTGGAGGCCTGCCTGCTGTTCCCCTGGCTGCTGCCCACGATACTGATCTGCTACTCCTTCCGCACCTTCTTCAACGACGAGGTGTGGTACGTGTTCGGCAAGAATCTCTACTACCGGGAGAACGTGCGCTTTTTGATCGTGATGGCCTACACCGTGGTCAAGCTGCCCTTCGCGCTGCGCATGGTGAAGGCCGCCTTCTACGCCATTGACGACGAGCTGGAGGACGCCGCCCGGAACCTGGGGGCCAGCGCGCTGGTCACGTTCCTTCGTGTCAAGCTGCCCATCGTGCTGCCCAGCGTGCTGGCGGTGTTCGCGCTGAACTTCAACGCGCTGTTCACCGAATACGACATGTCCGCCACCTTCCACTCCAGCTACGGCAAGAGCTACGCCATGGTCATACAGTCCATGACCGCCGAGGAGGGCCGCGACGGCTACAACATGAACGGCTCCGGGCGGCGCTGCGCCTCCACGGTGTTCATCATGCTGGTGTCCGGGCTGATACTGTACCTGGTGTACGGCGTCGGCGCGAGGGACCTGGGCGAGCGCCTGGAGCGCAGGCGCAAGCGCCGCGAGCGCTGGGCAAAGCTGACCGGTGGGAAGGCCGCGAACTGATTTGCGGCGCCTTGGATACTACAGCATGCCTGTGCCCTTGCCTCCGGCAGGGGCGCAGACATGCTGTTCTTATTGTTAATTACATATTGACAATATTAAGGCAACAGGTTATAATAGGGACGGTTGAAAAAACCGAATTGAAACGGAGGTATTTGGTATGAAGAAATTGCTGGCTGTGCTGCTGGCAGCCCTGATGCTGCTGGCCTGTTGCTCCGCGATGGCGGAGGAGATCGACCCCGATCTGATCGCCGCCGCCCAGGAAGAGGGCGAGCTGGTGGTCTACGGCTCCTGCGAGGAGGACTACCTCGCCGCGGCGACCCGCCACTTTGAGGAGCTGTACGGCATCAAGACCCAGTATCAGCGCCTGTCCACCGGTGAGGTTCCCACCAAGATCGAGGAGGAGAACGGCAAACCCTCCGCGGACGTGTGGTTCGGCGGCACCAACAATCCCTATGACGAGGCCGCCGCGAAGGGCCTGCTGGAGAACGACTATGTGCCCGTCAACGCCGCGCACCTGACCAAGGATATCTACAAGAATCCCGACGGCTACTGGTATGGCATCTACACCGGCATCCTGGGTTTCATGGTCAACAAGGACGAGCTGGACCGCCTGGGCCTGGAAGCGCCCCAGAGCTGGGACGACCTGCTCAAGGAGGAGTACAAGGGCCTGATCTGGCTGTCCAACTACAATACCGCAGGCACCGCGAAGCTGGTCGTGAACACCATGCTGCAGATGAAGGGCCATGACGAGGGCATCAAGTACCTGGTGGCCCTGGACAAGAACATCCAGGTGTATACCAAGTCCGGCTCCGGCCCCTCCAAGAACGTGGGTACCGGCGAGTGCGTCATCGGCATCGGCTTCCTGCACGATGGCGTGACCCAGATCGTGGACAACGGCTATGAGAACATCCAGCTGATTATCCCCTCTGACGGCACCACCTGCGAGATCGGGCCCGTGGCCGAGTTCAAGGGCGCGAAGCATCCCAATGCCGCCCACCTGTTCATGGAGTACGCCCTGTCTCCCGAGTGCGTGGAGATGGCCGACGACAACGGCTCCTATCAGTTCCTGGTGATCGACAACGCCACCCAGCCCCAGGCGGCCCTGGACTTCGGTCTGGATCCCAACCTGGTGTGGGACGGCTATGACTTCGCCGAGGCCGCGGCCAACACCGCTGCCAACGTCGAGGCTGTCATCAACGCCCTGGGCGACGCCGCTGACGATCGCTTCCAGACCGAATAATCGATGTCTTGAACAAACCCCGCCCCGACCGGGCGGGGTTTGTTTAGGGCTTCACCGCACGATACGGCGGCACATCCGGCGGTGAGCCTTCCGCCGTCCGCCGCCCCAGGTTCTTACCGACCGACTTCCGGACGCGTCCCCGCTTTGGGAGATGCTCTGAAGAAACTGATTGAAAGGAGAGGCTGCTGATGGCACGTGGCCAAGGCGCGGCGCTGGATCGCAAAAAGCTGATGGCGGATCCCATAATGATGACCACCATCGTGCTCCTGATTGCCTTCCTGACGCTGTTTATACTGTATCCGCTGGCGATTCTGCTGGTGGACAGCCTCTACGGCGCCAACGGATTGTCCCTGGAAACCTTCCGACGCATCTTCGGGATGCGGAACTTCCGGACAGCCATCACCAATACGCTGAAGGTGGGCTTTGTGGTGGGCATACTGTCCACGCTGATCGGCTTGCTGTTTGCCTATGTGGAGGTCTATGTAAGGATGCGCAAAATGGTGGGCGGCCTGTTCAAGGTGGTCTCCATGCTGCCCGTGGTATCCCCGCCGTTTGTGCTTTCACTGTCCATGATCATGCTGTTCGGCAAGGCGGGCCTGATCACCCGCTTCCTGCTGGGCATCTACGACAACAACATCTACGGCTATTGGGGCATCGTCATCGTGCAGACGCTGACCTTCTTCCCGGTGTGCTACATGATGATGAAGGGCCTGCTGAAGAACATCGACCCCTCCATGGAGGAAGCCGCCCGGGACATGGGCGCTTCCCGCTGGAAGGTGTTCACCACGGTGACGCTGCCGCTGCTGCTGCCCGGCCTGGGCAACGCCTTCCTGGTGACGTTCATCGAATCCATCGCGGATTTCGCCAACCCGATGATCATCGGCGGCAGCTATGATACACTGGCCACCACGATCTATTTGCAGATCACCGGCGCGATGGACAAGCAGGGCGCGGCGGCGATGGCCGTGGTGCTGCTGTGCATCACGCTGGCTATGTTCGCGGTGCAGAAGTACTATCTTGAGCGCAAGACGGCGGCCACGCTCACCGGCAAGGCCAGCCGCGCGCGCATGCTGATCGAGGACAAATCCGTCACGATACCGCTGACCGTACTGTGTTCGCTGGCGGCGCTGTTCGTGATCATGATGTACATCTGCGTGCCCATCGGCGCGCTGTTCCCCACCTGGGGCTACAAGTTTACACCGCTGACCTTCAAATGGTTCAACCAGGTGTTCACCAAGTACAGGGGCCTGAAGGCCTTCCGGGATTCCTTCGTGCTTTCGCTGATCGCCGCGCCGATCACGGCGCTGCTGTCCATGATCATCTCCTATCTGGTGGTCAAGCGCAACTTCAGGAGCAAGGGCTTTATCGAGGCGGTTTCGATTCTCGCCATGGCGGTGCCCGGCACGGTGCTGGGCGTGGGCTACATCCGGGGCTTTGCCAACGGCCTGTTCCACACCGGCATACTCAGCGGCATCTACGGCACGGGGCTGATACTGATCATCGTGTTCGTGGTGCGCTCGCTGCCCACCGGCACGCGCTCGGGTATCTCCGCGCTTCGGCAGATCGACAAATCCATCGAGGAATCGGCCTACGACATGGGCGCGGACAGCCTGAAGGTGTTCACCTCCGTCACGCTGCCGCTGATCAAGGATTCCTTCCTGTCCGGCCTGGTGACCGCCTTTGTTCGGTCCATCACGGCCATATCCGCCATCATACTGCTGGTGACGCCCAGCTATCTGCTGATCACCGTGCAGATCAACGAATTTGCCGAAAAGGGCGCGTACAGCATCGCCTGCGCCTTTGCCACCATACTGATTCTGATCACCTATGGCGCGGTGCTGCTGATGAACCTGTTTATCAAGCACTTCGGCACCAGCAAAGTTATAAAGGAGGCTGAGTGATCATGGCCAATATGCGTGTAAAACAGCCCAAGGGCGTCAAGTTGGATCACATCTCGAAGATTTACAAGGACCCCAAGACCGGCAAGGACTTTTACGCCGTGCAGGACGTGGACCTGACCATCGAGCCGGGCACCTTCGTGACGCTTCTGGGCCCCTCCGGCTGCGGCAAGACCACCACGCTGCGCATGATCGCCGGCTTCGAATCGCCGGACGAGGGCGAGATCTACCTGGGCGACGAGCCCATCAACGCGCTGACCCCCAACAAGCGGGACACGGCCATGGTGTTCCAGAGCTACGCGCTGTTTCCCCACTACAATGTGTTTGACAACGTGGCCTACGGCCTGCGGCTGCGCAAGGTGCCGAAGGAAGAGATACAGCGCCGGGTGACGGACATCCTGAATCTGGTGGAGCTCTCCGGCATGGAGCAGCGCATGACCAACCAGCTCTCCGGCGGCCAGCAGCAGCGCGTGGCCCTGGCCCGCGCACTGGTGGTGGAGCCGGGCGTGCTGCTGTTCGACGAACCGTTGTCCAACCTGGACGCCAAGCTGCGCGTGCAGATGCGCACCGAGATCCGCCGAATACAGCAGCAGCTGGGCATTACCGCCGTCTATGTCACCCACGACCAGTCTGAGGCCATGGCCATCTCCGACAACATCATACTGATGAAGAAGGGCGTCATCGCCCAGATGGGCTCGCCGACGGAGATCTACTATCATCCCAACAGCGAGTTCGTGGCCGACTTCATCGGGGAGTGCAATTTTCTGAAGGGCACGATTTCCGCGGTGCGCAGCGGCGAGGCTGATGTGAAGGTAAACGGCGTGGATGTGACCGTGGTGACCGACAAGGCCGTGATGGTGGGGAATGAGGCCGAGATCGTGCTGCGCCCCGAGGCCATCGTCCTCGACGACAAGGGCATGCTGCCCTGCACGGTGGAGCTGAGCTGCTTCATGGGCTCCTACCAGAATTATCACGTGCGCGTGGGGGATACGCTGGTGAAAATCACCGACAACTGCCCCATCAACAAGAAGGTCTTCGATGTGGGCGACTTCGTCTTCATCTCTTTTGACAAGATCTGCGCCCATCTGCTGTAGCGACTCTGGCGAAGCGGTCGACCGGATGCTTCCGGTCGGCCGCTTTAAATTTTCATTGCGAAGCATATGCATGCGTTATCGGAATTAACGCTTGTGAACCCGCCCTGTGGGCGGGTTCATGCGTGATGCGTGCATATTTATGCGCCGCACTGTGACGCGCGACTTTAATCAAGCTTCCCATAATGTCATATTTCGGGGTTCGATGATGTTCAATTTGACGAAAAGAAAATTTACTGTTTGATGGCGGAGGGGTGTGTTTGCATATAATTGCGTTAAAACTGATTGTTCGTGTATTTAGTGTCAGTACTTGTATAGTATTAAGATTTTCATGGTTATAACATAATAAATCCGAACATTCGGGAATTGACATACGTTAAATATTCGGATATGTTATTGACTTTGCCCGCCTGCCCGGTTTATACTGGAGCTACTGAAAACGCCTGCGCCACGGGCAAAGGTACCCAACGGCGGGGCAGGGGAGATGGACGATATGAACAAGGTAGCCATCATCATGGGCAGCGACAGCGACCTGAAGGCCATGCAGGGCGCGATGGATACGCTGAAGGCCCTTGAGGTTCCCTTCTGCGTGCGCATACTGTCGGCGCACCGCACCCCGGACGCGGCGGCCCGATTCGCCAAAGGCGCGAAGGAGGAGGGCTATGGCGCGATCATTGCGGCGGCAGGCAAGGCTGCCCACCTGGCCGGGGCCATGGCCGCCAATACCATACTGCCGGTGATCGGCGTACCGATGAAATCCTCGACCCTGGACGGCCTGGACGCGCTGCTCAGCACTGTTCAGATGCCCTCCGGCATGCCGGTGGCCACGGTGGCCATCGACGGCGCGGTGAACGCGGCGCTGCTGGCGGCCCAGATCCTCGCCCTGTCCGACGAGGCCCTGGCCCAAAGGTTTGCAGATTACCGCGAGGCCCAGTCCGCCAAAGTGGCGGAAAAGGACGCCCGCATTTCCGCTGAATACAGTTGCCTGTAATTCGGAGAGCCGAAATCTCAGAGGGTTTCGGCGCTCCGTATTTTACACCCCAATACAAATATCTGGAGGAATACCACCATGGAAAAGCTGCAGCAGCTCTACGAGGGCAAGGCCAAGAAGGTTTACGCAACGGGCGACGACAACCTGTACATCGTCTCCTACAAGGACGATGCCACGGCCTTCAACGGCCTGAAAAAGGGCACCATCGTCGGCAAGGGCGTCATCAACAACCGCATGAGCAACATGCTGATGCAGATGCTGGAGAAGCAGGGCGTGCCCACCCACTTCGTCAAGGAGCTGAGCGACAGGGAAACCCTGGTGAAGAAGGTTTCCATCGTGCCGCTGGAGGTCATCATCCGCAACGTGTCCGCGGGCAGCTTTGCCAAGCACTACGGCGTGAGGGAGGGCATCGTATTCGACGCCCCTACCATTGAGTTCTCCTACAAGAACGACGAGCTGGGCGACCCGCTGCTGAACCGCTACCACGCCCTGGCGCTGGAGCTGGCCACCGCCGATGAAATCGACACCATCGAGAAATACGCCTTCAAGGTCAACGAGGTGCTGAAGGCCTACTTCCTGAAGCTGAACATCACGCTGGTGGACTTCAAGCTGGAGTTCGGCCGCCTGCCCGACGGAACCATCGTGCTTGCCGATGAGATCAGCCCTGATACCTGCCGTTTCTGGGACGTGAACACCGGCGAGAAGCTGGACAAGGATCGCTTCCGCCGCGACCTGGGCGGTGTCGAGGACGCCTACAACGAGGTCATGCGCAGACTGATGGGGAATTAAGGGATATTTAAACGGAAATAAAGGAGACCATATGAATCATATTCACGAGGAATGCGGCGTATTCGGAATCTACAACAAGGCCCAGGCGGACCTGGCCTCGGACTGCTATTATGCGCTGTTCGCCCTGCAGCACCGCGGGCAGGAGAGCGCAGGCATCACCGTCAATGAAAAGGGCCGACTGCGCACCCACAAGGACGCGGGGCTGGTGCAGGACGTGTTCACCCCCGACGTGATGAACTACCTGGGCAAGGGCAACATGGCCGTGGGCCACGTGCGCTACGGCACCGCGGGCATCAACCCGGTGCAGAATGCCCAGCCCATCGTGGTGAACCACTGCAAGGGCCTGATGGCCCTGGCCCACAACGGCTCGCTGACCAACGCCAGCGAGCTTCGGGAGGAGCTGGAGATGAACGGCTCCATCTTCCACATGACCAGCGATACCGAGATCATTGCCCATGTCATCATACGGGAGCGGCTGAAGTGCGGCTCCATCGAGGCGGCGGTGTGCAAGGCCATGAACCGGCTGGACGGCGCGTATTCCTTCGTGGTGATGTCCTCCACCAAGCTGATCGCGGCCCGCGATCCCCACGGATTCCATCCGCTGTGCGTCGGCACGCGGCCCGACGGCAGCATCATATTTGCCTCGGAGACCTGCGCGCTGGACGCCGTGGGCGCAACCTTCCTCAGGGACGTGGAGCCCGGCGAGGTGGTCATTGTGGACAAAAAGGGCATGCGCAGCGACGAGACCCATGTGGGCAGGTGCAAAAAATCCCTTTGCGTGTTTGAATACATCTACTTCGCCCGTCCCGATTCCGTGGTGGACGGCTCCAGCGTCCACATGGCCCGTCAGCGGGCAGGCAGCTTCCTGGCCCTGGAGCATCCGGTGAACGCGGATGTGGTCATCGGCGTGCCGGACAGCGGCCTGGACGCCGCCATCGGCTACGCCAGGACCTCGGGCATACCCTACGGCATCGGCTTCATCAAGAACAAGTACATCGGCCGCACCTTCATACAGCCCACCCAGTCGGACCGGGAGAACAAGGTACGCATCAAGCTGAATCCCGTCTCCGCAACGGTCAAGGGCAAGCGCGTGGTGCTGGTGGACGACAGCATCGTGCGGGGCACCACATGCGCCCGCATCGTGCAGCTGCTGCGGGACGCCGGGGCCACCGAGGTGCACATGCGCTCCAGCGCGCCGCCCTTCCTGTACCCCTGCTATTACGGTACCGACGTGGACAGCCAGAAGAACCTGGTGGCATGGAACCGCACCGTCGAGGAGGTCCGCCAGATCATCGGCGTGGATTCCCTGGGCTACCTGTCCTGCGAAAACGCCCACAAGCTGGCCGAGAACACCACCGGCTTCTGCACCGCCTGCTTCGACGGAAAATACCCCTGCACCCCCCCAAAAAAGCCGGACAAGACGCGGTTTGAGCGGGGTGTCGAGGAATAATGAGGAAATAGGAATGAGGAATTAGGATGACAAATGCTGTTTCCAGATCCGATAGCTATGCCGCCGCGGGCGTGGACATCACCGCAGGTTATAAGGCCGTGGAGCTGATGAAGAAGCACATCGCCCGCACGAACATCCCCGGCGTGGTGTCGGGCATCGGCGGCTTTGGCGGGCTCTTCGAGCTGGACGTGACCGGCATGACCCATCCTGTGCTGGTCAGCGGCACGGACGGCGTGGGTACCAAGCTGAAGCTGGCTTTCCTGATGGATAAACACGATACCGTGGGCATCGACTGCGTGGCCATGTGCGTCAATGACATCGTCTGCTGTGGCGCAAGACCCCTGACTTTCCTGGATTACATCGCCTGCGGCAGGAACGTGCCCGAGCGGATCGCCGAGATCGTGTCCGGTGTGGCCGAGGGCTGCGTCCAGGCGGGCTGCGCGCTGGTGGGTGGCGAGACCGCCGAAATGCCCGGCTTCTATCCTGAGAACGAATACGACTTGGCGGGCTTCTCCGTGGGCGTGGTGGATCGGGACAAGCTGTTCGATTCCTCTGCCGTGACGGTGGGGGATGTGATGATCGGCCTGCCTTCCTCGGGCGTGCACTCCAACGGCTTTTCGCTGGTGCGCAAGGTGTTCGACGTGGAAAACGGAGGCCTGGACTTCTACTGCGACGACCTGGGCAAGACCCTCGGCGAGGCGCTGCTGGAGCCCACCCGCATCTACGTCAGGCCCGTGCTGAAGCTGGCGGAATCGGTGAGGGTCAAGGCCGTCTCCCACATCACCGCCGGCGGCTTCTATGAGAACGTCCCCCGCAGCCTGCCCCAGGGTGTCACGGCATGCATCGAAGTGGACCGCATCGGTCCGATCCCGCTGTTCGAGCGCATCGCCAGTGCGGGGCACATTCCGCTGCGGGATATGTACAACACCTTCAACATGGGTATCGGCATGGTGCTGACCGTTTCCGCCGCCCAGGCGGACGAGGCTGTGGACATATTGAAGGGCTGCGGCGAGGATCCCAGGGTGATCGGCGAGATCGTGCCCGGCGACGAAAGGGTGACGCTGATATGATGACGCGCATCGCGGTGCTGGTCTCCGGCGGGGGCACGAACCTACAGGCCCTGATCGACGCCCGGGACCGGGGCGAGCTGCCCCACGGCGCGCTTGCGCTGGTGGTATCCAACAACGAGAGCGCCTACGCCCTGAAACGGGCGGAGAAGGCCGGTATACCCACGGCCCTGTGCCTGCGAGCGAAGGGCATGAGCCGCTCCGATTTCGAGGCACGCCTGCTTGAAATCCTGTCGGAGAACAGTATCGATATGATCGTCCTCGCGGGCTTCATGGCGATACTGTCCGCAGATTTCGTCAGCCGTTACCCGGACCGCATCATCAACATCCATCCTTCGCTGATCCCGTCCTTCTGCGGAGAGGGCTACTATGGCCTGCGGGTGCACCGCGCCGCGCTGGACTACGGCGTGAAGGTCACCGGCGCCACGGTTCACTATGTAAACGAGATTCCCGACGGCGGTCGCATCATCGCCCAGAAGGCCGTGGACATCCAGCCCGACGACACCCCCGAAACCCTCCAGCGCCGCGTGATGGAGCAGGCGGAGTGGATCCTGCTGCCAAGGGCGGCGGAGGAAGTGGCGAGAGAATTAGGAATTAGGAATGAGGAATGAGAAATGATTAAGACAGCAAGCGAAGCCGTCGGCGCGACGACCTATCCGGGGCGTGGCATCATCGTCGGCAAGAGCGCCGATGGCAGGCGGGCCGTGATGGCCTACTTCATCATGGGCCGCAGCGTGAACAGTCGCAACCGGGTTTTCGTGCAGGAGAATGCGGGCATTCGCACCGAGGCCTTTGATCCCTCGAAGATGGTGGATCCCAGCCTGATCATCTACTGGCCCGTTCGTGTGATTGACGACTGCGTCATCGTCACCAACGGCGATCAGACCGACGACATCTACAACTACATCGGCGAGGGCGCCACCTTCGCCGACGCCCTGCGGGAGCGCACCTTCGAGCCCGACGCCCCCAACTTTACCCCCCGCGTCAGCGCCATGGCCACTTTCCTGGACGGCGATTTTAGCTTGGATATGGCGATACTGCGCGCCGGCGACGCCCAGGGCAGCTGCTGCCACCGGGTGTTCTGGGAGTATGAAGCCTTGGAGGCGGGAAAGGGGTACTTCCTGCATACCTACCTGTCCGACGGCAACCCGATCCCGTCCTTCACCGGCGACCCGGAGACCGTGTCCATCGACGACGGGGACGTGGACAGCATCGCCCAGGCCCTGTGGAATGGGCTGAACGCGGACAACCGCGTGTCCCTGTGGGTGTGTGCGAGAGACCTGGCCACGGGCAGCATGGAACAGAAGATCATCAACCGGAACGCGTGACGGAGGATATTATCATGGCGCATGAGATTCAACTGAAGTACGGCTGCAACCCCAACCAGAAACCCTCCCGCATTTTTATGGAGGGAGGGGAATTGCCCCTCGAGGTCGTGAACGGTCGGCCCGGCTACATCAACTTCCTGGACGCCCTGAACAGCTGGCAGCTGGTGACGGAGCTGAAGAAGGCCACCGGCATGACCGCGGCCGCTTCCTTCAAGCACGTCAGTCCCGCAGGCGCGGCCATCGGAAATCCGCTGACGGATGTGCTGAGGAAGATCTACTTTGTCCCCGAGGATATGGAACTGTCGCCGCTGGCCTGCGCCTATGCCCGCGCCCGGGGCGCGGACCGCATGTCCTCCTTCGGCGATTTTATTGCCCTGTCCGATACCTGTGACGCGGCCACCGCGCAGCTGATCCGCCACGAGGTCTCCGACGGCGTCATCGCCCCCGGCTATACCGATGAGGCGCTGGCGATCCTGAAGCAGAAGCGCAAGGGCGGCTACAACATCATCAGGATCGATCCGAACTATGTGCCCGCCGAGATCGAGCGAAAGCAGGTGTTCGGCATCACCTTCGAGCAGGGCCGCCAGGCGCTGGAGATCGACAACGACATGATTTCCAACGTCGTCACCGCCAACAAGGCCCTCACCGACGCCCAGAAGCGGGATCTGCTGATCGCGCTGATCACGCTGAAGTACACCCAGTCCAACTCGGTGTGCTACGTGAAGGACGGTCAGGCCATCGGCGTGGGCGCGGGTCAGCAGAGCCGCATCCACTGCACCCGCCTCGCCGGCGGCAAGGCCGACAACTGGCACCTGCGCCAGCACGATAAGGTTCTGAACCTGCCCTTCCGGGAGGACATCGGTCGTCCCGACCGGGACAACGCTATCGACGTGTACATCTCCGAGGACTGGCAGGACGTGCTGGATGACGGCCGCTGGCAGCGTTTGTTCACCGCGCGCCCCGAGCCGCTGACCCGCGAGGAGAAGCGGTTCTATCTGGACACCGTCACCGACGTAGCCCTGGGCAGCGACGCCTTCTTCCCCTTCGGCGACAACATCGAGCGCGCGCACCGCAGCGGCGTAACCTGTATCGCCCAGCCGGGCGGCTCCATCCGCGACGATTTGGTGATCGAAAAGTGCGACGAATACGGCATCGTCATGGCGTTCACCGGCATACGTCTGTTCCACCATTGAGAGAATGAGGAATTAGAGTGTGTTTCTAAATTCGCCAAGATGCATTTTCGGCGTCTTGAACTGCATTTCTGCGTTGATTTCCCTTGACTTAGCCCCACTAAGCCTGCGGAAAATCGCCTTGAAATGCAGCCCAATCCACTCGAAACTGCAC
>JAZTZK010000111.1:0-23934 GCA_045637485.1 Clostridia bacterium
GTTCGGTTTAGATGTCTATATCAGTCGGGTGAATTCTGGTTTGGCAGGAAGTTGTGAAGACGGTATCAGGGACGGCTGACAGCAGAACCAAAAGCCTTCCCCAGCGACCGCAGGGAGCGGTTCAGGGGAAGGTGGCCCGCGTAGCGGGTCGGATGAGGTCAGTCTCCCCGCGGTAACGATACTTTGCTTGCTTTCTTCCAGGAGAACGACCTCATCTGTCTTTCCCGGAACAATGAAAGCATTTTTCGGGTAATCCACCTTCCCCTGAACCGACAGCTTCGCTGCCTGGGGAAGGTTTTGGGCTGGCGCGTCTCCTCACCAAATCAGCATTCGCATTCGGTTGAACCGTCACGATTTATATTGACAGGAGGTTATCAGAATGAAGAGGTTTTGGGTGACCCTGTTGGTCGCGCTGTTGTTTGCGGCATTGGCCACGGGCTGTGCAGTTGCAGAATGGGACGAAGATTTAGATTTGACTATCGACTCTGATGCAAGTGATGCGCTAATTGATCTTTCAGAGGAAGCACGACTCAATGAGTTTGAATTCTCACTTACCGATCTCCCTATTTTCGAGAATATAGAAATAACAACTCTCGACACCTCCTTGAAAAGCATTGAATCTGCTCCTGTAAGTAATACGGATGCAGACGATGAAGAAACAGAAGGTTTTACAGTAGTTAACGGTGTTTTAGTGGAATATACCGGAAATGGCGGGGATATCACCATACCATCCAATATTACAATAATAGGTGCAAAAGTGTTTCGCTTTAACAACAATATTACAAGTGTAAAAATCCCAAATGGTGTTACCAGTATAGGGAATGAGGCGTTTCGTGAATGTTCATCCTTATACAAAGTGATTTTGCCCGATACCTTAATGAGTATTGGTGATCATGCATTCTATGAATGCAGTGTATTATCAGAAATCAATCTTCCCAGCAATTTAATCAGAATTGGTCAATATGCATTCTATCAATGCGAGAGTATTAAAAGCATCCACATTCCCTCGTCATTGTGGGAAATTGATTTTGGAGCTTTTAGTCATTGCATATCTCTTTCTGCAGTATCTATATCTGATGGGTTTACTGCATTTGGTCCAAATATGTTCCAAAGCTGCATTTCATTGAAAGAAATACACCTTCCGTCAAGCGTCAATATCATTGAAACACAAACATTTGAAAACTGTCGATCATTAAGCATTATCACCATCGATAGTGACAATATTACTATAGAAGATAGCGCTTTCAATGGTGTCCCTTATTCAGCAATTTTTTATACTCATTGTGAAACAAATGCAACAAAGTGGGCTGAAACAAAAGGATATACTGTTGTAAAAACAGACCATATTCCCGAAAATGACCCTTCAGTCAAACCTACATGTACCAAGACCGGCTTAACCGAAGGCTCACACTGCTCTGTCTGTAATACGATTATCAAAGCGCAGGAAATTGTTCCTGTTGTGGCGCACACCCCAGTCACCGACCCCGCCGTTGCCCCCACCTGCACCGAAGCAGGCCTGACCGAGGGCTCCCACTGCTCCGTCTGCGGTACAATCCTGGTTAAGCAGAGAATCATACCCAAGCTCATCTCCCTCAAAAAGTGCACGATCACTGGCATCAAGGACGCAGTTTACACAGGCAAGGCCATCAAGCCCGCGCCTGTGGTGAAGTACAAGGGCAAGGAGCTGGTCAAGGGCACCGATTACACTGTCAAATACTCCGCCAACAAGGCCGTCGGCACCGCGACGGTGACGGTCACCGGAAAGGGCAAGTACGGCGAATCCGTCAAGAAGACCTTCAATATCTACCCAAAGGCCGTGGCACTGTCCGGGCTGACCGCGGGCAAGCAGCAGCTGACGGTGGCGTGGAAGAAGGCCTCGGGCGCCGCGCGATATGAGGTACAGTACGGATTGAAGAAGAGCTTCGCCGGGGCAACGAAGGTTACCATAAAGAAAGCCGCCACTGTGAAGACTGTTCTGAATAATCTGACAACAGGCAAGACCTACTATGTCCGCATCCGCGCCTACAAGACTGTCAAGGGTGTAAAGTATTATTCCGCGTGGTCGAAGGCGAAGAGCGCGAAGGTGAAGTAATAAAGCGCAAGCATTCCCTGGGGGAGGTTATGGCATCTACAGGGGAATAGATACTGCGTAAGTGGTCTTCATCAAGTTCTGATTTGCCGGGGAGACGGCACAACATTGTAACGGCGACTACCAGTCGCCATAGCCTCTCAGGGGTTCGGTGGCGACAGGTTGCCGCCGCTACGGTTCTTTACAAAACGTGAGCCACTCATCACTGACCGCGCATTGTGCTGACGTGGGAACCCGCACAGCAAAAAAAGGACGGTTACATCTCCCATTCGCATCCATGGGATATGTAACCGTCCCTCGTTTCTCCGTGATTACAGCTCGTTCACGAACTTCACAGCCTCGGTGGCCGCCATCGCCCCGTCCGCCGTCGCGGTCACCAGCTGGCGCAGCAGCTTGGCGCGGTTATCGCCGGCGACGAATACGCCGGGGGTGCGGGTGTGGCAGTCCTCGCCCGCGGCGGCGTAGCCGGAGGCGTCCAGGTCGATCAAGCCCGCGAAGTTGTTGTTCTCGGGCACGCGGCCCACGGCCACGAAAAGGCCGTTCAGCTCGATGGCGCGCACTTCGCCGGTGAGCTTGTCGGTCACCTCGATGGCCTTCAGCTTCTTCTCGGCGATCAGCTTTGTCACGTTGGCGTTGTAGAGGATCTCCACGTTCTCCCGGGCCTTCAAGCGCTCGGCGTTGGTGTCGTCGCCCCGGAAGCTGTCGCGGCGGTGGATCAGGTACACCTTCTGGCAGAGGTCCGCCAGGTACAGCGCGTCCTCCAGGGCGGTGTTGCCGCCGCCCACCACGGCCACGGTCTTTCTGCGGTAGAAGTTGCCGTCGCAGGTGGCGCAGTAGCTGACGCCCCGGCCCACCAGCTTGTCCTCGTCTTCAAGGCCCAGCTTGCGGTTGGCGGAGCCGGTGGCGAGTATGACCGCCTTGGCCCGGTACTCGCCCTTGTTGGTGACGACGACCTTCCCGTCGGCCTCGTCCCGCAGCTCCACGGCCTTCTCGAATTTGAACTCGGCCCCCAAGCCCTTCGCCTGCTCGTAGACCTTCTGGGAGAAGTCGAAGCCGGAGATGTGGGCCTCCACGGGGTAGTTCTCGATGTCGGGGGTGTTCAGGATCTGGCCGCCGCAGCTCAGCGCCTCCAGCACCAGCACGCTCTTGCCCGCCCGACGGGCGTAGATGGCAGCGGTCATGCCGGCGGGGCCGCCGCCGACAATCACGATGTCGATGGATTGTCGGCGTGGCTGCTCCGCATCCCCGTCGACCCGCGCAACCGCTCCGCTGCGCTCCGCCGGTTCGATAATCCTGCTCATGGCTCAGCCCTCCACCAGCTCGGCGATGGCGTCCTTGGGGATCAGGCCCACGCTGCGGTTGACCTCCTCGCCGCCCTTGAAGACCACCAGGCAGGGGATGGAGGAGACGTCGTACTCGTCGGCCAGCTCGTCCTGGTCGTCGATGTCGATGGAGACGATCTTGTAGGCGGTGTTGCCCTCGGCCAGCTCGTCCAGCATGGGCTTCATCGCGCGGCAGGGGCCGCACCAGCCGGCGTTGAAATCGGCCAGCACCGGCACCTCGGACTTCAGGACCTCGGCTTCAAAGTTGTCTTTCGTCACGTTGATAACAGACATGGTCACATCTCCTTTTTCATATTTTAATGCTTTGCAGCGCATCGCGTGGAAGGGTGTGGCGGATCGCCGCGGGACGGTGTGTTTAAATCAGGGCGGCGATGTCCTGCTCGAAGGACATGGGGTCGCTGGTGGGGTTGAAGCGCTTGACCACGTTGCCCGACCGGTCCACCAGGAACTTGGTGAAGTTCCACTTTATGTCGTTGGGCTTCTTGCAGGTGGTGCTGATCTTGGAGATCATGGCCATGGCGGCCTTGTTCTTCATGCCCTCCACCTTCTCTTCGGGCTGGGCGGTCTTCAGGAAGGTGTACAGCGGTTCCTCGGTCTCGCCGTTCACGTCGATCTTCGCCAGCTGGTCGAACTGGGTCTTGTACTTGGCGGTGCAGAACTCGTGGATCTCGCTCTCGTCGCCGGGGGCCTGGTGGCCGAACTGGTTGCAGGGGAAGTCCAGCACCTCAAACCCCTGGTCGTGATACTTCTCATACAGCTTTTCCAGCGCCTCGTACTGGGGGGTGAAGCCACAGCCGGTGGCGGTGTTGACGATCAGCAGCACCTTGCCCTTCAGGTCAGCCAGGTTCAGAGTAGCGCCCTTGCGGGCCTTGACGGTATAATCGTAAATGCTCATGGTGTGAACCTCCTTTGATCTCGCTTGCAAATTAATTGTATCAAATTGAATTGAGCTTGTCAATAGTTTGGGTCACTTCAAACCGTTAATGTTGCGTAAATTCACAAGACCCTTCGCCGCGCTCGAAATGGCGTTTCAGGATGTCCCGCCACACAGTGCAGTAGTCCATTCACTTCCATCTTAATCAACAATTATCCTCCCATCAAAGATTTTCGCCCATCGGCTGTGCTATGATGACAGACAGCGGAGTTCGGCCTCTAAATCCTTCGCTATATAAAATAAAACCAAGGAGATTTTTTTATGCGCTCACGTTTCAAGAACTTCATTTCCGACACCGTTTTGCTGCTGCGCAGCGTCCCCTCCCCCATCGTTTCACTGTTCGTGCTCTCGGTGGTGCTGATGAACCTGCTGGCCAACAAGACCATCTACCAGCGCGGCTTCCTGGCCGTGGACGGGGGCATCGTGGTCTCGTGGCTGGCCTTCCTGTGCATGGACATCATCACCAAGCGCTTCGGGGCGAGGGCCGCGACACACATTTCCGTGTTCGCGCTGGCGATCAACCTGCTGGCCGTGGGCCTCTTTGCCATCGTCAGCATCATCCCCACCGAAACCGACTATTCCGCCTTCAACAGCATATTCGGCGGCAGCTGGTTCATCGTGCTGAGCAGCTCGCTGGCCTTTATCACCTCGGCCATCGTCAACAACGTCCTGAACGCCGCCATCGGCAGGCGCTTCGAGGCCAATCCCGACGGCCGCGCGGCCTACTACACCCGCAGCTACGTCTCCACCTTCATCGCCCAGTTCGTGGACAACTTCGTGTTCGCGGCGCTGGTATTCATGGTATTCGCGCCCATCTACTGGGGCGGCTTCAGCTGGACCCTGCCCCAGTGCGTCTCCTGTTCCATGATCGGCGCGGGCCTGGAGCTGTTCATGGAGGTCATCTTCTCCCCCATCGGCTACGACGTATGCCGGCGCTGGCAGCGCGACGACGTGGGCATCGAGTATCTCAAGACCCACGCCGCGGCATGAGGATCATCGTCACCGGCGCTGCCCGGGGCATCGGTCGGGCCGCCGCGCTGAAGTACCTGGCCCTGGGGCACGAGGTACACGGCATCGACATCGAACCCGCGGGCATCGAAGCGCCGCTGTATGCCCACCACGTCGCCGATATACGGAAAAGAGAGGCCCTTCCCGATATCGAAGGCGCGGCCATACTGTTCAACAACGCCGGGGTGCAGCAGGGCGAGGCCGACATCCATACGAACCTCGTCGGCGCGATCAACGTCACGGAGAAATACATCGAGCGCAACGACGCGCTGCGCTCGATACTGTTCAACGCCTCGGCCTCCTCGATCAGCGGGCAGGAATTCCCCCACTACGCGGCCAGCAAGGCGGGTCTGGTGGGCTACATGCGCAACGTGGCCATCCGGGTGGCCCCCAGGGGCGTCACCTGCAACGCCATCTCCCTGGGCGGCGTGCTGACCGAATCCAACGACCTTGTGATGCGAGACCCGGTCCTGTGGAAGGCCATCATGGCCGTCACGCCCATGAAGAAGTGGACCACGCTGGACGAGGTCTGCGAGTGGGTGATATTCCTGACCCTGGTCAACCGCTCCATGTCCGGCCAGAACCTGCTCATCGACAACGGCGAGATGAACCTGAACCCCACCTTCGTCTGGCCGGGCCTCGAGCAATAAAATATACAGGGCTGTCTCAAAACTAAGACAGCCCTTTTTCAGTGCGGTCGACGGGACTTGAACCCGTACGGTCTCCCACACGCCCCTCAAACGTGCGCGTATGCCTATTCCGCCACGACCGCAGGACAGGTGTATTATACACAAAGGGCATGGGATTGTCAAGCTAAATTTGCGTTCACTGATATTCACTGATATTCTCAGGGCTCACACATGAACAGAGGCTACAGCCCAGGGTTCCGTATTCTTTCCTCAAATTGAAAGCGTTCGGAGCCCCTTCGACCTTGAGCCGTAACGGCATGGCCCGTTCCGTGCCGCACTATTCCCCGCCGCGATTTGCAACCCGGCGCGAGATGCGGTATAATAGCTGTATCCCTACCAATGACGCGGAGGTTCCGATCATGTCCATATGGCTGATACTGCTCGTCATATTTCTCGCGCTGGCCTTCATGGCCCATCCCAGCCTGCATTACGCCAAGTGCCGGCGCTGGCTGAACGCGCGCTTTGCCCACCGGGGCCTGCACGACATCAAAAAGGGTCTGGTGGAAAACACGCTGCCCGCCTTCGCCGCCGCCCGGGACGAGGGCTTTGGCATGGAGCTGGATATCCAGTTTTCCAAGGACATGCAGCTGGTGGTGTTTCACGACAGCGATCTGCTGCGCCTGGCGGGAGACCCCCGCAGGGTGCGCCAGCTCACGCTGGCGGAGCTGAAGGCCATCCCTCTGGCGGGCATCGACAGCGCGCGCATCCCCACGCTGCGGGAGGTGCTGGACACGGTGGATGGCAAAACGCCCCTGCTGATCGAGCTGAAGAACGGCCCCGACAACGCAAAGCTGTGCCAGTCGCTGATGGACATGCTGGAGGATTATGAGGGGGAATACATCGTGGAGTCCTTCAATCCGCTGATCGTGGCCTGGTTCCGCTTCCACGCGCCCAAGGTGGTTCGGGGACAGCTGGTGGGACCCCTGAAAAGCTACCGACCTACCGTGAACGGCATTGCCGCCTTCTTCATGGCGGGCTTGCTGGCCAACATCGTCTCACGGCCCGATTTCGTGTCCTACGACGCCAACGCCCAGCGCTTTTTCAGCCCCCACTTTCAGCGCTTCATGTTCCGCACGCCCATGGCGGCCTGGACCGTCCGGGACCCGGCGCTGGCGGCACTGATCCAGAAGCGGGGGGAAATCAGCATATTCGAAGGCGAGGGAAGGATTTGACCGCGATATAAAGATCCTTCACGCCATTCGGGAAGCCGGTGATTTGCCGTCCGGCCGAATGACGTGAAGGATCCTTTTTTGCCGCTCTTGTCACCGCGCCGCATCCGGGCCTGCGGTATTGAAATAGATTTCGATCAGGGTCCTCGCGTCGACAAAGCCCGTCTCTACGAGGCCGCAGGCCGCCTGCAGGGCATTGACCGCGTTCTCGGTCTTTGGGCCAAAGCTCCCGTCAGCGCCGCCGCCCAGGAATCCGCGGTCGATCAGGCACTGCTGTATGCGCTTCACCGGCGCGCCCTTCGAGCCCTTCCGGGCACCATAGCCGTACCAGCCCATGACGGCCTTCACAAACCCATCCAGCTTCTCCGTGCCCGCCAGCTGCGGCGCGGTCTTCCAGAAGCGCCCGTTGCCCCGCAGGGTGACGGTGTTCTGCGGCGCGATGGTCAGCGTAAGGCCCGCGGTGTTGCTCGCGTCGGACAGCTGTATGGCCGTCAGCATCACCGTACAGGCGTAGCCCTCGGCGCTCATGCCGCCGCCGCTGTATTCGCCGTAGCGCTTGAAGCTCTGGCGGGCGCTGACCAGTATGTCCGCGTCGTCGGGATCGGCCACGAAGCGGATCGCGCCTGCGGAGGCCTTCTGGATGTCGTCGATCCACCGGTCGAGATAATCGGTGATTTCGGGGATCAGGCCCTTCTCACTGACCGGGTACATGTCATCTCCGTCGATGCCAACTTCGCACTGGGGATCGACCACCATATAGGCGTTCAACGGCTGGGCGCGGGTCGGCATGAACAGCGGCACGCCGTCGGTCAGCCCGACGCCCAGCCGCGCCGCCAACGCCTCGGCCTGCTCGTAGCCCTTCGCCGCCTCCACGCGATCCAGGCCCGGCCAAGCGGCGACATCCGCCTGTACCGTGACAAGCAGCGTCAGCAGCGCTGCCAGCGCCAGCAGGAGTTTTATCTTGCGCCTCATGGATGAACGCTCCTTTCCACATTGCAGAGAAAGCCGGGGCGCGTTGACCGACGACAACGCGGCAACGACAGATCCAGGCAAGCAACATGCCCGGGTTATCTGTCGAAAGGTCCTTGGGTTGGACGTGTTTCCCAGCCCTTGCGTTCCGAAAGCCCTATTCCGGATCGTCCTGCCCGTTCATCAACAACAGGGGCAGCAGGGTCGCAAGGCCCTCTGCGTCCAGCTCGCCCGTCTGAGGCAATTCATATTGCGCCTGCACGGCGTTCAGGGCGGCGACGGTCTTGGGGCCGACGATGCCATCCACCGTGACGTTCTGCCCGAAGGCGACCAGCAGCTGCTGTAGTCCCCTGGCCGCGTCGCCGCGGCTGCCGTCGCCCACCGCTTCGCCGCGGCTCAGGGCGTCGTACAGCGCGCGATAGTCGGTGACGCCCAGCGCCGCCAGCGCCGGCTCCACCTGCGCCGCGGGATCCGCCGTCACCCGGGGCACGTCGGGCGCGTCCACATCCACCTCGGGGATCTCCGGTACCTCGATCTTCGGCTTCTTTGTGGGGGCGGGCGTGGGCACCTCCGGCACCTCGATCTCCGGGATTTCAGGCACCTCGACCGGCGGCACGGTGGGCACCCGGATGCGCAGGACGCTGAACCGGTCCTCCTTCGGCCCGTCCTGCTCCGCCAGAACCGCCAGGCCGCACAGCAACGCCGCCGCGACCAACAAAACAGATAGTAGCTTCCTCATGGTCGATCCTCCCCGCAGATGGTATTGTGCTGCCTGTATTATAGCAGAAAGCAAGTGCCAAAGGGAATGCCCTTTGCGTTCTTTTTTGCACTTTTTATGATTTACAACCGGCAAAGCCAAAATGCGTCCATGTTTTGATTTGCGAAGGTTCGCTACTCGTGATATAATGGCGTAAAAAGGACAATTCCCCCCACCCAAGGAGGATCCCATGACCGAGTTCAGAAAGCCGTGGAACGGCGCGCGAATGTCGCCGGAGCTGGAGTTCAAGATCGCTAACCTGCCCGATTCGCCGGGCTGCTACCTGATGAAATCCAGGGGCGAGATCATCTACGTGGGCAAGGCGGTGAACCTGAAGAACCGGGTCAGCCAGTACTTCCACTACAGCGTCCAGCACACCCCGAAGGTACGGGCGATGGTGGAGAAGATCGACGACTTCGACATCATACTGGTGGACGGCGAAATGGAGGCCTTCGCGCTGGAGTGTAACCTGATCAAGCTGCACATGCCCCACTACAACATACTGCTGAAGGACGACAAGGCCTACCCCTACATTCGCGTAAACCTTGCCGAGGATTTTCCACTGGTGGACCTGGCCCGCAGGCAGGAGAAGGACGGCGCGAAGTACTTCGGCCCCTATCAGGGCTCCACCGTGGTGCGGGAGGTGCTGGACGCGGTGCGGATGGTGTTCCCCATCCGGGTTTGCCGCCACGCCATCAACCCCGACAAGCCCCGCCGCCCCTGCGTGCACCACCAGGTGGGCCAGTGCCCCGCCCCCTGCGCGGGACTGGTTTCCAGGGAGGAATACCGGAGGACCATCGACGGCGTCATCGACTTCCTGAACGGCAAATACGCCCCTGTGCTGACAGAGCTGAAGGAGCGTATGACGGAGGCCTCGAAGGAGATGAACTACGAGCGGGCGGCGCTGTACCGCGACCGCATACGCGCCGTGGAGGCCCTGATGCAGAAGCAGAAGGCCATCTCCACCGCCCAGGCGGACCAGGACATCATCGCCGTGCTGCCCTACGAGACCGACGCCATGGTGCAGCTGATGTTCGTGCGCTCGGGCCGCATGATCGGCTCGGAGCGCTTCACGCTGGAGGGCGCGGGCGACGAGGAGCTGGGCGAGATACTGACCCAGTTCATGCTGCAATACTACGGCCCGGAGATCACCCCGCCGAGGGAGATCCTGCTCTCCGCCACGCCGCCGGAGCACGACGTGATCGAGCAGCTGCTCACCGAGCAGCATGGCGCCCGCACCTACATCCTCACCCCCCGTCGGGGCGAAAAGCTGAAGCTGGTCAACATGGCCATCAAGAACCTGAAGGACGAGGCGAAGAATCTGGACCGCAAAAATGCCAACAGCCGCGCCCGCACCATCGGCGCGCTGGAGGCCCTTCAGGAATTGCTGAACCTGCCCACGCTGCCCCGGCGCATCGAGGGCTACGACATCTCCAACACCCAGGGCGCGCTGTCCGTGGCCAGCGAGGTGGTGATGGTGGACGGCGTCAGCGCCAACAGGGAATACCGCCGCTACCGCATCAAGACGGTGGAGGGAGCCAACGACTTCGCCTCCATGTACGAAGTCATCACCCGCCGCCTGTCCCACGGGCTGGACGAGCTGGCAGAGAGGAAGGAGCAGGGCCTCGACCCCGAGGGCGGCAAGTTTTCATGGCTGCCCGACCTGATCCTGGTGGACGGCGGAAAGGGCCAGCTGGCCGCGGCCCGGGAGGCCATGCAGGCCCAGGGGCTGAACATACCGATGATCGGCCTGGCCAAGCGCATCGAGGAAATCGTGCTGCCCGGGGAGGAGGAGAGCCTGCTGCTGGACCGCCACTCCCCCGCGCTGCATGTACTGCAGCGGGTGAGGGATGAAAGCCACCGCTTCGCCATCATCCACCACAGGGCGCTGCGGAGCAAGGCCAGCATCGCGTCAAGGCTCGACGGCATCCCCGGCGTGGGCGAAAAGCGCAAAAAGACGATACTCAAACACTTCAAGACGGTGGAAGCGCTGAAGGCCGCGTCGGCGGAGGAGATCGCAGAAGTGCCCGGCGTGCCGGAGAAGGTTGCGGAGGCGGTGTGGCGATTCCTGCATGAGGGGGGATGAAGCGCTGAAACATGCCCCCCGTGGGAACGAAAGCTGTGGTATCTGTTTTTCGGACATACCTGAACCTTTACAATATGATTATACGGAGGTTTTATCATGCTCAGGATGAAATCTTTACTGTGTTCCCTTCTGGTCATCGCGCTGATCTGTTCCCTTCCCGCCCTGGCGGCAGGGCTGCAGATCGTGGAGGAGGGCGGCAAATACGCTCTGGCCGACGAGACCGGCTTCCTGCTGACGGACTATATCTACGATTTTATACAGTCCGATCTGTCCGAGCCGCCCTTTTCAGTTGAGCGGGACGGCCATTGCGGCTTCATCGACGCGGCAGGCTATGAGGTGGTGCCCGCAGTCTACGACAATACGTGGGCCATCTTCTCGGAAGGGGTCATCCCCGTGTGCATTGGAAAGAAATGGGGCTTCGTGGATGAAACCGGGCGGCTGGTGATCGGCCCCTGGTTCGACGATATCAGCGAGTTCTCGGAGGGCCTCGCGGCGGTGGAGCAGGACGGCAAGTGGGGCTACGTCGACCAGTCGGGACGCTTCGCTGTCGAGCCCCGGTTCGACTTTGCGGAGTGGTTTCACGGCGGCTATGCCCAGGTAATCCTGGACGGCAAAACCGGCCTGATCGACCAAGCCGGCGCGTGGGTGCTGGAGCCCGAATTTGAAGACGCCGAGATCCATGTGGACGACGACGGCCTGATCTCCGTCACCGAGGACTACGGCGAATCCTTCCGCTACTTCGACGTCTCCTCCGGGGCGGCGGTGGAGGTGAAGGCCGTGGGCTCCGGCATCGACCTGTCCGACTACATGCCCTTCGAGGGGAAGAAGGTGGCGACCCTATCCGAAAAGCGCACGCTGAACAAGCGGGTCACTGAGGAACAGACCCTCCCCCGCCTGGACGGGGCCACGGCGCTGTTCCCGGTGTATTCGGCCTTCTGCCAGGCGGTGTACCCGAAGGACACCCGCTACACATGGATCGGGGACGATGAAATTGACCAAAATGTCCTGATCACCTGCACCAAGACCAACCGGGCCTACGAGCGATTGATCGAGGGAAAGGCCGATGTCATCTTCGTGGCCCAACCCTCGGACGAGGAGCTGGCCATGGCCGCCGAAAGGGGCGTCGAGTTCGACATGATCCCCTTCGGCAAGGAGGCCTTCGTGTTCATCGTAAACAGGGACAACCCACTGGAAAACATCACCGTCGACCAGATCAGGGGCGTCTACTCCGGCGCGATCACCGACTGGTCGCAGCTGGACGTTGAGGGCGTCGGTCCCATCGTGGCCTACCAGCGCCCGAAGAACAGCGGCAGCCAGACGGCGCTGGAGGCGCTGATGGGCGACACCCCGCTGATGGAGGCTCCCCAGGGCGTGGTCGCCTGGGACATGGGCGACATCGTGGACACCGTGGAATACCGCAACCTGCCCAACGCCATCGGCTACTCCTTCCGGTTCTTCTGCACCGACATGATGG
The DNA here is from genome assembly GCA_045637485.1 of Clostridia bacterium. Taxonomy (GTDB): domain Bacteria; phylum Bacillota; class Clostridia; order Christensenellales; family Aristaeellaceae; genus UBA2862. The sequence continues at coordinate 12,519 of JAZTZK010000111.1, forward strand.
GCAGCGATGTGAAGCTGCTGGCCGTGGACGGCGTGACGCCCACCGAGGCCAACATCCGAAACGGCAGCTATCCCATCGCCTCCACCCTCTACGCCATACGCCTGAAGGGCAACGACAACCCCAATGTGTTGGCGCTGCTGGACTGGATCCAGTCGCCCCAGGGCATGGAATTGGTCGAGAAGTCCGGGTATACGCCGTGGGAGGGATGAAAGCCGCCCAACGTCCTTGACAGATGATTGCATCTATAATAAAATAGCATTGTCCCGTGAGGGACCGAGGACAGACTTATTCCTTCAGGAGGAGGTCATCAATATGGATTACACCACCCTCGATCGCCTGGTGGATTCCTACCGGGACGAGCTGATCGAAAACATACGCAAGTGGATCGCCATTCCCTCGGTAAAGGGGGAACCCGCAGGGGAAAACGCCCCCTTCGGCACGGAGGTCCGCAGGATGCTGGACACCGCGCTGGAGGACGGGCGACGCTTCAGCTTCGAGGTGCGGGACATCGACGGCTATGCCGGCGACATCACCCTGGGCAGCGGCGAGCAGATCATGGGCATGCTGGCCCACCTGGATGTGGTGCCCCTGGGAGACGGCTGGAAGCACGACCCGCTGGGCGGCGAGATCGAGGACGGCAAGCTGTACGGCCGCGGCGCCACCGACGACAAGGGTCCGGCGCTGTGCGCGCTGTATGCCATGCGCGCCGTCAGGGAGGCCGGCATACCGCTGAAGCACGGCGTGCGGCTGATCCTGGGCTGCGACGAGGAGACGGGCATGAGCGACATGCGCTATTATGCCTCGAAGCTGAAGATGCCCGACTACGGCTTCTCCCCCGACGCCGAGTTCCCGGTGATCAACATCGAGAAGGGCGGCATCAACATGCGCCTCGAGGCGGTGACCGGCGGCGAGGCGGGAGCCGAGCTCCCCGTCTACAGCCTGTACGCCGGCGAGCGCCCCAACGTGGTGCCCGCCGAGGCCGTCGCCGTGGTGGGCCTGAGCGGCATGACCCTGGACGCGCTGAGCGCAAGGCTAACCGACATCGCCGCCGCCCACGAGGGCTTCAGGCTGAAGGCCGTCGCCGAGGGCGAGGACCGGGCGAGGATCGTCGCCACCGGCGTCAACGGCCACGCCGCCATGCCCTGGCGCGCCGTGAACGCGGCGGGCATGCTGCTGGTGGCACTCCGTGAGCTCCGGGCCGGCGGCGGCAGCCGCGAAGCCATCGCCATGCTGGCGGAGGCCGTGGGCATGGACTACACCGGCGAAAAGCTGGGCATCGCCTGCGCGGACGAGCTGTCCGGCGAGCTGACAAGCAACCTGGGCATACTCCGGTATGACGGCAACGAGCTGTCCGCCCTGCTGGACATCCGCTATCCCCTCTGCGCCAGCGAGGAGACCCTGCTGGGCCAGGCCGCCATGAGGGTCAGCCCCGCGCTGTCGGTGCGGCGCATGGGCGGCCACACGCCGCTGCACGTGCCCGCCGAGAGCCGCATCGTACAGGGCCTGCTGAAGGTCTATCACGAGGTCACCGGCCTGGACGCCTACACCATCGCCATCGGCGGCGGCACCTATTCACGGATGATGCCCAACACCGTGGCCTTCGGCGTGTGCTTCCCCGGCGACATGGACGTCTGTCACATTGCCGACGAATACATCGACCTGGAAAAGCTGATGCTGGGCGTGAAGATCTTCGCTCACGCCATCGCGGAGCTGGCCGGGTGCTGAAACTGAAATCTGAAATGGAGAATAAACAATGATACGCAAGCCTTTTTCCATCGCCATTGACGGCCCTGCGGGGGCCGGGAAATCCACTGTCGCAAAGGCAGTGGCCGCCGGGCTGAACGCCATGTATCTGGACACCGGGGCCATGTACCGCGCCTTCGGGCTGTACATGCTGCGCCGGGGCGCAGTCAATGACCGGGATGCCATCCTCGCCGCAGTGGACGACGTGGACATCACCGTGGAGTATATCAACGGCGCGCAGCACATCTTCCTGGACGGCGAGGACGTCACCCAGGCCATCCGCGAGCCCGAAGTCTCCATGGCCGCCAGCGCCATCTCCGCCGTGCCCGAGGTGCGCGAGCGCATGGTGGCGCTGCAGCGCAAGATTGCCGAGGGACACGACGTGATCATGGACGGCCGGGACATCGGCACCAAGGTACTGCCGAACGCCACCCTGAAGATCTACCTGACCGCTTCCGTCGAGGAGCGGGCCCGTCGGCGCTGCCTGGAGCTGGAGCAGAAGGGCAGTCCGGAACCCTATGAGAAGGTTCTGGAGGAGATGAGGGAGCGGGATTACCAGGACACCCACCGCGCCGCCTCGCCCCTGCGCCCCGCCGACGACGCCGTGACCGTGGATACCACGAACATCACCTTCGAGGAAAGCGTGGCCGAAATCAGGCGACTGGCGCTGGAAGCAATCGGCAGGCTCTGATTTTTTCACAAATTATCAATAACTGAAAGCGATACGAGGGGCATGTAATGTGATATAATGCCAGTAACGTATCGTTTTCTCTATCGACGCAAAAGACAGGAGGAGCATATGAAAAGGGCAATCGCACTGTTGACAATCCTCGCGCTGATGCTGGGGCTTCTGCCCGCGACGCTGGCGGAGGCGGAAAACGCGCCGGCGCTGCCCCAGCCGGGGGAGGTGATCCACGGCTTCGAGGTCGTCGAGCTGAGGGACTACCCGCTGATGGACGCCACCATACTGCGCTTCAGGCACCGGCAGACCGGGGGCGAGGTGTACTACATCGCCAACGACGACACGAACCGGGCCTTCGACCTGGCCTTCTTCACCGAGCCCATCGACAACACCGGCCTGCCCCACGTGTTCGAGCACGCCACCATCCAGGGCTCGGAGAAGTACCCCGGCGAGCAGATGTTCTTCAACCTGGACTACCAGACCTACAACACCTTCCTGAACGCCATGACGGAAATGTGGTTCACCGCGTATCCCATCGCCAGCCTGTCCGAGGCGCAGCTTTTGAAGCTGGCGGAGTTCTACACCGACGCCTGCTTCAACCCCATCATCATGGAGAACGAGCACATCTTCCGCACCGAGGCCTGGCGCTACCGGCTGGAAAACCCGGAGGACCCGCTGACCATCGAGGGCACCGTATATTCCGAGATGCTGGGCCTGACCACCCTCCAGTGGCAGGCGTCCCTGAACCTGCTGCGCGCCGCCTTCCCCGGCTCGATGGCGGGCAACGATTGCGGCGGCGCGCCGGAGGCCATCCCGGACATGACCTGGCAGGCGCTGAAGGACTACCACGACCGGTATTACCATCCCTCCAACTGCGCGGCCTACCTCTACGGCCAGCTGGACAATTACCGGGCGTTTTTGCAGCTGCTGGACGGCTATTTCTCGGCCTATGAGAAGCGGGAATTCGCCCGGAACGACGCGGGCTACACCCCCATCACCGCGCCGGTGGTGCAGTCGCTGCCCTTCCCGGTGGAGGAGGGCTCGAACACCGAGCACGCCTCGGTGATCCGGTACGCCTTCGTCTGCCCCGGCCTGAAGCAGAACCTGGGGGACGAGCTGGCGCTGGACACCATGACCGACCTGTTCACGACCGGCGCCTCCGACTACCAGCAGCGGCTCCGGGAGGCCATCCCCTACGGCAGCTTCCATGCCTACATCGAAATGGAGGGCCCCGAAGACGCCATCGTGTTCACCGCCGCGAACGTAGACCCCGGCGACGCCGATGCCTTCAAGGCCATCGTGGACGAGGAAATCGCCCGGGTGGCGAAGGATGGCTTCCCCCAGGCGCTGGTGGACAGCGTGGCGGCGTCGCTGGCCATATCCGCCCGGCTGGTCCGGGAGGGCAGCGACCCCGTGAGCCTCATCAGGAATATGATCGACCGATACGTCAGCACCGGCAACTGCTGGGACTTCCAGGACTACCAGGATGCCCTGTTTAAAATGAACGAGTGGAACAGGGACGGCGTGTACGCCGATGTGGCCGGACGCTGGCTGAAGGATTGCCAAACCACCGCGCTGGTGACCACTTACCCCGAGCCCGGCGCGAAGGAGAAAAAGGACGCGGCCCTGGAGAAGAAGCTGGCGGACATCAAGGCGGCCATGAGCGACGAGGAGATCGCCGCGCTGGTGGCGGCCACCAACGCCGAGCCCCCCGAGGACCACTCCGCCGAGTACGTGGCCCGGCTGAAGGCCGTGACCGTGGAATCGCTGCCGGAGGAGCTCAAACAGTACGCGGTGAACGATGCCACCGGCGAGGACGGCATCCGCCACATCGACGTCCCGGCGGCGGTGGAGGGCATCAGCCAGGCCAGCATCTTCCTGGACGCCGCCGGCCTGCCCCAGGAGGACATCCTCTGGTTCATACTGTACAAGGACATGATCACCCAGCTGGACACCGCCGCCCACACCAAGGCGGAGCTGGCGACCCTGTTCAGCCGCTACCTGCACAACGGCGCCATCTACCTGTCGCTTCCCCTGGAGAATGGGAAAGGCTATCACCCCTACCTGCAGTTGAGCTGGATCGCCCTGGATGAGGACCTGGCCGCGGGCTACGACCTGATGCGCGAGCTGCTGTACGACACGAAGGTGGACGACCCGGCCAGACTGCTGGAGCAGGTGCAGGCCCGGAAGGCCGCGGTGAAGAGCGGCATTTTCTCCGCCCCCCTCAACACCCTCCTGTCCCGCGCATTGGCCCGCAGCGGTGAGCGCTATGCCTACTACAGCTACGCCGGTGATGTGGATTACTACGAATTCCTGGACCGGGTGGAGCAGCTGCTGGCCGACGACCCGAACGCAGTCGTGGCGAAGCTGAAGGGCATACAGGACTACTTCAACAACCGCGCGGGCGCCGTGACGCTCTGCGCCGGCAACGAGGCGAGCATCGCCCTGAACCGGGAGCTGTCGGACAAGTTCCTGGCCGCGCTGGACAAAAGGGAAATCACCCCCGCGCAGTACGACTTCCCCATTCCCGCCAAACGGGAGGCGCTGGTCATCGACAGCAGCATACAGTACAACCTGATCGTCGGCGACTTGGCCGCGGTTGGACTGGAGGCCTTCGACGGCCGCCTGGACGCCGAGAACAAACTGGTGACCGACGCCTTCCTGGTGCCCCAGCTGCGGGACCAATACGGCGTGTACGGCCCCAAGGCGCACGCCTCCGAGGAATACACCATACTCTACACCGATCGGGACCCGAACGTGGCCGAGACCTTCCAGGTGATGGAGCAGCTGCCGGAGCAGATTTCAGTCATGGCGCTGGACCAGGACACTCTGGACGGCTACATTATGAACGCCTATTCCGCCTACGCCATGCCCGAGGGGGCGCTCTCCGGCGCGATCAACGCGGCGATGGACGCCCTGCAGGGCCTTGACCCGGCCCGGAAGCTGGAATGGATGCGCCAGCTGAAGCAGCTGACCCCCGAGGCCGTGCGCGCCGACGCGGCGCTGTACGCGAAGCTGATGGAGAACGGCACCCGGATGACCGCCGGCGCGGCCTCCGCCATCAACGAAAACGCCGACCTGTTCGACGCCATACTGAACCCCTTCGGCGCGGTGGACGCCACCCAGGTGGAGCTGACTGACGTGGCCGAGGACAACGACCACTACGACGCCGTGCGCTTTGCCTTCGAGCAGGGCTTCATGGCGCCGCTGTCCGAGGACGACTTCGGCGCAAACGAGCCCGCCACCCAGGGCGACCTGCTGGCCGCGCTGTACGTGCTGGTGGGCGGCAATCGGGACGCCGACGAGGCGCTGGCCGCCTTCGTTGAATACGGCCTGGTGACCGACGACACCAACCTGAACGCGCCCATACTGCCCGAGGACATATGGGGCCTGCTCTCCGCCGTGGTGGGCGAGGAGGTAGCCCCGTTGACCGGGACCGCCCGGGATGACGCCGTCACCCGCGCCGAGTTGGCCGAAGCGCTGCTGGCCTTCGTGGAAGGTATGGAATAGTTTTAAATTCCAATGGCAGTTCCCTAAGGAGTGTCTCATGAATAAAGGATTCTATCGCTTCCTGTGCAATCTGTTGGGCGCGATCTACAGCGTGCTGTTTCCGGCTCGGGTGGACGGATTGGAGAATCTTCCCGCCGAAGGGCCGTACATACTGTGCAGCAACCACATCAGCAACCGCGACCCGTTCTACCTGGCCTTTCGATGCCGGCCGCGCTATCTGCACTTCATGGCCAAGGTCGAGCTGTTCAAGTGGAAGCCCATGGCCCGGTTCTGCACCGCCCTGGGCGGCTTTCCGGTGGACCGGGGGCACAGCGACCTGAACGCCGTGCGCACCGCGCTGAATTTTTTAAAGGAGGGACATGTGCTGGCACTGTTCCCCCAGGGCACCCGCAGCAGGGACAACAGCCGCACACCGATGCTGGCGGGCGTTTCGATGATCGCCCTGCGCTCCGGCGCGCCGGTGATTCCCGCCTACATCGGTGGCCCCTACCGCCCCTTCCGCAAGACCCAGCTCAGCTTCGGAAAGCCCGTCAGCTTCGAAGGACTGGGGCGTCGCGTAGACAGCGACACGCTCAAGGCGGCGACCGCCCGCATCGAGGACGCCGTGTGGGGGCTCAAGCAGCCTTGACGGAAGACGATCTGATGAGGGATAAGGGCCTGTTACAAATTCCGTTTTGTGACAGGCCCTTATCTTTTAACGTAAAAATTGTGTTATCATGTATATCATTGCAGGAATTACCCATGTTGCAATCGAAATAATACGGATAGCGTAATAGTCATATTATGCTTGTATGCTTCGACAAAGCATATGGATTTCATCGAAAAAGGGCGGAGGCGATTTCCCATCGCGCACGTTATTCTGGCAAACCATGCGGGTTTCTGCTTTGGCGTGCGCAGGGCCGTGGAGACAGCCGAGCGATCGGCCCCGGCCACGACCCTTGGGCCCATCATCCACAACCCTCAGGTGGTGGCTTCGCTGGCGAAAATCGGCGTGCACAGCGTCGACAGGCCCGATGAAATCCCCGAAGGTTCCAGGGTGGTCATACGCTCCCACGGCATCGGTCGCGCCGCCTATCAGGCCCTGGCGTCGCGGCACTGCGAGATCATCGACGCCACCTGCCCCTTCGTCCAGCGGATACACGACATGGCCCGCGAGGCCTCCCAAGCCGGGGCGCCGCTGATCGTGATCGGAGAGGGCGATCATCCCGAGGTTCAGGGCATACTGGGCTGGAGCGACGCGCCGGCCTGGGCTGTGCTGACGGAGGAAGACGTCATGGCCCTCCCCCCGCTGGAATATGCCAGGGTCGTGGCGCAGACCACCATGGTGCAGGAGCGCTTCGACGCGCTGTGCAAGCTGCTTTCCCAGCGCATCGCGCACCTGGATGTGCGCGCCACCATCTGCACCGCGACGCGCGACCGACAGCAGGAGGTCGCGGAGCTCGCCCGCAGGGCCGATGTGATGATCATTATCGGCGGCAGGCAGAGCTCAAACAGCCGCAAGCTGTACAGGCTTGCCACAGACATCTGCCCAAGGACCTGCTTCATAGAGACCGCGGCAGAGCTGGACGGCATTCAGGTGAAGCCGTCCGATACGGTTGGGATTACAGCCGGTGCATCCACGCCGGATTGTATTATTAAGGAGGTTGTTGCAAGAATGAACGACATCGAGAAGAAAGTCAATCCCGAAGAGAACCAGGAACTTGAAGTCATGTCAGAAGAGGCCATTGACAAGACCATAGTTCAAATTCGCCCCGGCCAGATCATCACTGGCAAGGTCGAAATGATCACCGACGATGAGGTTTGCGTCAACATCGGCTACAAGTCTGACGGTATCGTTAAGAAATCCGAGCTTTCTTCCACCGATGTCAAGGAAGGCGATGAAATCGAAGTCGAAGTCGTCAAGGTAAATGACGGCGAAGGCAACGTGGTGCTTTCCCAGAAGAACATCATCAACCGCAAGGCGTGGGAAGACATCTGCGCCAAGGAAGAGGCCGGCGAGTTCGTCGAGGGCATCGGCAAGGAAGCTGTCAAGGGCGGCCTGCTGGCCGACGTGTGCGGCATCCGCACCTTCATCCCCGCCAGCCAGCTTTCCCTGCGCTATGTCGAAAAGATCGACGAGTTCGTGGGCCAGCCCATGAAGCTGAAGATCATCGAGATCGACAAAGCCAAGAAGCGCATCGTCGCCAGCCGCAAAGCCGTGCTGATGGCAGAAGAGGCCGAGAAGAAGAAAAAGATCTGGGAATCCCTGGAAGTGGGTTCCGTGGTGAAGGGCATCGTTCGCCGCCTGGCGGACTTTGGCGCCTTCGTGGACATCGGCGGCGTGGACGGCCTCGTGCATGTCACCGATCTGAGCTGGGGCCGCGTGAAGCACCCCTCCGAGGTCGTTTCCGTTGGCCAGGAAATCGACGTCAAGATCAAGAACATCGACCCCGAGCGCGAGCGCATCTCCCTGTCCTACAAGGAGACCCAGCCCCGCCCCTGGACCGTGGCCGGCGAGAAGTATCCCGTGGGCTCCGTGGTTGAGGGCAAGGTCGTTCGCATCGCCAGCTTCGGCGCGTTCGTCGAGCTGGAGCCCGGCCTGGACGGCTTGGTGCACATCAGCCAGATCGCCCTGACCCGCATTGCGAAGGTCGAGGACGAGGTCAAGGAAGGCGACATCGTGCGGGTGAAGGTGCTGGACGTCAACACCGAAGCCAAGCGCATCTCCCTGTCCATCCGCGAGGTCCTGGAGGACGAGGCGATGGATTCCGTCAGCGACGAAGGCGAGTATGATATCGCCGACATCCCCGGCGAGGACGCTCCCGCCGAGGAATAATCGATTGATCCCACAGCGGCACGAAGACATCGTGCCGCTTTTTTGCATGATATCATATGCAGGAGGCGCAACATGTCCAGGATTGAAAACCTCACGATACCCTCCAAGGCGGACGCGCTGCCACTGTCAACCTGCCTGGTTACGCCCGATTCCGGCAAACCGAAGGCGCTGGTTCAGCTGGCCCACGGCATGGCCGAGCACAAGGAGCGCTATCTCTCCTTCATGGAATACCTGGCCGATCACGGTTACGCAGCGCTGATCAACGATCATCGGGGCCACGGCGGCAGCGTGCGCGACCCCGGCGATCTGGGCTACTTCTATGTTGGCGGCGCGAAAGCCCTGGTCGAGGACCTGCGCCAGCTCACGCTCTGGTTCAAAAGCCGCTTCCCCGAACGCAAGCTGTTTCTGTTCGGCCACAGCATGGGCTCCCTGGCCGTGCGCGTCTATCGGCAGCGCTACGACGGCGATATCGACGGACTGGTAATCTGCGGCAGTCCCGGGCGCAACCCGGCCACCGGCGTGGGCCTCATGCTGAACCGGGCGATGACCGCCCTCAGGGGCGAGCGCTACATCAGCCAGATGTTTGTCAACATGACCACAGGCAGCTTCAACAAGGGCAATCCCAAGTCCGGCAGCGCCAACGCCTGGCTCAGCACCAACCAGGACAATGTGCAAAAATACGACGCCGACCCGCTGTGCGGCTTCCCCTTCGCCCTTAACGGCTATAAGGCGCTTTTGACGCTGATGCGAGACGCCTACCAGCCCATCCCGGCATCGCACCCCGACCTCCCGGTCCACTTTCTGTCCGGGGCTGAGGATCCCTGCGCTCCGGACGAGAAGGGCTTCAACGACGCCGTGGCATGCCTGCGCCGGGATGGCTATCGCACCGTCACTGCCCGCATGTATCCCGGCATGCGCCACGAGCTGCTAAACCACACCAATCACATGCAGATCTATGCGGACCTCCTGTCGATTTTTGACGGTTGGCTGTAGCGGCGCTGTTGTTTGTCCTTTGTTAATTAATATTTCGGCACCTTGACATCACCCTCCGTTCATGGTATTATTTAGGTACCAAATTAAAGAAAGGACGGATGAATACAATGTACAATCCGATGGATAACAGCGCCGGAAACCACTGCGGCGAGGGACGTTTTATGAAGCGCTTCGACGATGCGCCCGGGCGCATGCCCCACATGGGTTATCGCCACGGTGATGATGGCCCCGGCCCCATGCCCCGCGATTTCAACGATCGAGACGAAGGGCCCCGATGCATGCCCCGCGCCCATGGCGGGCATGGCAATCCTGACTTCGCCTCTGAGGATTTCGCCGATCACGACGAAATGCCCCGCTGCATGCCCCGTAGACACGGCATGCCCGGCGGACCCGGCGGCAATGGCTTCGGCCCTGGCAGGCCCGGCAGCCCCGGCAGCATGCCGCCCCGACGCCCCAACCCGGAGTTCCTGAAGCGTCGCATCGAAGACAGCGACCTGATGGAGCTGATCGACATGGCCGGGCGCATGATCCAGCGTCGGCCTCAAAGCGGTCCCGCAAGAAGCCAGTCGCTGGTGCTGTCCATACTGGCCGGACGCGAGGCGCTGACCCAGCGGGCGCTTCAGCAGATGCTGGGCATACAGCCCGGTTCGCTGAGCGAGCTGGTTTCCAAGCTGGAAGGCAAGGGATATCTGATCCGGGAAAAGGCGGAGGATCGCCGCGGCAATCTGCTGCGCATCACCGATGAAGGACGCAAGGCCATCCCGTCAGCCGATGAAGCACCCGAGGACGATCCCTTCGCAGTGCTGACTACCCAGGAGCAGGATCAACTCGCTGTGCTGCTGAGAAAGCTGCTTTCCAACTGGGCGGACACCATGGAAGCCGCCGGCCCCCGGGAACGCCGGATGCCCTTCCCCCACCACGACAGGCCGGTCGAGGTTTGACCGGCCTGCCGCATCGCCTGATTGAGCTGCCGTTACAGCTCAGAGTCTCATGTGTCAGCTCCCTCAGTCTGGCCTGGCGGCCAGCCAACCCCCTATAGGAAAGAGCCTGACGAGCGATTTCCGTTCCAAAAGGCTCCCTCTCTGAGAACACTGTCGCGCGAAGCGTGACTGAGTAAGCGGAATCCAGAGCCGTAACCACGGCCTGACTAAACACAAAACTAAACAAAAAAGGGTATTGACAATCCCCGGAAAACGTGTATAATATATATCGTTGCCGACGCAATGAGGCATTTGAAGCCGGATGCTGAAAGGTGTCGCCGTCGATCGAAGGATAGGCTGGCGTAGCTCAATTGGCAGAGCAGCTGATTTGTAATCAGCAGGGTGCGGGTTCGAGTCCCATCGCCAGCTCCACAATTTTATATGGGTAGGTTCCCGAGTGGCCAAAGGGAGCAGACTGTAAATCTGCCGTCACTGACTTCGGTGGTTCGAATCCACCCCTGCCCACACTCTTCTGCGGGAATGGCGGAATTGGCAGACGCGCATGATTCAGGTTCATGTGCTCGTACGAGCTTGCAGGTTCAAGTCCTGTTTCCCGCACGAAGCGCCGGATGCGAAAGCATCCGCTTTTTTGTTGTCTCGACTTGACAATTCAAGGTATCAAACAAGCCCGCAGGGAAGATTCTGCGGGCTGTTTGCGTGTTCACTTGACGTATTCCGCTGCCTTGTCAACCT
>JAZTZK010000112.1:0-5622 GCA_045637485.1 Clostridia bacterium
TGAATTCCTCGCCGGTGATCTCCATGCCGCCCAGCGGACCACTGAGGCACACGTAGTCGCAGTTCCAGCGGCTGCCGTTCTCCTGGGGGCGGATGTAGTCCACATGCATGGCGGTCACCGTGTCCTCATAAAGGTGCTTTACACTGGCGCGATGCTTGTCCTTGTAGGATTCAAAGGGACCAAAGCCGAAGTATTTCACCTGTTCGATCTCAGCGGGCATCCTGAAGCGAAGGCCGAAGCGGGGCAGCGCGGGGCTGTCCGGCCGCTGGCGGATGTGGATGCTGGCTTCGATCCTGCCGTTCATGCGCACGCGCCAGACAGCGGTGCCCTCGGCGATGTTGGGCAGGCTCACCGCGCCGATGCTGAATTTGACGGTGATCACGGCGTCGTCCCCCGCCTCCAGCCGCACATCGTACACCCGTGTAACGGCCCGGTCGTAGCCGAAGCACTTCCACGCCTGCTTCAGATACATGTCGTTGTCGGTGGGCGCGCGCCAGATGTTGAATTCCACGGGGGCCTCCAGGAAATGCAGTTGGTCGTAGTTGAGCACCCGGATGACGCCCAGCTGCTTGTCAAACACATAGCGGAAATTCTCGCCCCTCAGGCAGATCTCGTGTCCCTGCTCCAGCACGTCCATGCCCAGCACGCCCTCCGGCCGCGCAGGGGCCTCGAACTTCTGCCTGCCGATCTGCTCCCGTCCCAGCAGGTGCCCCGCGGGCACCAGGGCGCTGTCGTAGCGCTGGCGCATTTCAAAGTACACCGCGAAGGGGGCCTTCTTCAGCTGGGGCAGCTCCAGCCGGATCTCGCCGTCCCCATGGGGCGCTATGTTCAGAAGCGTATCGGGCACCTCGCCGGTGACGATGTCCCTGCCGCCCTGGCGCACGGCGTAGCTGAGCGTGATGTGCTCGTTCAGCGGCGTGAAGTCCAGCATGTTGCGCACGCTGAACAGCCCGGCCTCCAGGTTGACCTCCGTGATGCGGGCGGGGCGGTTGACGTTCTTGAGCTCCTTCAGGCCCGTGTGGGGAATGCGATCCGGCCCCACCAGGCCGTCCACGCAGAAGTTGCCGTCATTGGGCTGCTCGCCGAAGTCGCCGCCGTAGTAGTATATCCGGCTGCCGTCCGGCGTGCGGCCCATGTCCACGGCGTGGTCGCACCATTCCCAGACGAAGCCGCCGCAGTGGCCGTCGTAGCGCTCGAAGCACTGGAAGTAGTTTTCCAGGTCACCGGGGCCGTTGCCCATGGCGTGGGAATACTCGCACAGCACATAGGGCTTGTCCACCCAATGCTCGTCGAAGTAGCGGTCGATCTCCTCCACCGAGGGATACATCCGGCTGTACAGGTCCAGGTTGTCGTGGTTGATCTCCTCGCCGGGAGGCGGGAAGGAGGCCCGCTCATAGTGGGTCAGGCGGGTGCGGTCGTATTCCCTGGTCCAGCGCAGCGCCTCGTGCAGGTTCGCGCCCATGCCGGATTCATTGCCCATGGACCAGATCACGATGCTGGGGCGGTTCTTGTCACGAATGACGCAGTGCTGCACCCGGTCAAGTATCGACTCGCAGAATTCCGGATCCTGGGCGATGATATTGTAGTTGACCTCGTCGTAAGCCCCGTTTTTGAACACGACCCCGTGGCACTCCAGGTCGGCCTCGCCGATCAGATAAAAACCGTAGTGGTCGCACATGCGGGGAAACAGCGGGGAATTGGGATAGTGGCTGGTCCGGATGGCGTTTATGTTATGCTGCTTCATCAGCACCAGGTCCCGCAGCATGTGTTCCTCGTTCACCGCGGGGCCCAGCACCGGATCGCTGTCATGGCGATTGACGCCCCGGAATTTGACCTTCTGGCCGTTGATGTAGACCACCCGGTCGGACACATGGATCTCCCGCATGCCCACGAATTCCACGATGTGCTCGCCGGTATAGCGCAGCTCCAGCGTGTACAGGCTGGGGTTCTCGGCGTTCCACAGCTCCACACCGTCAATGTGGACATCGAACCAGCGCTCATAGGTGCGCCCGCTGGCCACCGGGTCGCCCTGCGGATCGTACAGGCGATAGTGCACGGAATGCTGCTCCGACGCCTCGCCACGCATCTGCAGATCCACGTGCAGGTCCACCGATTTCAGGTCCGGGCTGAGTATCGTGCGCACAAAGTAATCCCAGATGTGCCTGGGCTCCCTGCGCAGCATGTACACGTCCCGGAAGATGCCGGAGGTGCGAAACTTGTCCTGGTCCTCCAGGTAGGTGCCGTCGCACCACTTCAGCACCAGCACCGCGATGTCGTTTTCGCCGGGATGGACCAGCTCGGTGATGTCAAACTCACTGGTGGAGTGGGAGATCTGGCTGTATCCCGCGAAAGCGCCGTTGATCCACAGGTAGAAGCAGGAGTCCACGCCCTCGAACACCAGCGTCCGAATGCCCGGCAGCTCGTCCACCGTGAAGCTGCGCATGTACAGCCCGCAGGGGTTTTTCGTCGGCACATAAGGCGGGTCGTAGGGGATCGGATAGCGCACGTTGGTATACTGGTGGCGATCGTAGCCATGCATCTGCCATACCGAGGGCACGGGTATGGATTGCATCGGCTGATCATGCGACAGGAAATCCTCCGGCAGATCCATCACGCTGTCGAAATAGCGAAAGCGCCACCTGCCGTTCAACGAGGTAAAGCGGTCTGATTCGGACCGGTTATCCCGCCGTGCCACGTCGCCCTGGGAATAGGGCACGTAATAGGCGCGGTTGGGCAGGGTGTTGACATGCAGCGTGTGCAGGTCCTGATGGTAGCCCGGCAGCTTCATGGTCGTCATTCCTCTCTCGATCGATCGTTGGATATGAATGGATTCAACAGGCGCCGCGGTGGCGGCGGAATATAGTCGGCTTGCGCACGCGGCAGGCTCCGGGCCGCCGTCGGCAGCGCCGTCATTGAATTTGGGTCATCTTCGCGCCGGAAAGCTCGACATAATTGCCCGGCTCCAGCGTCAGTTCAGCATCCCCGTGCAGCACCTCGAACTTGATCAGCTCTTCCTTCCCCGAGCCCACGATGCCCGAGTAGACGCTGTAGCTGGACAGTGGAGCCTTGTCCGCCATGACCACCCGGTAATCGCCCGCCGGCAGCTGCTTACCCACCAGGTAGGCGCCCTCGCCCACGACGCCGTTCTCGTCCATCAGCGAAGGCTCCGCGCCCAGCGGCCATGCCCGTACCTCGGAAAAGGTGACCCAGGTGTTGCGCACCAGGTGGACATCCGCCTGGCCGCTGATCAGCTTGTGCAGTATCAACGGATCCTCGCCGCCTTTTCCCGCGCGGACGATGACGCTGGCGAACATGGCGTTGTCCTTCTCCTGTATGGCATAGTCCCCTACCGGCAGGTCGGAGCCCACCAGATAGGTGCCATCCTCGTAAAACCCGATGCTCTCCTCGGTCTCTCTGGCCTCGATGGCCTCGTCCAGGCGGGCGCGAAGGTCATACAGCTCGCTGATCGACAGCGTGGAAAAGTCAATATCAGGCGCGGCCTGCGCGGCGCAGCAGCCCGCCAGGATCAGCAATGTCAGCACGAAAGAACAAAGTCTGCACATACGCAAACCCCCATATTATAATGATGCTTTTACTATACACGAACCAGCGACAGTTGTCAACCAATGCCGCATTAATACTATAGTGTGTTTCTATGGTATAAGTTCAACCCGTCCGTTGCCGGACGGGTTGTTTCTTTGTTTATTCCCTTATGACCACCGTGGTCCCCTCGGGGCAGTTGTCGTAGATCCACTTGACTTCCTTGAGCTTCATGCGGATGCAGCCGTGGGACGCCGGGTGTCCCAGGCCACCGTCGCCGGGCTTGTCGCCGATCTTGTTGACGGTGTTGGAATGGAACAGCACGCCGCCGACGATGTGATAGGCCCACTTGGCGTAGCATTGGAAATCCTTGAAATAGTACCATTCGTTGCCGGTCTTGCCGTTGGCCTGGTAGGTGCCCAGAGGCGTGGGCGTCTCCTTCTTGCCGGTGGCGCAGGTGAACTTGTGGATCGGGCCCTCATAGGCATGTCCATTCCACTGGCTCACGTAGATCTTCTGTTCGGAAATGTCCACCACCAGCTTGTAGGGGAACACATATTCCTCGCTTTCCACCGCCCTGTTGGAGAACAGCAGCTCCTGGGTGGCCCGGTCCGCTACGCCGGTCTCGGGCAGGTCGTTCTTGCGCTGGAAGTACTTCAGCCCCAGCACGGACAGCTCGCCAAAGTTGCCGTCGGCTCCATAGACGTATTTCAATTGATGCAGTCGGGTCTGTACCCGCAGCGCATCCTCGTTCTCGTCGCCCTTGGACACATCCCTGCGGTAGAGCGTGAAGGGCTTCGCGCCGTTCACATACTCCATCAGCGCCTCGGTGACCACGTCGTTGGTCCTGTCCAGCTCCGCCTGGTCCACCAGCGGCCGGTCCATGATCACGGGCATGTCGGAAAACTTGCCCTCGGGATTGGGCGTGGACGTGGGCGCGGGGGTGGGCGTGGTGCCAAAGGCCGGATCCTGAACCAGCATGTAATGCTTGAAGTCCCGGATGGCGTTGGAGGTGCCCGAGCCCGTCAGACCGTCGATCTTGCCGCCGTAGAAACCCCACAGGCCCAATATGGTCTGTATGCGGGTCAGGTCACCGCCAAAGGCCGCGTCGTCCGAGGAGGGCAGCACCAGCGTGGAGACATCGGAAAACAGCTTCCGCTGGGTCTCGGAATCGGCCACGCCGGTCTCAGGCAGGTTGTTGTTCCTCTGGAAGGCCAGAACGGCCTTTTCGGTGCTCTCGCCAAAATAGCCGTCGGCGGAATCACCCAGATAGCCCAGCTCGATCAGCCGGTTCTGCATGAACACGATGTTGGCGGCGCTGTCATCGCCATCCCTGTCCCCCTGCCTGAGTGTGGGATAGCTGCTACTGCCGGAAGAAGCCGAGGCGGACGTGTTTCCAGCCGGGGCTTCGTCGCCAAACAGGGCCTCCTGCCCGGATACGGCAAGGCCTGCCTGGGGCAGCGCGGCCAACAGCATCGCGATCGTCAGCATTGCGCAAAGTAAGCGTCGCATCTATGTAAGCACCCCCTCGACGGCAAAGGCCGCCAGTGTCATTGTTTACTCCTATTATAGCTTTACACCGTGCGCTATGCATGGCGATTTTTTTAAATTTCTGGGAAGTATTCAGCCATCCCCGATCCCCGCCGTCGGCGCGATCCGCACGCTGCCCGTCTCGATCACGGCGAATCGACAGCCCGACAGCAGAAGGGCCGCGAGAAGGAGAAGAATTACAAAGCCTTTTACGCGCATGAAATCACCTGCATCTGTTGGTTTATGGCTATGGCGGAGGGAGAAATTCTGAATAATCGAGCATCAGCTCGATTATTCAGAATTCAGGGGTCAGGTTTTAGGGATTAGGGATGGTGCAAATCCCTCCGGGATTTGTTTTGATTCGATGGAAACGATAGGGATCCTAACACTTCGCAATCCTGTAAAAAAAGAAATCCATCAGGATTTCATCCTTCCCTAACCCCTAAAACCTATCCCCTGACCCCTAACCTGACCCCTAAAACAGCGCCGCGGACGCGGGGCCGCCCCGAGCGGTGGTCAAGGCTCAAATCAAGCGAAGGGATTCTCGCTCTT
>JAZTZK010000113.1:0-2763 GCA_045637485.1 Clostridia bacterium
AGAGGTTGTAATAGAAGAAGAGGTCACAACGAACGTCAAGGCCTCCGTAGTGGCGACTCGTAGCGGCGACCCCTAGCGGCGACTCGTAGCGGCGACTATCAGTCGCCATGTCATCTTCTGTGGCGGCAGATTGCGACACGAAGTTAGTCCTTTAGGGCGACACGAAGTTAGTCCTTTAGGGCGACACGAAGTTAGTCCTTTAGGGCCGCCGCTACGGTGCATATTCATTCCGTCCGTTGATATTCCGATTCCTAAAATTGATGACATTGCCCTGAAGGGGAAGGCATCTGGTTCCGCCGCTTTTCCTAATCCCTGGATTCTGATTTATACAACAAACGCATCCGTTACTGAAGTCCTCAGATTCCATATCCGCACATTTGCCACGCCGCTCAGCGTGTAGTTGAACTCCCGCTCCGTGGGATAGATGTGGGTGGTGAACGTGGCTTCGCCGTCGTTTGCAAAGATTTCCGCGGAGCACCTGTCGATGAATACCCGCAGCTTTGTAAGCGGCGCGTCCAGGGGCATGTCCAGCGCCTCGCCCACCTGCCGGTTGAAGCGCCTGTCCATGCCGCTGCGGTCGACGGTGCAGCGCTTCGCGGCGCTGTCGTAGTGCAGCCGCAGGCCGCCGGAGCCGTCCGGGCGGGTGAACAGGTTGAAGTCCAGATCCTCGTCGCCTGTGGCGGTCAGCTCCAGCTCGCATACCGCGGGCAGCCTGCCCTCCGGCGCGATTTCCCCTTCACGAAGGCTTTCCAGGCCGGGCAGGGGCGTTTGAACCAGCCTGCCGCCGGATATGCGCAGCTCCCGGGGAAGGGACAGGCTGCCCTCCCAATCCTCCTCCTCGGTGGGATAGTGGTTGTCCGGCAGGCCGATCCAGGCGATCAGTATGGCCCTGTCGGTTTCACCGACGGACGCCGCGCCCTGGGCCGCGTAGAAGTCGAAGCCGTAGTCCAGGTGGCGGTAGGGCCCGTCGGGGGTGAAGGTCAGCGCGTCGTAATCCATGGTACCGATCAGGTAGACGTTGTGGTTGGTGCTCTCGCCCCGGCCCGGCAGCTTCGTGTACTGGGGCGAGAAGATCAGCACGTCCCTGCCGCCGATGTTCACGATGTAGGGGCATTCCCACATGCCGCCGAAGCGCTCGTAGCCGGGCACCTTCAGCTCCCCGGCGAAGCGCCAGCCGGACAGCAGCCGCTCCGATTCGTAGATCAGCACGCAGCCCCGCTTGTCCAGCGTCTGGGCGCCGATGAAGATGTAATACTTCTGCTTTTCTTCGTTCCAGACCACCTTCGGGTCGCGCTGGTGCTCGCTGTGGTCGTCCCTGGGGCCGAACAGCGGCTTCTCCAGCTTGCGGGGCCGACCGTCCTCGCCCAGCACCGCCGCGCAGGTGTAGGGCGTGCGGGTCCAGTCCTCGTCCCGGTGGTTGCCGGTGTAGAAGAACACCAGCTCGCCGTCCCGGGAGATGGCGCTGCCCGAGTGGGCGCCCCGGTTGTCATAGTAGCAGTCCGGCGCGAGGCCGATGCCCGCGTTCTGCCAGTGAATGAGGTCGGGGCTGGTGACGTGATACCAGTACTTCAGTCCGTGCACCGCGCCCCATGGGCACCACTGGTAGCACAGGTGCCAGGTGCCCTTGTGCAGCGCGAAGCCGTTGGGGTCGCTGCTCAGCCCGGTGATGGGCTGTACATGGTAGCGCTGGCGATAGGCCGAGCCCTGTATGCGGTCATAGAGCTCACGGATTTCCTCAGGCCCCTTCAATACGCGATACCGCTCCTCGCGGGTCCATTCCTTCATATATCTCGCTCCTCTCACATGCCGTTCTATGCTGATATTAATATCATAACATGAATTAAAGAAAAAAGCTATTGAAAAATGAAAGAAGCGCATGCTTGGGGTGTGTTTCTACAGTCGAAGTGTTGCAATGAAGTACTTCTCATGCTATAATAGAATTGACCAGATGAAAGGAGGGCAGGACCATGAACATGCAGGAAGCGTCCCGCATCATTCTCGGCCTTCGCGCTGCCGGCTGGGATGACAAGTCCATCAATGATTTTATCCTTTGGGTTGAGACCGGAGACGAACGTTACAAGCCCGTAGAAAAAAAAGAAGGATGACCTTCCCCGCCCTGTGCGGGGATTTTTCACGACCTGACGCCGAGGCAGGTTAATTTTTCAAAAACCATGTGGATAAACTATGCCATTCAGGTGAATTTACGGGGAATTCGGGAAAATATTGTTGACAAACGGGCATATCTAAAGTAAAATAAACTTTGCAGGTCAAGGAGCCAGCGGACTTTTTTAAGCACCTGCCGCGGTGATTTGACGAATCGGGGTTTTCGCCGAATCGCCGGATGGTGCGGGAACGCGCGGGTGTAGCTCAATGGCAGAGCTCCAGCTTCCCAAGCTGATCACGTGGGTTCGATTCCCATCACCCGCTCCATTCGCAATACAACCCCATGAATATTTTTAGGGAGGAATTTCCAATGGCAAAGGCAAAATTTGAGCGCAATAAGCCGCATGTAAACATCGGCACGATCGGTCACGTTGACCACGGCAAGACCACCCTGACGGCGGCCATCACGATGGCTCTGGCCCAGGTTGGCGGCGCGGAGGCCATGCGCTATGACCAGATCGACAAGGCGCCCGAAGAGAAGGCCCGTGGCATCACGATCAACACCGCTCACGTCGAGTATCAGACCGAGAAGCGTCACTACGCGCACGTGGACTGCCCCGGCCATGCCGACTACGTCAAGAACATGATCACCGGCGCTGC
>JAZTZK010000114.1:0-35824 GCA_045637485.1 Clostridia bacterium
ATGCGCTGGCGCAGCTTGATGATCTCCGCGCGCATCTGGTTGCGCAGCTTGGCGTCCAGGTTCGAGAGGGGCTCGTCCATCAGGAACACCTTGGGGTCGCGCACCATGGCGCGGCCGATGGCCACGCGCTGCCTTTGGCCGCCCGAGAGGGCCTTGGGCTTGCGGTCCAGATACTGGGTGATGTCGAGGATCTGGGCCACCTCCCGCACCTTCTTGTCGATGACGTTCTTCGGCGTCTTCTTCAGCTTCAGCGCGAAAGCCATGTTGTCATACACCGACAGATGGGGATAGAGCGCGTAGCTCTGGAAGACCATGGCGATGTCGCGATCCTTGGGGGCCACGTCGTTGCAAAGCCTGCCGTCGATGTACAGCTCTCCGTCGGAGATGTCCTCCAGGCCGGCCACCATGCGCAGGGTGGTGGACTTGCCGCAGCCGGAGGGACCGACCAGCACGATGAATTCCTTGTCGGCGATCTCCAGGTTGACGTCGTGAACGGCCACGACATTGCCGTCATAAACCTTCTTCAGATCCTTCAGCAAAACAGTAGACATAACGATTGCTCTGGCAGCCGGGATTCCTCCGGGGCTGTCTCGCGTCACGTATCAAACGCCATTGCGCCTCTCGTGAACCGCATTGCGACAGGTCTCCACACTGCCGCACCGCGAGCCTGCGGACTTGCTTCCTCCTTCTTGAATGTGAACGGAACCAATATGTGGAGTGGCGCCGCCCCATTGGAATATGGTCGAAAGGTCAGTATGATCAATCGTGTCAGTGTTTATCCAGTATCGCTTCCACCTCGCGGCGCTGCGGCATGGAGCGAATCGCGCCCTTCCTCGTGGTCACCAGGTAGGCCGCCGCGTTGGCAAAGCGAAGCATGGCCCGCAAGTCGTCCCGGGAGAGGCCGTCCATGCCGTGCTCCAGGACGAAATCCAGCACGCTGGCACAGAAGGTATCCCCCGCGCCGGTGGTCTCGATGGTACCGCCCAACAGGAAGCTGGGAACAAATATCTTCCTGTCTCCGCAGAAGGCATAGCTTCCGTTGGCCCCGGCGGTGACATTCAGCAGCCGGATGCCCGGGAAGCGTTCCCTCAGGAGCCCCGCGCCCTTCTCGTAGTCCGATGTGTCCGTGAGGAACTCGATCTCGTTGTCGGCGATCTTCACCACGTCCGCCTGCGAAAGTCCCCAGAGCATCTGGGCCCTGGCCTCGTTGAGGCTGTCCCAGAGGGGCGGGCGCAGGTTCGGGTCGAAGGAGATGATCGCGCCGGCCTGCCTGGCGGCCTGCACGGCGGCCCTGGTGGCCTGGCGCACGGCCTCGTGGGTCATGGAGAGGGTGCCAAAGTGGAATATCCGCGCATCGCGAAGCATCTCCAGGGGCAGTTCATCCTCGGTGAGCATCATATCCGCGCCAGGATTCCGGTAAAATGAGAAATCCCTGTCGCCGGAGGCATCCGTCTTGACGAAGGCCAGCGTGGTATGAACGGCGTCGTCCATGCGCAGGGCGCTCATGTCGATGCCGGCCTCCTCGGCGACGGCCTTCAGCTGCTGGCCAAACATGTCGTTGCCCACCTTGCCGACGAAGGCGCAACGCCTGTCCAGCTTCCGCAGCATCGCCAGCACATTGCAGGGCGCGCCTCCGGGATTGGCCTCGAAGACCGGGTTGCCCTGTTGGCTCGTACCGTTTTCAGTGAAGTCGATCAGCAGCTCGCCCAGCGCGACGACATCATAACGCTTCATCATTCTTCTTCCTCTTTGTCAAAGATCAGGTCGTACTTGTCCACGTCCATCAGCACCTCGCCCTCGGCCTCGAAGCTGATCACGTCCGCGCTCACGGGGGTGTACATCACGAAGCTGGCGGCCTGCTCGCCGTCGTTGACGAACAGCTCCAGGCTGTGCTTGTCCATGACCACCCGCAGCTTGATGCAGCCATGCCGGGAATAGACCGGGAACTCCCGCATATGCACGATGTCAAACCGGTATCCGCAGCGGGACCGGTCCACGCGCACGATCGCCTGGCTGGGCTTGAAGCGGATCGTGGTGACATTCTCGCCGTCCTTGGCCAGGTTCATCTTGAAGGCGTGATACATCACGCTGCCGTTGGCGGGCCGCACGTTCACGGTCATGTCGATGGTCCGTCCACGCAGGCCCGTCAGGAAGGTTTCAGTGGACAGGGGCACGTTCTTGTAGCTGATCTTTTCGCCATGGTAGTTCTCAAGCTCCCGCACGGGCTGCTGGATCAGCCGGCCGTCCCGAAGGGACAGCTCGCGAGGCAGGGTCATCTGGCCGCAGATGCGGTCCGTAACGGGGTGGCTGCGCGCCGTGTCCCAGTTCTGCAGCCAGGCGATCATGATGCGCCGGCCGTCCAGGGCCTTCAGCGTCTGGGGCGCGTAGAAGTCGATGCCATAGTCGATGGCATGAACGTTCTCGCGGATCAGGTGCTTCTTTTCGTTCTCCACACCGATCATGCAGACGGTGCCGTTGCCCGCGTGGAACTCCAGCCCCATCGGGCTCATCTCCTGGGGACTGACCAGCAGCACGTCCTTGCCGTCCAGCTTGAAGTAATCCGGGCACTCCCACATCATGCCGTACTGGCGATGGTTGGAGGCCACGCGGCCCTGATAGGTCCAGTGGAAGGCGTCTTCGCTCCTGAACAGCAGTATCGAGCCGCTGCCGTCCGCCGGGCGATTTCCCACCACGGCATAATAGCCGTCGCCCTCCCGCCACATCTTGGGATCGCGGAAGTCCTCGGTGCTGCCTCCCTTGGGCAGATCCGCGGCGGTGAGCACGGGGTTGGCGTCGAGCTTTTCATAGTCCACGCCGTCTCCCACGGCCAGGCACTGGGTCTGGAAGGGCTTCATCGAGCCGTCCTCCTGCCGTTCCTCCCGCACGCCAGTGTACATCAGCAGCTGGCGTCCGTCCGGCAATTCGATGGCGCTGCCGGAAAAGCAGCCGTCCTTGTCGTAGGGCATGTCGGGGGCCAGGGCCACCGGCAGCCGCTCCCAGCGGATGAAATCCCGGGTCTTGAGATGACCCCAGTGCATGGGCCCCCAGATGGCCTTGTAGGGATAGTACTGGTGAAAGAGGTGGTACTCGCCCCTGTAGACGGAGAAGCCGTTGGGGTCGTTGATCCAGCCGATCCCGCCAGTGACGTGGAATTCCGGGCGTTCCTCCTGGGGCACATAGGGAGCGTACTGGGCCTCAAAGTCCCGCGCCTTTTGCAATGTCTGGCTGATCATATGCGTTTCCTTCCTGTCGCGGTTTCGGTTGGGTATGGAGGCCTCCCTCCCCTATCGGGGCAATGTCATCATCTTGGCGTTCAGAACCCCTCCGACCCCGCCTACGGCGGGGCCACCTCCCCTTTCAGGGGAGGCTTTTGGAGAGCGCTCTTTTCATCTTGCCTCCCCTGAAAAGGGAGGCTTTTGGAGAGCGTTCCACTCGGCTTGCTCCCCTGAAATGGGAGGTGCTGAGTGAAGCGGAGGGGTTCCGTATTCTCTCCTTAATTGACGACATTGCCTTTCGGGGAGGAAGGAGATCGCGCGGGGCGGCGGTGAGTGACAGTCGCCGCCCCGGCGCTGTTATGGGATGGTCGATCAGCCCGCGAAGTAGGCGTCCAGGTACTTCTGGTGGATCTCCAGGTACTTCTGGAGGCCATAGGCCTGCAGGTCGCTCTGGAGCTTGTCCCAGTCGGCGTCGGTAAAGCCGTTCATGACCCAGTCGGACTTGGCGGTGTTGATGCACTTGGTCAGGTCTGCGGACAGGTTGGAGCACTCCTTGTTGTCCGCCTCGTTCATGAACACCTTCGGGAAGATGTAGTCATTGTTCATGTCGGGGGTGTAGATGTCCTTGATCCAGTTGAGGCGGTAAGCCGCGTCGTCGGGCAGGGTGACATACTTGCCGTAGTAGCTGTCCAGGATGGCCAGGGGGCCGTTCACGCTCTCGGCCTCGCGGACCTCGACGGGAGAAGCCTCGCCCAGCCAGGCATGCTTCAGCATCGGCTCGCCGGCGTCGTTGGTGCTCATCTCGAAGATGTCGAAGTCGTCATCCTCGCCGTAGGTGCCCCAGTTGTTCTGGGGGGACTGAATCGGATCATACATCAGGTCCAGCCAGGAGCAGACCAGCTCGGGGTTGCGGCAGTTGGCGGTCACGACGCAGCGACCGCGATCGAAGCCGGAGGTGAAGGAGTCGTTCTGGGGGGTGATGTTGCGCACGTCGGCGGTCAGCGCGGGCAGCGGCACCCAGCTCTTGCCGGCGATCAGGTCGTCCATGCTGACCAGGGCGATGTTGGCCACGTCCCAGGAGAAGCAGACGCCGTAGCGGCCGGACTTGCCCTTGGCCACGTAGGTGGACCATTCCTGGGTGAAGGCTTCAGGATCGATCAGGCCTTCCTCGTACAGCTTGTGCATCCAGGCGGTGCCCTTCTTGAAGCCCTCCTGGGTGGCGGTGCAGATGACCTGCTTGTCGTTGGTCACGGCAATGTGGCGTCCGATGTCCACGTCGCCATAGCCCTCGCCGAAGCCGTTGATCAGCAGGTAGGGGTCCTGGTCGTTCATGATGAAGGACATGGGGATGATGGAGCCTTCGATGTTGAACTCGGCCTTCAGGGCGTCGGCGTTGTCGCGGAAGGCGATCAGCGCGGCCTCAAAGTCGTCCACGGTGGTGGGCACTTCCAGGCCAAGGAAGTCCAGCCAGTTCTTGTTGATGAAGGGCATGCTGCTGCCGACGGTCTGGATGGCGGTCTTCTCATAGCCCAGCTGCTCGATCCAGGGGAAGGCCCAGATGTGGCCGTTCTCGTCGGTGCACATCACGCGGTACTCGGGCGCCTGCTCGAACACCTTCTGCAGGTTGGGCATGCAGGAGTCGATATAGCCCTCCAGGGCGATGATGGCGCCCTGCTTGGCGTACTTCTGCAGCTGGGTGTCGCGGAAGCCGGCGTTGAACACGACCTCGGGCAGGGTCTTGGCGTTGGACATCTCGAGGGTGATCTTGTCGCCCCACTGATCGGACTGGATGGTGCGCCACTCGACGTGGACGTTGGTGGCCTCCTCCAGGCGCTTGAAGATGGTGCGGTTATTGGGGTCGGACTCGGTGCCCACGGGGAAGTTGGTCAGGGCGGTGAAGCTCTCGGTCTTCTCCAGCGGGAAGGTGTACTCGGCCTGGGCGACCACGGACATCGCCATGACCAGGCACAGGCACAGGACCAGGATCTTGGAAATCTTGCGCATGGTTATATCTCCTTTACATTCTGATTCACAGGCGCTTGGCCTGCAGGGTACGGGTTTCCGGGTTATCCCTTGACGGCGCCGGCCATGATTCCGCTGTCAAAGTACCTCTGGAAGAAGGGGTACATGATCAGCAGCGGCAGGCTGGAGATGATGATGGTGGCGTACTTCAGAAGCTCCGCCAGCTGGGCGCGCTCGGCGGTGGACTGCATGTCGGAGACCATGCCGGGCTCCGGCTGGCTCTGGATCAGTATGCCGCGCAGCACCAGCTGCAGGGGCTGCTTGGAGGCGTCGTTCAGGTAGATCATGGCGTCGAAGTAGCTGTTCCACATGCCTACGAACTGCCACATGCAGATGGTGGCAATGATCGGCGTGCAGACCGGAAGCAGGATCTTGAAGAAGTAGACCATCTCGGTCGCGCCGTCGATAGAGGCCGCTTCCTCAAGGTCGCGGGGGACGCCCTGGTAGTAGGTGCGGGCGATGATCATGTTCCAGACGCTGAACGCGCCGGGCAGCAGTATGGCCCAGATGGTGTTGAGCATTCCCAGGTCGCTGATGAGCAGGTAGGTGGGAATCAGGCCGCCGCCGAAGAACATCGTGATCACGTAGATCGTGTTGAAGAACCCCTTGAACCGGAAATCCGACCGGGACATCGGGTATGCAGCCAGCAGCGTCACGATGACGGAGATGATGGTGAACAGCACCGAATAGATCAGCGCGTTCTTGAAGCCCACCCAGATCTGTCCGTTGGTCAGCACGCGGCTGTAGGCCGTGGTGGTCCACTTGCTGAAATCGAAGGTCACGCCCTTGTTCTGCAGCGTGATGGGATCGATGAAGGAGGCCAGTATGATGTACAGCACGGGGACGATGATGGCTGCCAGGAAGATGCCCAGGAGCACATAGGCAATGATCAGTATCGTCTTGTCACCGGTGGGGTACTTGGCAAATTCACTCTTCTTCTTCCTTGGTGTAACATTCGCAACACTCATTCTCACTCTCTCCTTTCATCAAATGCCCTTGCCTTCGTTCATCTTCTTGACAATGGCATTCATGGAGATCAGCAGGACGATGTTGATGACGGTGTTGAAGAGGCCGACGGCAGTGGAAAAGCCGTAGTCGCCGTCCAGAAGGCCCTTCTTGTACACGTAGGTGGAGATGATCTCGGAAGCGCCCATGTTCAGGTCGGTCTGCAGCGCGTAGGCCTTCTCAAAGCCGACGCTCATGATGTTGCCCACCGCCATGATGAACTGGATGAGTACGGTATCCTTGATCGCCGGCCACTCAACCGTCTTGATCTGCTGGATCAGGTTCGCTCCGTCGATGACAGCCGCCTCCTTCAGATCCTTGCTGGCATTTGACAGCGCCGCGGTGTAGATGATGGAGGCCCAGCCAGCGCCCTGCCAAATGCCACTGGCGATGTAGATCGTGCGGAATGCCTGGGGCATGGTCATGAAATTGTAATTCGTTCCCAGAATCAAATTCACCATGCCGGTCGGCGAGAGGAGAATGCGGACGATACCGCAGAGGACGATGACCGAAATGAAGTTGGGCATGTACAGCACCAGCTGAACCTTCTGCTTGATCTTGGAGCTGAGTATGCGGTTGAGCAGGAACGCCAGCAGGATCGGCGCCGGGAATCCCCACAGAAGGCCGAACACACTCAGTTTCAAGGTGTTCATCAAGTAGGTCATGAAGTCGGGCGAAGACAGGAAGCGCTTGAAGTGCTCCAATCCCACCCATTCGCTGCCCAACAGGCCGCGGAAGGGATTGTAGTCCATGAAGGCGATCGCCACGCCACCCATCGGGATGTAGCGGAAGATGATCGTCAGCACGAACGCCGGCAACATGAAGATCAGGTAGAGCTGCCAGTGCTGCCGCAGATACACCATGGTGCTGTGACGCCTCTGTTTAAAGGACGCCTTTTCCTTGGCAGGCAAGGGCTTGTTCATTATAATCCTCCTTTTGCAGTTCTCCCCGAATGTGCAATTGCATTGGCAGATTGCATTTGCACATTCCATTCGGGGGCTTCGCCTATATATTAGCATTATACAGGCCCTGTGTCAATACCAAATTTATGCATTTGCACAATATTTTCCATTTGACACACCAATATAGTAGGTAATATACCGCTTTTTTCGCACTTTTGAGGTTGCAAAAGCACAAAATGCACATTTTTTGATTTGACATTTGCATCATTGCATGCTACAATATCAGCGAAATACCAAGGAGGATCCATTCATGAAAAAAGTGACCATACAGGATATCGCCGATGAACTGGGCGTCTCCCGAAATACGGTATCCAAGGCCATCAACAACACCGAGGGCCTGGCGGAGGCGACCCGGGAGAGGATATTGCAAAAGGCCATCGAAATGGGCTACAAACAGTTTTCCTATATAAGGGAACAGGCCCGGGTCAGCCCCGGGCAGGAGGGGCCGGGCAAGGGCGAGATCGCGCTGCTCCTCGGCAACACCATTGACGGGGCGCACTTTGCCTCGCTGATGCTGGACAAGCTGAAAAAGGAGCTTTCCCAGTGCGGCTATACCCTGATCACCCACCGCGTAGAGCGGGAAAACTTCCTGTGCCGCACGCTGCCCTTCACCTTCAACGCCAGGCAGGCGCGGGCCGTCATCTGCATCGAGATGTTCGACCGGGCCTATGACGAGATGGTCTGCACCCTCGGGCTGCCGGTATTGTTTGTGGACGGCCCCCACAAGCGGGACGGCATCGACCTGCCCGCCGACCAGCTGTACATGGATAACACCACCGCCATCACCCGCTTCGTCAACGACATGCTGGTGCGGGGCAAGCGCAGGATCGGCTTCATCGGCGACTATGAGCACTGCCAGTCCTTCTTCGAGCGCTACACCGCCTTTCGCAGCGCCATGCTGATGGCCGGCGTTCCCGTGGACGAGCGCCTCTGCATCAAGATACTGAGCCCGGAGCAGCTGACGAACAGCCTGGTCTCCATGAAGGACTTCCCGGAGGTGTTCATCTGCGCCAACGACTTCGTCGCGGACGACGCCATCTACATCCTGCGGAAGCTGGACAAGTCCGTGCCCGAGGACGTGCTGTTCTGCGGCTTTGACGACTCTCCCAAATCCCGCATCATGACGCCCTCGCTGACCACCGTGCACATCCACACCCAGATCATGGCCGTCACGGCGATGCAGCTGCTGCTGTCCCGCATCGAGCAGCCCAGCCTGGACTATCGCACGGTCCACACCGAGACCGAGCTGATCTACCGGGATTCCACAAGGCTGTAACGGGGA
Organism: Clostridia bacterium; assembly: GCA_045637485.1. GTDB lineage: Bacteria > Bacillota > Clostridia > Christensenellales > Aristaeellaceae > UBA2862. Next base: position 8,487 of record JAZTZK010000114.1, read on the forward strand.
TGAACAAACCGCTGCGTTGGCGGCACGGACGCCCACGCTGCTTTTTAACTCTATTTTCAATCGGGAGGTATAGCGATGCGTTTCTTTTCCTACGACAGCAAATTCGGCCAGCTCTTCCTGAAGCTCGCCTACGGCTGCTGCCTGAACATACTTTGGCTGATTTGCAGCCTGCCCATCGTCACCATAGGCGCGTCCACCACCGCGCTCTACTATACCTCCTTCAAGATCGCGAAGGACGAGGGCAGCTACATCACGACCATGTTCTTCCGTTCATTTAAACAGAATTTCAGGCAGGCCACCGTCATCTGGCTGATCATGCTGGCTACCGGCCTGTTGATCGGCGCGGACGCCGTGCTCCTGTACCGCCTGCGCGCCACCTCCACCGGCGCCACCGCCGTGGTGTGGACGCTGCTGCTGGCGGTCATATTCGCCTGCATGATCGCCTATGCCATCGTCCTGGCCTATGTCTTTCCGCTGCTGTCCATCGTCAGCAACACCACGGCCAATATGTTCAAGAACGCCTTCCTCATCGGCACCCACTACCTGTTCCTCACCATACTGATATTCTTCATCCATTGGCTGATGTTCTTCCTGGTGGTAAACGTGTTCACACCGCTGATTATATTCGGCGAGGGGCTTTGCGCCCTCGTCAGCGCCCACCTGATGCTGAAGGTGCTGAGGCCGCTGATCTACGATCCCAACGCGGAAAAGCAGGATGAATCGGACGAAGCCGATACGGGGGCGCAGCTGTGAGGCTGACCGAATCGGAGCGGGCGGAAAACCGCGAAGCGCTGTCGAACATGAGCCTTTCCGGGAAGTTCGGCTACGTCTTTGAATACTATAAGTTTCCGCTGGCACTGGCGCTCATCGCCGCCGTGGCCCTGGGCAGCATCCTGTACTACAGGCTCACCCGCAAGGACGCGCTGCTGTACGTCGCCTGCGCGAACATCGCCGTCGGGGACGACCTCGACCGGGCGTTGAACGAGGGGTTCGCCCGTGCCGTCGGCGCAAATCCCGGCAAAGCAGAGGTGTCCCTCTACCGCGGACTGTACCTGAGCCGGGACGCCACCCAGCAGAACCATGAATACGCCTACGCCTCCCAGCTGAAGGTACTGGCCGCCATGGCCAACCGTCGGCTGGATGTCATGCTGATGAACCGGGAGGCCTATGACATCATGTCCGCCGGCGGGTACCTGCTGCCCCTGGGCGACCTCCTGGCACAGGACGAAGGCCTATACCGGCGGGTTGCCGACCGGCTGACCGAGAACACGGTGATCCTCGAGGACAACGACATCGAGCACCGCCTGGATGAGACGGTGCCCTACAGCGCCGTCACCGAGGCGGTCGCCAACGGCCTGCTCATATCCGCGTTTCCGCTGTTTGAGGGCGCGGGGTTTTCCGGCGAGGTCTACCTCGGCGCAATAGGAAACAGCGCCCGGTCGGACGCTGTTTTGCGGTATATCGATTATCTCACGTCTTAGCCTCTCCGCCATAGCCCCTCAGCAGCGCACTGACGCAGTTGAAGGCCATATCGCAGACGCTCATGCAGGCATAATCCTGCCCGGCTTCCGCCATCGCCAGGCGCTGCTTATCGGAAACCGTGGTACAGGGATACAGGCCGTACAGGAAGGGAAGGAAGGCACACAGGAAACCCTGCCGGGCCTTCGCGTCCATGCCGGGAAAGAACTTCGCCAGGCAGTGGCCCAGCGCCTCGACGGCGTCGCCATAGGCCTTCTTGAATTCCCGGAGGCACTCCGGGCGGCTGTTCTCCTCCATGTCGAAATGGTTCATGCTCAGCAGCTTCAGCAGCATGCCCCGCTCTTCCAGCGTATGGGCCAGCGCGCCGGAGAAGGCCCCGACGCTCATGGCGGCGCAGGATGCCGCCATGTCGTCCAGCGCCGCCGCCCAGCGCTCAAATTCCCTTTGCAGCAGGGCAAGGAATATCTCTTCCCTGGTCTGGAAGTAATTGTAGATCGAGGTGCGCGTGAAGCTCGTCGCCCCGGCGATGTCCTTCAACGTGACCGCATTGAAGCTCACGGTTTGACAGAGCTGCGCGCAGGCCGAGATGATCTCCTCCCTGCGCGCGTTTGTCCGTTCAGCGGAACCCTTGGGCATGTTCATGCTCCCTTCAATCGCATTTGGCTGAACCTATTATAGCCCATTGGTGACGCTGTGTCAATTATCGTTTTGTCCCCATTGTACATCCCGCAGTCTATCCCTCAAACAGTGCTTCCAGCGTTTCCCGGTTCTCCTCCAGCGCCTTCAGCACATACGCGCTCCAGTGGCGGGCATCGGTGTCGCTGTCGCCGAAGACATAGTCCTCCTGGCCGTAGTCGATCACATCGAAGCCGGGAACGGCCTTGCTGGCGCGGCTGGTGCGGTAGGCCATGCCGTCGGCCAGGGTAAAGGACACCCTGCCTTCACCGTCGAGGCTGACCCAGTCGGACAGGTCGGTGCCTGTGGCGGATTCGGCGTCGCCGTTGGCCGTCTGCTTCACGGCCGCCGCCTTGGCGGTCTCCACGCCACTGACATATTCGCCATACATCATGTCCACCCACAGGGGCAGGCTGTTCCCCAATACCTCGCCGGGCACGTGGCCGCCGTCCCACTGCCATTCGACGGTGGCGTCGACGCCCGCATTCAGAGCTGCCAGCTGGAGGTTCAGTGCGTTGAACATGGCGATATCGCCTTCCACCGCGCCGCAGACGATGCGCATCCACGCGGGATCCTCGGTGTCCTCCGCGCCGATGTAGTTCAGCGGATTGTACAGGTCCACCAGGTTGTTTCCGTAGATGTCGCCGGCCTCGATCTCGGCCACGTCGGCCTCATAGGCCGCCAGCAGCGCGTCATAGCTGTCGTAATTGTTGGAATTGGCGCTGGAGCCCGCGGCCTGGGTCGTGCCCGCGTCGGGGGTGCCCACGTCCATCTCATCCCCTGCGCTGGCCTCGGCCACGTCGGCGTTGTCGACGCCGCGACCGTCGCCGGAATCGGACATATCGCCGCCCGCAAAATCAGGCTTCCCGCCATCGGCAAAGTCCGGGCGTTCGCCGCCCTTGCCGCCTTTGAAGTCCGCCGCGCCGTTCATGCCGGAGGGGCCCATGCCGCCCATGCCGCCGCGCCCGCCGCTGCTGCCCTTGGCATAGCGGCCCTCGATGAAGGCCTGCGCCTTGTCCCCCGCGGTCATGGCGGCCACCGCCTCGTCGGAGAGGGCGTTGCCGTCGGCGTCGAACCAGGTCCAGTCGGTGGCATAGTCCAGGTTGTCCACGTACCACTGGAGGTTCTCGGTCAGCTCCGCCAGGTACAGGTCCAGGTAGCTGCCGCCGTAGCCATTGGTGTCGGCGTACTTCTCCGCGTCGTACTCGATGGTCAGCGCCACGGTGCTGGCGAGCAAACCGTCGCCGTCCAGGTCAAAGCCCACCTTCGCCTCCTCTACCGTCATGCCCTGGGCATTGATGTAGTCCATGTATTCATCCGATAGCGCCTTCGCCAGCGCCTGCTGGAATTCCGTGTTGAAGCTGAAATCGGTATTCAGCGTGTACTCCATCGCCTGAGCCATGTCGGCCTCGGCCAGCGAGGTGATGGCGCTGTAGGCCACGCAACCCCAGGCGCCGTCGGACAGCTCCACCGCCTCGCCGTCGATGGTAACGCTGGTGCTGTAGCTGCCGTCCGCGTTCCTGTAGACGCCCACCGCGCCCACCTCGATCTGGTAGTCATAAAAGACCGGGTTATTTGAAGTCGCCGCGAACATCACCGCGTGGGCCCCGCCGCCGCTGCCGCCGGTGGACACCCAGTAATCCACGCTGCCCGGCAGGTTGCCCAGCAGTATGTTGTACTTCACGAAACGGGTCGCCGCCTTCTGGTCGACCAGGCAGGAGGGCGCGTCGCCGGTGTAGACGGTCTCCCCGGCCGCGTTGGTGACACTGTCCTGCTTGCCCCGATTGCCGCAGGCCACGTTGACATAGCCCTCGGCTGCGTAGGTCGTGGCGGCGGGAGTGCTGCTGGAATTGCCGTAACCCGCCGCGCCGGTGTTCAGTACCACCGGGGCGGTGGCCGCGGTGTAGGTCTGGCCGTTGGTACTGGTGATTTCGGCCGCGTAGTCGATCACCAGGGAGCCCTTGACCGCGCCGTCCGCGCCTTCGGCGATCACATCCGCGACGCCGTCGCCGTCGGTGTCGATGCCTGTGACGTAGGCGCCCGGCACACATACGGACACGCCCTCCTCGTCCTCGATCACGGGCCGGGTCACCGCCGTCACCACGGACAGCGTCCAGGCGTCGGCGTCGGCGCTGTAGGTCCATTCCTGATCCATGTTCTTGAGGTTCAGCGCCGCTTCGATGGCCGTCCTGTCGGAAGCCTCCGCGGCCCCATCGGCCAAGCAGACGGTGGACAGGGCCAGCGCCAGCGCAATTGCCAGAGAAATCCATTTTTTCAACATGTGACAATCCTCCTCTATTGCGGCAGAGGTCGTCCGAGCGCTGTCCATGTCAGTCCGCTTCGGTCGCCCCTGCCCCTTGATTGCCATGATTATACGGCGCAAACCTTAAATGCAGCTTAAAGGATCATCGAAAAATACCGCGCAATACGGCGCCGCCAGACGCGCCGCCGTATTGCGCGGTATTTTTCGGATATCAATAGATCGCCGAAGCATCGAAGGCATTTTCGATGTGCCGGATCTGACCCGGCAGCACCTCGATCACGTCGAAGCGCACAGGAGCGTCGGCGAGGCGCTTCTCCTGGAGGTACAGCTGGGCGGTGCGGAGTATGTGGGACTGCTTCTGCCGATCCACGGCCTCGGCGGGCCTGCCATAGCGCAGCGAGGAGCGGCGCTTGACCTCCACGAACAGCAGCGTGCCGCCCTGTTTGGCGATGATGTCGATCTCGCCCGTGGGACGCCGGTAGTTCGTCTCCAGTATCTTCGCGCCCTTGCGTATCAAAAACGCCCGGGCGTCGGCCTCGCCCTCCGCGCCGATGCTGCGCCTGTTCATGCGTCCTCCCCCAGTATGCCCCTTATGAAGCTGCGCCGATGCGCCGGGCATGGCCCATACCGCTTCAGCGCCGCGATGTGCTCGGCGGTGCCGTAGCCCTTGTTCCGGGCAAAGCCGTACATCGGGAACTGGGCGTCCAGCTCCACCATGTAGCGGTCACGGGTGACCTTGGCCACGATGGACGCCGCGCCGATCATGTAGCTGAGGGCGTCGCCGTGCACCATCGGCCGGGCCTCACAGGGCAGGCGTAGGCTCTGCACCGCGTCGATGAGTATGATGTCTCCCCCGAAATCGGCGGCGCAGGTCTCCATGGCCCTCTTCGTGGCGTTCAGTATGTTGACGGCGTCGATCTCCTCCGGCCAGACGAAGGTCGTCCGGGCATAGTCCGCCGCCGCCATCAGCAGCGGATACAGGGCTTCCCGGCGCTTCTCGGACAGCTTCTTGGAATCGTCCACGCCCATGACCAGCTTCTGCCGTGGGATGGACACGCAGGCGGTCACCACCGGCCCGGCCAGCGGTCCCCGCCCCACTTCGTCAATGCCGGCGATCACATGACCGTCCGCCCACAGGCCGCGCTCGATCTCCGTCAGCCGATGCAGCTTCTCCTCCGGGGTCTCCCGCCTGCGGCGGGGCTTGTCATTCTGCATGGTCATGCCCTCTCAATCGTGATTTTGTCGATCTTTCCGGCCCGGAATTCATCCAGCACCAGCGCGGCGGCCCTTGCGGTGTCATACCGTCCCCCGGACAGCAGCCAGCCCCGGCCCTTGCAGGCGCCCTCCAGCAGCTCATGGGGAGCCTCGCCGCAATCCTCGGGCAGCCTGTAACGGGCGGCGAGGGCGGCGGGGTTGATTTCATTCAGCAGCGCCATCAGGCTCCCGGCCAGGTCCTCGGTGTCCATGATCTCGTCGCGAATGGAACCAAGGTAAGCCAACAGCCTCGCGCCCTCTTGGTCGTCCATGCGGGGCGGCAGCATGCCAGGGGTATCCAGGATCTCCAGGAAGGGCCCGATCTTCACCCACTGGTTGGCCCGGGTGACGCCGGGGCGGTCGCCGGCTTTGACGATGGCCGTGCCGTGCAGCCGGTTGATGAAGGTGGACTTTCCCACGTTGGGGATGCCGATGACCATGAAGCGTATCGTCTTGCGCACGCCCCGGGCGGCATAGCGCTCGAGGGCGGGCTTTGACGCGGCCTCGATGTGGCCCAGTATGTCCTTCACCTTGCCGCCGTTTGAATTGAAGCGCAGGGCGGTCAGCCCCCCCCGACGAAAGCGCTCCAGCCAGCGGGCGGTCTGGCTGTCGTCGGCCAGGTCGGCCTTGTTCAGCACCAGTATGCGGCTTTTGCCACGGGTCAGCCTGCCCAGGTCGGGGTTGCGGGTGGCCTGCGGCGCGCGGGCGTCGCAGAGCTCGATCACCGCGTCCACCGCCCGAAGCTGATCCTGCAGCAGCCGGCGGGATTTCGCCATGTGGCCGGGATACCAGTTGATGCGATCGTTGGGCATGGGAATATCCTCTCTCGTACAGCATTATAAAAACGGGAATCGCACAGGTGCGATTCCCGAGTGTGGCCAGGAAATCAGGTCCTCTCCTTGACCTTGGCTGCCTTGCCGCTGCGCTGACGCAGATAGTACAGCTTCGCGCGACGAACCTTGCCGCGACGGACGACCTTGATGCTGTCCACGCGGGGGCTGTGCAGCGGGAACGTGCGCTCGACGCCGACGCCGTAGGAAGTGCGGCGAACGGTGAACGTTTCGCGGACAGAGCCGTTGCGGCGGGCGATGACCACGCCTTCAAAGGCCTGCAGACGTTCGCGGGAGCCTTCGACAACCTTCACCTGAACGCGAACGGTATCGCCGACCGCGAACTGGGGGATGTCCTTCTTGAGCTGGGCGCTCTCGATGGAACGGATGATCTCATTCATGGGATGTTCCTCCTTTCCTCACCAGGACGTTCATAACCAGCCTGTGGCAGCGGACCGTCCGAATTCAACCTGAACATTATAGCATGCGGCGTGGAAAGGGGCAAGGAAGAGTGTGTTAAACTTCCGGATTTCAGCGCTGCGCCTATTCAACGGTGACCCTGCAGGTGTACGTCTCGCCGCCCTTCACCCTGGCTGTGATGGTGCATTCGCCCTTCTTCCTGGCAATGATGAGACAAATTGAACCCTTTGTCTTAATTTTCACGATGCGAGGGTCGCTGCATGACCAGGTAACCTTGCGCAAGCGAGGATCCTTGAGCCTCACAGTTGACAGTTTACGCAGCGTCAGTGTGACACTGTTACAGGTGAGCCCGCCATCGTCCTTGACCTCAACCCTGCATTTCAAAACCCCGCCGTTGCTGAGCTCGACGGAAATGACGCACTGGCCCTCGCCCACGGCGGTGACCTTGCCGTCGTCAACCGTGGCCACCCCGGGGTCGCTGGAGGACCAGGATGTGATACTGAGTTTGCCGAGGTCGCTGACACTCAGTTGGAAGGTTTCGTTGATGTTCAGCGTCTTTTCAGTCTCTGAGAGCACGGGTCCACCGACGACGGTGATGTCATATTTATACACTTTCGGATGCGAGTACGGCAAGTACGGTATTCTGCCGATTGTCGCGGTGACGAGACACCTGCCCGAAGCAAGCGCGATAATGATGCCGCCTGTTGCTCTGGCGATTGTCGGGTCGCTGGAGGTCATCTTGATTATGTTTCCAAACTGATACACGTATGTGGCGGGAAGTACTCTCTTTTTCTCCCCGACGCGCATCGTGTAGGCGTATTCATAAATCCGGGGGGCCTCCTCATCGGCATTGCTGACGGTGTCGGCGGCTTCAGGCGCTTCTTCGACCAGGGGAAGGTCATCGGACAGCTCGATCACTTCCGAGGCGATGTCCAGGTCGAGGCCGTCGACGCCCAGGTCGGGAACGTCGATATCCAGGTCGGGGACATCGAGGTCCTGCGGCGCGTCGAGGGCCACTTTAGCTTCCGCAAAAGCGCTCGTCGCGCCAAAAAGCAGCAGCACAGTCACCAGCAGGGCCAGTATACGGTTGAAATTCTTCATGTGCGTTCCTCCATTCCATATTTTGTGGATTCATTATAATCAATTTTTTGCATATTTGCAAGCAAAAGATTAATCGGGCAGAACAGCGCCGACCTGACCGGCGCCATAATAATAGGGCCCCCTGCCCGGATTTCCCGTCTGCATCCATGTGTATGTCAGTGCTTCGTCGGCGAGGATGGCGCAGCCGAGGGTGGCGAGGGCATCCGGCGATATCCCCTGTACCCGGTAAAGCAGAGCGTCGTCCGGCAGGCAGAGCAGGCAGCGCTGTATGCCGCAGGCTTGCCACCTTTCCCATGCCGCGTCGCCCCCGACAGAATCGGGGATGTAGCCCATGGAAAACGCCTGCCACAAAAAGCCCCGGTGCCTCCGTCCGGAGAAGCACTGCTTCTTCGCGGCCTTGCGGCTGGCCTCGGGCACGAAGGCGGAAAACCACCGCCTGGGCCACTGGTCTGCTTCCTTCAGCGACAGGCGCTCATGGCCGACGCCGTGGGCCGCGAGCAGCGCCTCCACCTCCCCCGCCCGCTTCAGCCGTGAAAGCATCGCCCGGTCGTCCCCGTTTAGCGGGGCGGTTTCCAGCAATTCGGGCCGCCTCTTCAGCGTCAGCGCCAGCGACTGCTCCCGCCGCCAGGCGGTGATGTCGGCATGGTTGCCGCCCAGCAGCACCTCGGGCGCCTTCTTGCCCCGAAAGTCGGCGGGGCGGGTGTACTGGGGGTATTCCAGCAGGCCCGTAGTGAAGCTCTCGTCCGCGCCGGATTCGTCGGAGCCCAGCACCCCGGGCACCAGCCGCGCCACCGCGTCGATCACCACCGGCGCCCCCAGCTCGCCGCCGGTGAGCACATAATCGCCGATGGAAAGCTCCTCGTCGATCACCGCGTCCAGCGCCCGCTGGTCCACGCCCTCGTAGTGGCCGCACAGAAGCGCCAGCTCCGACTCTCCCGCCAATTCCTCGACGACGCGCTGGTTCAGCGTGCGCCCCCGGGGAGACAGGTAGATGCGCCGCCCGGGGTAGGGGTCGGGCAGGTTGGCCGCGAAGGCGTCCACGATGGGCTGGGCGGCCATCACCATGCCCGCGCCGCCGCCGAAGGGATAGTCGTCGGTGTTGCGGTGCTTTTCCGTGGAATAGTCGCGGATGTCGATCAGGTCCACCTGCAAAAGCCCCGCCGCGATCGCACGCCCCAGTATGGACTGACCCAGCATGGGCCGCAGCATGTCGGGAAACAGCGTAAAGACCTTAATCCTCATCGAACACCGCCACCTCGTCCAGCCGCCTGCCGTCCAGGCGCATTTCGCCCGCCTGGAGGTCCACGGCCAGCACCACGCTCTTCAACGCCGGCACCAGCACCTCGCCCAGCGGCCCCCTGAACACGTACACGTCGTTGCCGCCGGGCTGCATGACCTCGGCGAGCTTGCCCAGGTCCCGCCCGTCGTCCACCGCGCCGCGCAGGCCGTACAGGTCGGTGAGAAAGTTGCTGTCCTCGTCCAGCGCCACCGCGTGGGCCCGGTCGATGTACAGCAGCGTGCCACGCAGCTTCTCGGCCATGTCCCGGTCCGTGACGCCCGCCACGTTCATGAACACCGCGTCCGCGCCCAGTCGGTTCACGGTGATCTTCAGCGGCGCATAGCCCCCGTCCTTTTCGATGTAAACGGTTTCAAGCCCCTCGAAGCGCTCCGGGTCGCAGGTGCAGGGCCGCACCTTGACCTCCCCCCGCACCCCCTGGGGCTTGGTGATCTCGCCGATCATCAGGTATTGTGAAAGCATGGGATTTCCTCCATTACTGAAACTGGCAACATTATAACGTGCTCTGGGAAGAAATGCAAACATATACTCCGTTAAGGACAAAAAACATGCAGAATTTGATGTTGAATTTTGAACATAATTGTGCTATACTCAGAAAAAAAGATGGGAGATGTGGTCGCATGCCCAACATCAAGCCGATTTCCGAGCTACGGAACTACTCCATGCTGCTGGAAAACGTGGCTCCAGGCGAGCCTGTCTATCTTACCCGCAACGGCCATGGCGCCTATGCGCTGGTGGACATCTCAGACCAAGAGGACTATATCCAGACCAAAGCGGCGCTTCAATTCATGTGCGAGATGAACAAGGGCATGAAGGCTGGAGAAGAGAAGGGCTGGCTCACGCCCCATCAGGTGCGCGCCAGGCTCAAGGAGCGACACCATGCGATATAGGATCAACTACTCCCCGGAATTCCTGAACGACCTGTTCGAGATTGGGGACTATATCGAATCCCAATATCAGAATACCCAGGCGGCGGATCGAATCACCGACGGCATTGTGGACGCAACGGACATCCTCGCGGATTATCCGGAGACCGGTGCGCGCATATTCCTGCCAGGCGTGTTAGACAGCGGATATCGCTTCGTCATTTTCCAGGGCTACCTCGCCGTCTACCGGATTCAGCCCGGCGAGGTCTTCGTGGTCAGGGCTGTGCACGAGAAACAGGATTATATGCGGGTACTGTTTCCACGATTGCAAAAAGATGAAAATGATTTGTGATAACACAGTATCCGTATATGCCGAACTGTAGTGCACAAGCAGTTTATCTATAAGTATATACTTACAGGAGGTCAACCCCATGAACGAAACCAAAAAGGCGGTCATCAGCGTGCTGGGCACGGACAAAAAGGGCATCATCGCCCAGGTCAGCCGCATCCTCTATGAAAACGACGCCAACATACTGGACATCACCCAGACCATCGTCTCCGGGCTGTTCAGCATGATACTGATCGCGGACGTCTCATCCGACGGTTGCTCCTTCGATACGCTGAAGACCGAGCTGGACGCCCTGTCGGGCCGCATCGGGGTGCAGATACGCATCCAGCGCAGCGAAATCTTCGAAGCGATGCACCAGATCTGAGGAGGTCCTGAACCATGCACATGATCAACACCTCTGAAATTCTGGAAACCCTGAACATGATCGACCACCAGAAGCTGGATGTGCGCACGATCACGATGGGCATATCGCTGTTTTCCTGCGTCACCGACGACGAGGACCGGCTCTGCGGCAACATCTACGACCTGATCACCCGACGGGCCGAGCGCCTGGTGGAGGTGGGCCGCCAGATCGAGCGGGACTACGGCGTGCCCATTGTCAACAAACGCATCTCCGTGACCCCCGCGGCGCTGGTCACCGGGGCGATACGGCACCCGGTAAAGGTGGCACGGGCACTGGATCGGGCCGCCAAGACCGCGGGCGTGGACTTCATTGGCGGCTATTCGGCGCTGGTGCACAAGGGCATCACCGAGGCCGACCGGCGTCTGATCGAATCGATCCCGGAGGCGCTGGCCAGCACCGACCTGGTGTGCGCGTCGGTGAACGTGGGCTCCACCCGGGCGGGCATCAACATGGACGCCGTGCGCCTGATGGGGCAGACGGTGAAGGATACGGCCGCCGCCACCGCCGAAAGCGGCGGGCTGGGCTGTGCGAAGCTGGTGGTGTTCTGCAACGCGGTGGAGGACAATCCCTTCATGGCCGGCGCGTTCCACGGTCCCGGCGAGGGCGATTGCGCCGTCAGCGTGGGCGTCAGTGGCCCCGGCGTGGTGAAGGTGGCCCTGGAGGGCGTGAAGGACGCGCCCTTCGACGAGGTGGCCGAGACCATCAAGCGCACCGCCTTCCACATCACCCGGGTGGGCCAGCTGGTGGCCCGCGAGGCCAGCCGACGCCTTGGCGTGTCCTTCGGCATCGTGGACCTGTCCCTGGCCCCCACCCCGGCGGTGGGCGACTCCGTGGCCGCGATCCTCGAGGAGATGGGCCTCGAGACCTGCGGCGCCCACGGCACCACGGCGGCGCTGGCGCTGCTCAACGACGCGGTGAAGAAGGGCGGCGTGATGGCCTCGTCCCATGTGGGCGGGCTCTCCGGAGCGTTCATCCCGGTCTCCGAGGACATCGGCATGATACAGGCCGCCCAGAAGGGCGCGCTATCCCTGGAAAAGCTGGAGGCCATGACCTGCGTCTGCTCGGTGGGCCTCGACATGATCGCGATTCCCGGCGACACCCCCGCCGAGACGATCGCCGCCATCATCGCCGACGAGGCCGCCATCGGCATGGTCAACAACAAGACCACCGCCGTGCGCGTCATTCCCGCCCCCGGCAAGGACGTGGGCGACAGCGTGGAATTCGGCGGCCTGCTGGGCCATGCCCCGATCATCCCCGTGCGCACGCTGGATTCCAGCCTGTTCATCCACAGGGGCGGCAGGATTCCCGCGCCGCTGCACAGCCTGAGGAATTGACCGGCATTTGACAATATGAACACAAAAAGGGATCCTTCGCTTCGCCCAGTACAGCGACAAACGCTCGCCATACCGTGTGAAGCGAAGGATCCTGTCAGCATATTGTCCGGTTGTCCTTCAGGTATTCCCTCAGCACCGCCATCCCCGGGGTGGGCACGCAGTAGATGTCCCTGCGGGTCGGCAGCTCGGCCCAGGTGGTCTCCAGGTCGAACCAATCCACCCGGGAAACCTCATCCCTCTGCAAGGTCAGCTTTTCGACGTCCACCGGCTCCCGGTACACGTAGACGTGGGAAAGCTCGTTGTCCCGGAACAGGCGACCGTGGAATACCTTCTCGTAGCGGATATCGAAGGCGCCGGCATAGCGCAGCTGTTCAGGCCTTGCGCGGATGCCCAGCTCTTCGGCCAGCTCCCGCAGCGCGGATTCCAACGGCTCGTCCCCCGCCGGGATGTGACCTGCGGAGGAGGTATCGTACTTGCCGGGAAAGGAGTCCTTGTCTTCGGAGCGCTTTTGCAGCAGCACCTGCCAGCGTCCGTCGACCCGGCGCACCACCCACACGTGGGCCGTGCGATGGCGTATGCCCTCCCGGTGGGCCACGTCCCTGGACACGACTGCGCCGGTGGGCTCGCCCTGCGCGTCGCAGACGTCAAAGAACTCCATGTCCGCCCGCTCAGCGAGGATCAACCGCCCGAAGCACTCCGGCCGGTGGAAGTCCGGTTGCGGCGCTTCGATGGGGCTCCAGCAGCCGAAGTGGGGATGGATCGATTCATCGCAGCTGTAGAAGTTGCCCAGGATGGGGAGACTTCGATCCAAGGGCCGTCCGAACAGCGCCTCCAGCCATGCAAAGGGCGCCGTATAGGCCACGGCCCACCAGCCCCCGTCGTGACGTGAAGCGCGAATGTCCATGCCTTCAGGGCAGGCCGTCAATTCCGTGCGGTTTTCCCGGTCCGGGCCGATGCCGATCAGCGTCGCGCCGGCGGCGTTGACCTCGATGTTCACGTAGCGCGGATCATCCCCGAAGGGGCGCAGAAAGCATTCCAGGCAGCTGTCCCTCCACACCGGGCCACCGAAGGCCGTCACCTGCCCGGAGACCGTCGGTTCCTTGGCGCACAGCAGCACCCGCAGCCCCGCGTCGTCCCAGGCCAGGTATGCCCGCGCCTCGGGTCGATAGTCCCCATCCCAGGGGTAGCAGTCGACAGGGGCATAGGAACCCTCGCAGAAGGGCTCGTCATCCGGGTTGAAAACGCGCCCCGCCAGCGCGGGCAGGGGCACGACAGAGGGATAAATGACGTGTGTCTTCATAGGCAAATTACCGTTTGTGTCGATAAAAATCATGCAGGGACGCTTGTGCCGCGCCCCTGAATTTTTTGTGCATTCCTACTGCGCTGTCCCCGCGCTCACGCTCCAGCTGCCGTCCGAGTCGCGCACATAGGCCTCGTCGGTGCGCAGCAAATCGTAGGTGGCGCTGTCCACAGGCTGGCCCTGGGCGTTGCTCAGCGTCAGAGTCTCGCCCTCGCTGGACAGGCGGAAGCTGGTATGCAGGTGACCCGCATCCTCCACGCGGTTCAGGCCGGAGCAGTATACCACCAGCGTGTCGCCCCCCGGGATGACCACGCCCTGCGGGAACTTCCACAGCCGGGGCAGCCGGGGCGTATCGGACAGGTACCAGCCGCCGATGTCCATCGCGTCGCCGGAGGTGTTGCGTAGCATCACATAGTCATGGACCACGCCGCTTTCGTCGGGGCGCAGCTTGCTGTTGGAGGCCACGATCTCGGCCAGCTGTACCGGCGAATTCTGCATTACGCTGGTGAGGGCCCGGTAATTCTCCTCGGTGTTCAACATGCCGGGGGTGGGCTGCTCGCTGACGGCCCAATGATCCCGATCCACCCGCACATAGGCCGTATTTTCAGACAGGGCCGGGATATTCACGGTGTCCACCGCCACGTCGGCATCGTTGAACAGCATCAGTACGTCGCCGCCGGAGGACAGCCGGAAGGGGGCGTGCAGCTCAGCGCCGCCGTCCTCATCCTGGAGGGTGCTGTCGGCGTACACCACCAGGCCCTGACCCGCCTCCAGCACCAGATCGGGGAACACGAACACGTTGCCCGCCTTGGCGTTCTTGGCCAGCACGTAGCCCCGCAGATTCACCGGTCGGGCGCTGATATTGGCCACCTCCACCCAGTCGGGCGTCTGGCCGTTGTCGTCCACCAGAACGCCGCCGTTAGCGGACATGATCTCGTTGAGACGGATCGGTCCCTCGCCGTGGATCTCGGAGACCTGAGCGGCCACCGGTCGCTCGGCCTGATCCTTGATGCCCGTCAGCATGAAGCCGTTCGGCATCAGGCCCTGCAGCACAATGCCCAGCACGATCACCAGCACGCACACGCCCACCAGTGGCAAAAAGCCCCTGGGCAGCGCCCCGGAGGACGGACCGACCGATCCCCTTGACGGCGCGCCGCCCTGACGCGGCGTATTCGACGGCCTTCGGGTCGGCTGCGGCGAGCGCCGGGGCTGAGAAGGACGCCCCTGGGCGGATCGCTCGTTCTCCAGGGAACCGAAGCGGCTCTCAGCCTGGGATGGTCGACCCGGTCTGTTGTTTTGAGTCAAGAGGCATCTACCTCCATTGATTGTTTGATGGGGAAATCAGAATTAAATCGCTTCCCCATTATAAGCCACCAGCGTCGCGTCATACACGCCGGGCAGGGCGCGCAGCTTGTTCAGCAGGGCGTCAGGCTTTTCCACGCGCACCTCATAGGTGGCCTCGATGCCGTTGGCGGAGACGGTCTTGCTCTTCAGCTGCGTAACCTTCAGGTTGTTCACCAGCTGGTTGGCCTGGCGCTCGGAATCCTCGGACATGCGCACCACCAGCAGGTAGCTGTTCAGGCCCTTGGACTGGATGTGCACCAGCACCGTCAGCAGCAGGCCGATGCCCACCACCGCGCAGGCGGTCAGGAAGAACTGACCCGCGCCCAGCAGTATGCCCATCGTCAGCGCCCAGAACATGTAAGCGGTATCCATCGGGTCCTTCACAGCGGTGCGGAAGCGCACGATGGACAGCGCGCCCACCATGCCCATGGACAGCTGGATCGATTCGCGGATACACATGACCACCGGGCAGGTGATCAGCGTCATCATCACCAGGGTGAGGGTGAAGTTGTTGGAATACATCACACCGCGATAGTTGCGCCGGTAGATCCAGGCGATAAACAGGCCCACGGCCAATGCCAGCACAAGCGATACCAGGATCGTCGGGAACGACGCGGGGGTGATGGTCTGGGAGCTGAAGAGGTTGGAAAAGATGCTGTTCATGGGTATTCCCTCCTGTGCGTTGTATATTTATATCAAACGATCATCCCAGCGGTTCGTATCTGCGGCACAGCACGTACTTCGAGACGGCGCTGCGCTCGGCCTCCACGCCGTGCAGCAGGCCCGAGATGTAGCCCGGCAGGTAGTTGTTGAATTTGATCTCCAGGATCTCCACGTTCCGATCGTGGGGGCACACCGTTGGAAGGCGCCTGTTGAACAGGTCCATGCTGGAAAGGCCGGAACGCAGGCTCATGTCGAAGGTGATACGCACGTCCTCCACCGGGTGAAGGTACGCTTCCCTCGCGTAATCCACGATCACCTTCGGCCTGAGCAGCTTCGTGCGCATCTGCACATACATGTCCTGAAGCAGCGGGCTCTGGGACTTCTGCAAACCGCCCGGGTTGCCTGCCGCCAGCTGGTCGCACAGCCGACGGGTAATCTGCACGCTGGACTTCTGGATCAGGTCGCCCAGCTTGCGCTTGCGCTCCAGAAAGATGGCCTTGTCCGACATGTTGTAGATGCGGATGCGATACTTCTCGCGGTGCATCACGCCCGCCTGCTTGTCGTAGAAGGCGGAATCCTCAATGTCGTCAAAGTACAGAGAGCGGATGGCGTAGGGCCTACCGCCCACGCAGTGCCTGTCCATAGTCAGGGCGCCGCGGAGCCGCTGGCGAAGGGCCTCCAGCTCTGCCGGATTGATGAAGTATTTTAGCTCGTGCCGCGCCGGCAGGGCGTTTCTCTTGATTTGCATGCGCATCCTTCTTTGCGAAATTTATAATAGCGTGACGGCTGGTTGCCGACGTTAGAGATATCACCGTTTCCTTCGTAGCGGCGACTATCAGTCGCCACGGCATTTTCTGATCCCCATTCCCTACGGCTTCCCGATATCCCCGTAGCTCACGCCCACCTGCCGCATCACTTCGCCAAAGTAGTGCTCCATCTGGCTCTGGGTCAGCGGGAGGTACTTGTTGTACTTGATGAATTGCAGCATCCGATAGGGGCGCTTCTCCGCGTAGCGCACGAATTCCCGGATGGCCGACTTATGCTCGGATTCGCTGAACTCCCAGCGGGCGTAGTGGTCGGGCATCAGCGGCGCGATGGCGTTGTAGAACTCGTCCACCAGGGCCTTGATGTTGTCCGCGCTGTAGGTGGTGGCCATCTTCTCGCCCAGGTAGGTCAGGAAGCGATCGACAAAGGTCTCGTTCTTCATGCAGGCGATGAACAGCTTGTTGTCGGTGCGCAGGTTGTTGCCCATGCCGCCGGGGGTCAGCCAGCGCTGGGGCGAGTTGGTATCCACCGAGAAGGACCAGTCCAGGTCAAACAGCACCCACTTCCACTTTCCGTCCTTCTTCGGGTTGCGGTAGCGCTTCACGTTCAGCGTGTCGGTGTTGCCGGTGTACATCTCCACCGCCATGTATTCGATGTAGTTCTGGATGTCGATGGCGTTGTCCAGCACCTCATAGGACTCGGCGGTATTCATGTCGTGGCTGGTGACGTAATCCAGCAGCTGGACCATGGTTTCGTTGCTGCCCTGCATCACGTTGGTGTTGGCCTTGACCAGGTCGATGTCGTCCTCGTCGCCCTCCCAGCCCTCGAACTGGCAGATATTGGACTTGCAGATGCGCTCGCGCAGGTTGTAGTGGCCCCAATACTGGCCGTCGATGTACAGCACGCCGAACTCGGTCTCCTGGTAGTCCACGCAGCCGCCCTCGGCCAGCCGCTGCAGCAGCGCGTCGCGGAAGCGGGTCTTGTAGCCGTCCTCGCTGGAGGAGCGCAGCAGGAAGGATTGGTATTCGGTGTAGGGACGATGGCTGAATATGGCGGCCTCGAAGCGGTTCGCGCCGTACTGGCTCCGGGCGATGACCTTGAAGGCCTTCTGCTTCTCGGCGCGGCTGAACTGGCCGTGCAGCTTGATGCCGCACTCCTGGGAGATCATGGTGCTCCCGTCGGGGTTGAACACCTCGACATGGCCCTCCCGCTCCCAGTCCATCCAGAAGTTCGCGCCCTTGTTCATCGATCCGTAGGGATACTTGGGCTCCGCGTTGGGGCCCTTGACCATGATGCCGGCCTCGTCGCTGGTGAGGTTGTAGGGGTCGGACACCAGCGACACCACGAACACGGTGCCGTTTGCGTTGTTCACGTTGTACAGATAGCTCTGGCTGTCCATGATGGACTCCAGATAGCCGTCGCCGTAGACCCGGGTGCGCAGTATGGTGGTATCGGTGACCTGGATCGGCCCGGTGTAGGGCGTGCTGCTCTCGGTGGGGTCGGTGCAATCCAGGGTATAGTAGATCCGGCAGCCCGAGGGCGCGGACAGCTCGACCGTCAGGCTGTCGCCGCTTTTGAACATGCCGCCCTCCACGGAATAGACGGGCCTGGGCGCGCGTCCGTAGTAGGCCGGGCCGCTGTTGCCCGCGCCGGGGGTCACGGTGGTAAAGAAGCGCATGCCGCTGCCGTCGTCCGTGCGACCGTAGGAGATATCCGCGTACTGCATCGGCACGAACAGCCGGTCTATGATGGCGCCGTCGGGCTCTGACAGCACGACGGAGTATCCCCCGTCGGCGGAGAGGAAGTAGTTGGTCTGTATGCGGCCTTCCGCCGTGGCGTTCAGCCCGTTGGCGAACACGCCCAGGTAGGCTCCGGGCTGGATCACGGTGCCGGAGGGAAACTGCCATTTGCGGGGACGGCCGGCGTTGTCGGACAGGCCCCAGCCGGACAGATCCACCGCCGCGGAGGTGCCGTTGTACAGCTCGATCCAGTCGTCGGACTTGGTTGAGGAGGCCAGCACCTCGGTGATGCGCACGCCCCTGTCGTTGCGCTGCTGGATCTCCCGGGCCGCGGCGTCCGCGCCCTCGGGGGTATTGGGATAGTTCGGCGAGGGCGAGAACTGCTTGCTCCAGCCGGTCTCAAGCAGGCTGTAGCTCTGGTCCGGCTCCATGGCCGGGGTCCTGACGTGGCTGACGGTGTTGCCGTTGGGATCCGTCAGGAACACGTTGTCGCTCTTGTTGGAGATGCGGAAATTGGTGTGCAGGTGGGCCGGATCGTCCCTGCGGTCCATGCCCGAGCAGTGCACGGCCAGCCAGCCTCCGGCGGGCAGGATCACGGAGGGAAACTGCCAGCGCTGGAGCTTCTCGGCCTTGTCGGACAGCGACCAGCCGGAGAGATCCACGGGACTTGATGAGGTATTATGGATTTCAACGTAATCCGGGCACGCCCCGGTCTCATCCATGAAGAAGGTGCAGTTGTCGGCCATGATCTCGGTGATCTCCAGCGGGCCGGGCAGCACCGCGACGGGCCGGGCATCCTCGTCCCCGCCGCCGTAGCGCTCGACGCGATTGGCCGTGCCGGGGGTCGCAGCGTCGCTGACCTGCCATACGCCCGAGGCGTCCCGGCAGTACACCTGGTTTCGGGCCAGGGCCGGTATCTCCACCAGGTCCACGCCGTTGCCGCTCTTGTCCAGCAGCGCCAGCGTCTCGCCGGAGGCGGGCAGGCGGAAGGGGGCGTGGTAGCCGTCGGCCTGCTGCGCCTTGCCGCTGTCGTCGGCGTGCACCACCGCGAATTCACCGGGCTGCAGCACCCCGCCGGGAAAGGCGAAGGCCTGGGCGGGCTTGGTCTGCCGCGCCAGGGCATAGCCGGTCAGGTCTATGGCATGATCGGAGACGTTCTCAATCTCGATCCAGTCCTCGATGCCCGCGTCGTTACCGGCTCGGGTGGAGGCGTTTGCGCTCATGATTTCGCTGATGCGCAGGCCGCCGACGGCACTGTCAGCGCTGGCCCTGCGGGTAAGCAGCGGAGCCGACTGCAACAGCCAGGTCAGCAGCATCGCCGCCGCGCCGATGAGCGCAATAACAGCGGGCAGCGCGCCCATAGGGCGGGTGTGCTGCCACGCTGATTTTCTCTTTTTCTTTTTCGCGGGTTGGTTTGCCACTCGGCTTCCTCCGATATCGCTTTGCGGAATCGAATATCCCTCAGATTATACTAATATCCCTATTATAATACAGCTTCATCATTACGGCAAGATGGCGTCAACGGGGCAGTCAGGTAAAATGTTGGGTTGATCGGCGAATTCTCACCCTCACCATCTGCGCCTTCTTCGCCTTCCCTTTCCCTGCATGTATCGCCAGCCGTACCAGCCGCCGATGCCGAGGGCGACCACGCCGACGCCGATCATGATGATGGGCAGTACGCTGCCACCGCCCTGCTCCCGGGCGGCTGTGGGCTGCGCGGCTGTCAACAGCTGTCCCGCAGCCTGGACGCCGGGCTGGGCCCGGACGGTGTTGCCGTCGTCCTCACCGGGCGCCTCCGGGGCTTCGTCCGCTTCGCCCTCCACCGGCTCGGCGGGCGTCTCTTCCGCTGTTTCTTCGGCGATGTCGTCCGCCGATTCAGCGCCTGCTTCATCCGCATCCGCATCGACGGCGTCATCCGGCGCATCTCCTGACGCCTCGACCTCATTCCCGTCCGGGTCGGCATCCGCTGCTTCGGCGGTTTCCTCTCCCTCAGCTTCGGGTTCGGGCTCCTCATCGGCAGCCGCCTGGGCAAGCTCCGCCGCGGCGGCCAGCTCGGCGGCGGAGGCGGCCTTCTGGGCTTCGATCTCGTCGGTGTGCGCCGCCAGGTAGCTGGCGGAGGCGTCCGGATCGATGGGCTCCAGGAAGTCGTTTTTGGCCTCGTCCTCCCCCACGGTGGTAAAGTACAGCCCGAATTTTGAATTGTCGTAGGTACCGTGGCTCTTGACGGCGTAGGCGCCGGTCTGGGAGCTGTGCTCCTTCATGCCGATCTTGGCGATATCCAGCGCCGTCTTGCCGTCGAAGGCGTCCAGCGGCGTCTCCCAGTCCATCACGAGCGTGTTTTCATCGTAGAGGTGGTGGTACAGCTTCTTCACCTGCCACGTGCCGTACTTCCGGGTCGATTCCGGATACTGGGCCGGGTCCGCGGCGGCGTCGATGGCGTACTTGGCGCAGCGGGCGGTGATCTTGTGCTGGTTGTGGCCGTATTCGCCGTTCAGGTCCTGGGTGACGATGACCTCGGGCTTGTAGCGGCGAATGCGCTCCACCACCAGGGACAGCACGTTGTCCTTGCCGCCCCACAACCGGATACCCGCCTCGATGGAACCCACCTTGTCGTCCTGCAGATTGATGAAATCCGGGTAATCGCGCACGCCCATCTTCCACAGGGCGTTCAGCGCCTCGGCCCTGCGGTAGCGGGCGCAGTTGGTCATGTATACCACCACGGTGGGCTTCTTGAGCGCCACGGCGTAATAGGGAATCGTGCCGCCCAGGAAGACCAGCTCGTCGTCCTGGTGGGTGGACAGCACCATCAGGTCGGCCTTGTCCACCGGCGGGTTCCACTTCTGGACGTCCGCGGGCAGCTCGCCGGCGGAATAGACCCCGATGCGGCATATGGACTGGTCCTTCGCCGTCAGCTTCAGCTGGATGACCTTCGTCTTGGGCAGCAGCTCATACATGCTGTAGATGTTGGGCCACATATCGGCCTGGGTGCGGGTGCGCAGCGGCGACATGTCCGCGTCGTACTCGGTCAGCTCATAGGCCGTGGGATCGTACATCCACTCCACCCGCAGCCAGCCGGCCTCCGCGTCCTTGGGCAGCTTGATGCCCACCCAGGCGTCCTTGTGCTTCGGCGACCAGAGCGTGCCCGCCCTGCCGTCGAGAAACTTGCCCTTCTCGCCTTCAGACACCTTGAACGCGCACTTCTTCGTGATGTCAGCACCCTTGCCCGCCTCCTCGGCGCGACCCATGAGGGCCGTCGTCAGCGCGCACAGGCACACTGCCAGACACAGGCATTTCAACCAACCGCTTTTTTTCATCTGTCTTCTCCCAAAAGCTCCAGCACCACCGCGTCCTGGACCTCCATGCCCCGGGTAGTCAGCCGCAGGTGGCCGCCGACGCGCTCAACCAGGCCGCCCGCTTCAAGCCACCCGACCGCCGCCTCGCGCCCCCGCTCAAAGGGAACCCCGAAGGCACGCTCCCATCCCGCCAGATCAAGCCCTCGAACCGTGCGGGTGGAGAGCAGCAGCGTCTCTTCCATCACATCCTGCTGGGTCAGCCAAGCCTCGTCCAGCCGACGGACGCCGGCAAGGTATTCGTCCATCGATTCCGGATTGTGAAAGCGACGCCCTCCCAGCAGCGAGTGCGCCGCGCAGCCCAGCCCAAGGTAGTCCCCCCGGTTCCAGTAGACCAGATTGTGGCGGCACTCGCAGCCCGGCACGGCATAATTTGATATTTCGTAGCGGCGAAAGCCT
The DNA here is from genome assembly GCA_045637485.1 of Clostridia bacterium. Lineage (GTDB taxonomy): Bacteria > Bacillota > Clostridia > Christensenellales > Aristaeellaceae > UBA2862. Next base: position 30,318 of record JAZTZK010000114.1, read on the forward strand.
GCCGCGTTCAATCGTGAGATGGCCTGCCGCTGCATGGCGTTGACCGCGTCGTCACCCGGCAGGGTTGCCGCTCCCGAGGCCACCCGGGCCGCCATCTGCGTACCGGGCTCCACGATCAGGCTGTAGGCCGAAATGTGAGGTACGCCCAGGGCGACGGCGGCGTCCAGCGTGTCCGTCCAATGCTCCATTCTCTGCCCCGGCAGGGCGTACATCAGGTCGAGGTTGATGTTGTCAAACCCGGTCTCTCGGGCCATTGTCACGGCTTGACCGATCTGTCCCGCCGTGTGGATGCGCTCCAGCGACCGAAGCAGCCCGTCGTCGAAGCTCTGCGCCCCCAGGGACAGCCGGTTCACCCCCGCCCGCCGATAGGCCACCAGCCTGTCCGGCGTCAGCGTGCCCGGGTTGCCCTCGATGGTAATCTCCGCGTCCGCCTCAAAGGGCGCGATGTCCCGACAGGCGTCGAGCGTTTTTTCGATATAGCCCGCGTCCACCAGCGTGGGCGTTCCCCCGCCGATGAACACCGTTTTCACCTGATATTCTTCGCGCAACAGACCGAAGTCTGTTACTTCAGACCAAAGTCTTATTTCTGTCAGAATTTCGTCAAAATACCGTCTCCAGTCGGCTTCCCGCCCTGAAAACGACGTAAAGTCGCAATAGGCGCACTTTTTTGCGCAGAACGGCACATGGATATAGATGGATAATGATTTCATCGTTCAGTCCATCTTCAGCACGGCCATGAACGCCTCGCTGGGCACGCTCACGCTGCCCACCTGGCGCATGCGCTTCTTGCCCTCCTTCTGCTTTTCCAGCAGCTTCTTCTTGCGGGAGATGTCACCGCCATAGCACTTGGCGAGCACGTCCTTGCGCAGGGCCTTCACGGTCTCCCGGGCGATGACCTTTCCGCCGATGGCGGCCTGGATCGGTATCTCGAACAGCTGCCTCGGTATGGCGTCCTTCAGCTTCTCGGCGATGCTGCGGCCCCGGGGATAGGCCCGGTCCCGGTGCACGATGATCGACAGCGCGTCGCACTGCTCGCCGTTGAGCAACATGTCCAGCTTCACCAGGTCGCTGCGCTCATATCCCTTCAGCTCATAGTCAAAGGAGGCGTAGCCCCGGGTGCGGCTCTTCAGCTGGTCAAAGAAGTCGTAGATGACCTCGTTCAGCGGCAGGTCGTACTTCAGCAGCACGCGGCCGCCCTCGATGTACTTCATGTCCCGGAAGGTGCCCCGCTTGTCCTGGCACAGCTCCATGATCGCGCCCACATAATCCTGGGGGGTGATCACCTGGGCGTCCACCATCGGCTCCTCCATCCAGTCGATCTCCTGTACCGGGGGCAGGTTGGTGGGGTTGTCGATGAACAGCGTCTCGCCGTCGGTCTTGACGACCTTGTACACGACGCTGGGGGCGGTGGTGACCAGGTCGAGGTCGAATTCCCGCTCCAGGCGCTGCTGTATGATCTCCATGTGCAGAAGACCCAGGAAGCCGCAACGGAAGCCGTAACCCAGGGCCACCGAGGTCTCCGGCTCATAGGACAGCGCCGCGTCGTTCAGGCGCAGCTTCTCAAGCGCGTCCCGCAGGCTCTCGTAGTCCGCGCCGTCGGCGGGATAGATGCCGCAGTAGACCATCGGCAGCACCGGCTTGTAGCCCGGCAGCGGCTCGGCGGCGGGATTGGCCGCCAGGGTGATTGTGTCGCCCACGTGAATGTCGGCGATGTCCTTGATCGAGGCGGCGATGTAACCCACCTCGCCGGCGTTCAGGCTCTCCCGGGGACTGTAGCCCAGGGGAAGATACGCCCCTACCTCGGTGACGTCGAATTCGCACTTGCCCGCCATCATGCGGATGCGGTCCCCCACCTTCACGCTGCCGGCCTTGACCCGCACCGAGGAGATGGCCCCGCGGTAGTTGTCGTAATAGGAATCGAAGATCAGCGCCTGAAGCGGCGCGTCTGGATCGTCCTGGGGGGCGGGGATGTTGTGCACAATGTCCTCCAGCACGTCCTCGATGCCTATGCCCTGCTTGGCGGACACCAGCGGGCAGCCCTCGCAATCGATGCCGATCTCGTCCTCGATCTCCTGCCTGACCACCTCCGGCTGGGCCGAGGGCAGGTCGATCTTGTTGATCACCGGGCGGATCTCCAGGTCGTGATCCAGCGCCATGTAGACATTGGCCAGCGTCTGGGCCTCAATGCCCTGGCTGGCGTCCACCACCAGCACCGCGCCCTCGCAGGCGGCCAGCGCCCGGGACACCTCATAGGTGAAGTCCACGTGGCCGGGGGTATCGATCAGGTTCAGCTCGTACTCCGTGCCGTCCTTGGCGGTATAGGGCATGCGCACCGCCTTTGATTTGATGGTGATGCCCCGCTCACGCTCCAGCTCCATGGAATCCAGAACCTGGTCGGTCATCTCCCGCAGCTGCATCACACCGGTCTTTTCAAGGATGCGGTCGGCCAGGGTGGATTTGCCGTGGTCGATGTGGGCGATGATGCAGAAATTGCGGATTCGGCTCTGATCGTATTTCAAGGCGCAGACCTCCATAGCACTTTTTTTGACGGTGGTTACGTTGAGGGGTATCCTGATTTGTCGGGCACAGCCCGGTAAACCGGAATTGTCGCATCGAACAATTACATACTATAATAGATTATTCTTGTTAATTAATCAAGGTATTGCGGTTCTACTGCGCCTGACGGCCCTTCATGGGCTTCCGTCTGCGGTCGATCCTCCCTCCAGGGCGTCCATCTCTTCGATTCCCGACGCCTCATCGTAGATCAGATCGACCAGCGCCCGCTGGTCTCGAACGAGGGTATTCTTGATGTTGCCGATGGGCTCCAGCGTGGCGACCAGGTGCTCCCGGCCCTGCGCCAGCTTCCGGGTCATCGCGTCCCTGCGGGCTTCGGCCTCCCTGCGCAGCTTCTCGGTCTCGGCGCGGATGGCGTTCATGCGCTCGGTGATGCGCTCCGTGCGGTAGATGACATCCGGATACGCGTCTGCAAAGCGCTTGTAGAAGTAGTTGCGATCGCTGAGCAGCAACCTGATCTCCCTGTTGATCTCCTCGGTGTTGTCCGCTTCGCTGCTTTCAACGCCGGTCTTGACCAGCTTCAGAACAAAGTGGGTCGCCACATAGTCCGCCGCGATCAACGCCAGCAAAAAACAGGCGATGACCGTGCGCGCCCGCAGGCTGACGCCGTCAAAAAACCGAAACAGCAGCGGATTGGCCAGATTGTCCACGAACACGCCCGCAAGGCCGAAGAGTATCAGGTTGCCGATCCAGACGCGTCCGTCCAGGTTCATGGGCTTCCGGCTGTAATCCCACCAGCGGGCGTGGAAGCGCCTCTCCATGATCCAGCTGGCCAAATATTCCACCGTACCGCACAGCACGAAGGCGATCAGGAACGTGGTGCCCACGGAATGCTCGACCCCCGCGATTGCGTTCACGCCCAGCGTGATCAGCACCGCTCCAAAGCCGTAGATGGGCAGCCAGGGTCCCGTCAGGAAGCCCCGGTTGATGAACCGTCGATACCTTCTGAGTTTCATGCAGACCTCCATGCACCAACCGGCGATGGCATAGGTGAAGAACAGGAGGATGAGGTTGACAAAATGCTCCACAGGCAAACCCCTTTGCGCATCCATGCGATCGAATGTACGGATAATCGGGCATCGGACAGCGGTCTTTGTCGGCGCTGTCCGTTCTCAATTCTCAATGATCGATTTATCCCCCGCCCTGTACGGAACCACCGTTCCCGGGCTTTCCTCATGCCCTCCGATGGGCTTTTCCATACACACCATGTCGTACCACCGTCCGAACTTGTTTGCGCACCTGTGGAAACGGCCAGCGACGGCATAGCCCATATGCGCGTGGAAGCGGGGGCTGTCGAGGGTCAGGTATTCGTCCTCGGGATCTGCCAGGGCGATGCAGGCGTACAGGTTGCGCACGCCCATGGCCCCGAGGGCGGCCTCCAGCGCTTCATACAGCGCCCGCCCGATTCCCCGGCCCCGGGCATTCCCGTCGAGGTAAATCGTCGTCTCGCAGGACCAGTCGTAGGCGGCCCGGTACTTGAAGTGGCCGGCGTAGGCATAACCCAACAGGCGCCCGTTCTCCTCGGCCACCAGCCACGGATATTTGGCGGTCGTGGCGACCATGCGCTCGCAAAACGCGTCCAGGGTCGGCGCCTCCTATTCAAAGCTGACTGCGGTATTACGCACATACCAGGCGTAGATTTCCAGTAGCGGCCCGGCATCGGCAAGCCGCGCGTCCCTTATGATCACGCCGCGCCATCCCCTCTCCTGCTGCCGGGCAGCGGCAGCTGCACCAGCACGATGGCGGCGAACATCACGACGCAGCCCAGCAGCTCCCGGGGTCGCATGCGCTCGCCCAGCAGCAGCGCCCCGCCGAAGGCGGCAAACACCGATTCCAGGCTCATCAGCAGCGAGGCCACCGTGGGATCGGTATGGCGCTGGCCCACTATTTGAAGGGTATAGCCCACCGCGCCGGACATGATGCCGCAGTACAGTATCGGTATCGCGGCGGAAGCCACCTTTTCCCAGGTGGGTGCTTCCAGGAGGAAGGCTGCCGCGCCGCAGACGACGGTCGAGACGACGAACTGCACGGCGGACATGCGGATGGGGTCCGCCTTGGGGGCAAAGTTGTCGATGCACAGTATCTGGCCCGTGAAGAGCAAGGCGCAGACGCACACCATGGCGTCGCCCCGGGTGAGGCTGAAGTCCTCGTTCACGCACAGCAGGTACAGGCCCGCCACGCCCACCAGCACCGCCAGCCAGACCAGCCAGGTGTTTTTCTTTCGAAACAGCACGAAATTGACGACGGGAACCAGCAGCATGTACATGGCGGTGATAAAGCCGGCCTTGCCCGCGGTAGTGGTGACCAGGCCAATCTGTTGCGTCACGGTTGCCGCCGCCAGGAACGCGCCGCTGCACAGGCCGCCAAGCAGGCTTGCCCTGTTCCGGCGCTTGCGCTCAGCCTCCGGGCGATGATCGTTGCGACCCGTCAGCATCGCCACCAGCCCCACGGCCACCGTTGACAGCGCCATCCGCGCCGCGCAAAAGGTGATCGGCTCGATGCTGTCCATGCCCTGCCGCTGGGCCACAAAGGCCATGCCCCAGATCAGCGCCGTCAGCGCCAGCAGCCCATTTCCCAACAGCCGCCGGCTGCCCGACCGTCGTTCTTCCATGCGTCCATCGCCCTTCCCGGAATACTTCATTCACTGTTTTCACTATGATAGCATTCTGAATGGCAGAAGTAAACCGAATTGATGTTATATTGTCGTATTGCATCGATACCTTCAACAAAACACCTATTCATAACTCAATCATCACATTTCCCGGGCTTTCGGCCTTGAAAAGCAACATAAGCCGAGTATAATAATCGAAATTCAGGCGAGTTTCCTGAATACTAACATGAAAGGTACTTGTGCGCTGCGCACAATCAGCGCACAGGTTATGGATATAGACCATGATTACCAATGAGACGATGATGCAGTACTTTGAATGGTA
>JAZTZK010000115.1:0-17199 GCA_045637485.1 Clostridia bacterium
GTTTGTCTTCTTCCTACGGCTTCTGCCGTATCACGATTTTCGTTCCCTCCCGGGCCCAGCAGATGATCTTCTTCATCGTCTTCTCCGGGATGGCGACGCAACCGGCGGTGTACTTGTTCTTGCCGGCGCAGTGCAGGAATATACAACTGCCCTTGTTCGGGGTGCCCTCGACGTTGTAGTCGATGAACATGCAATAGTTGTACGTGCCCTTGTACTTGATCAGGTATTCGTCGCTGGATTTATGCTTGCGGCTGACCTCGCGCTCGTCCACCAGCTGGTTGTAGTATTTGCTGGAGGAATCGCCGCACCAGTAGTGGTACTTCGTCACCTTGAGATAGGACATCTGCGCGCCGGGATCGGCCTTGATGCCGAAGGGCGTGGTCAGGTTGTACGTGCCCGTGGGGGTCTTCTTGTCCCCCTCCCGGGTCTTGCCGATGCCCTTTTTGCCCACGTAGGCGTCGCAGGACGCCAGCTCGGTCCAGATGCCGTCCAGCTTCTCATGCACCGACAGCACGGCCTTGCTGCCGCCGCTGTAGTCCACCAGCACGATCTGGTCGGTCTGGTTCGCGCAGTCCAGCTCGGCCGCGGCGCTGCCCTGGGGTTTCTCCTCGACCACGGTCACGGGGATGACCTTCTTCTGCTTGCCATAGCTCACCACCAGCTTCGTCGCTCCGACGCCGACGCCCTTGACGACGCCCTTCTTGCTGACCGTCGCCACCTTCCCGTTCTTCGATTTGTAGGACTCCACGCCGCCCCGAGGCAGGGAGACCTTCTCGCCCACCTCAACGGTGACGGACGCGGGCAGGACCACCACGCCCAGCTTCGCCGTCGCGCCGCCGCCGGAGGCCGTCACCACTGCCTTGCCCGGCTTCAGCGCCTGAGCCACGTTGCCCGAAAGCGCCAGCACCGACGCGTCCGAGCTGCTCCAAGTCAGATTTGCAAGCTTCACCCGCTTCAGCTCCGGCTTCAGCGTCACCGCCTCGCCCTCGGTCATCAGACCCACCTTCACCGGGAACCTGATGCTCGCGTTGGTCGCCGCCATCGCCGTCACGGGCAGCGCCAGCAGCACCGCCGCCACCAGCAGCAGCGCCAGTATCTTCCTGTTCATTGCCATACCTCCCATATGTACTCCGAAGCTATCATATCACACAAACGTGACGGCGTTGGGACATGGCGGGGAAGGGAATGGGGCTTTAGTAGGGCAGCGGCGGCGGGCGGGACAGGCAGATCTACGGGAACCAATGGCAGCTTGGCGTTCGGGACCCCTTCGACCCCTCCTGTGGAGGGGCCACTTCCCCGACGCGAAGATAGTCCTTTAGGACTTTCATGGGAAGCTTTTGGAGGTTAGCCTCCCCTGAAAGGGGAGGTGGCAGCCCGAAGGGCTGACGGAGGGGTTCCGTATTCTCTGCTAAATCGACGACATTGCCACGGAACCGGCAGACCCGTCTGTATATTTATCATCCCGCATCGTATATTTATACACTTTTCCCTTCATTTCTTTCGAATCATCTTTATCCTTTTGATGCAAAAAAAACAGAAGATTTACCTATTCCGTCTGAAAATGCAATTATTAACATTCAGGTTGGCAATATTCTGTTGCCTTTTACCCGGATTTATTGTATAATACGCCCATAGACTGGCCGGGTATCCGGCACAGAAATGGAGGAACGCATCATGAAGAAAATCGCATCCCTGGTAATCGCGCTGGTTCTGGCTCTGTCCTGCACCGCAGCACTGGCTGAGCTGACCTTCACCACCGGCGGCACCTCCGGCACCTACTATGCCTTCGGCAACGTGCTGGCCCAGTACATCACCAACAATTCCGACGTTCAGGTCACCGCCGTGTCCGGCAACGGGTCCGCCGACAACATCGACAAGCTGGACCTGGAGGACGCCCAGCTGGGCTTCGTCCAGAACGACGTGGCCAACTACGCCTTCAACGGCATCCGCTTCGAGCAGTACGAGGGCAAGCCCATCGACAGCTTCACCGCCCTGTGCGCGCTGTACACCGAGACCGTGCAGCTGGTCACCTGCAACCCCGACATCAAGTCCGTCGAGGACCTGAAGGGCAAGAACGTGTCCATCGGCTCCGCCGGCTCCGGCGTGTACTTCAACGCCATGGACTTCCTGGCCGCCTATGACATGACCGAGGCGGACATCAATCCCCAGTACCTCAGCTTCGGCGACTCCGCCGAGAGCCTGAAGGACGGCAAGATCGACGCCGCCTTCGTCGTCGCCGGCGCGCCCACCCCCGCCGTGGTCGACCTGGCCACCACCAAGGGCTGCTTCCTGGTGGGCCTGGACGACGCGCACGTGGAGAAGCTGCAGGCCATCTCCGCCGCCTACGCCAAGAGCGTGATCCCCGCCGGCACCTACCAGGGCATCGACGAGGACATCACCACCGTGGGCGTGAAGGCCACCATCATCGCCAACGGCCAGGTGACCGACGACGAGGCCTATGCCATCGTGTCCACCATCTTCGAGAATAAGGACGCCATCACCGAGGCCCATGCCAAGGGCGCCGAGCTGGACGTGGAGTACGCCTCCACCTGCGGCCTGCCCTATCATCCCGGCGCCGCGAAGTACTTCGCCGAGAAGGGCATCGAGGTCGAGACCAAGTAACCTGTTCGAAGGGCAGACTCTCAACGATATCGGGGGCTGCGGGAAGCATTTCCGCAGCCCCGGTTTTTTAAAGAGCTACCACCTGATTGCGCGGTATTTCCCTGAATCGGAATTTCCCCGAAAGGAGGCCACCTCATGGCCAGCAACAAATCTCAGGACCCGAACCTGAACGCGCCGGACATCGACACCTCCACCGGTTCCGCGGCGGATGTCGAGGCCGTCATGCGCAAGTATGACCGGGAATCAAACACCCGCGTCTGGGAGGGCACGCCCAAGATCATCGTGGGCTGCATCCTGGCCGCGTTCTCCCTGTTCTGCATCTACGTGACGCTGTTCGCCAACCTGCTGGAGCAGGCCCGCATGACCTCCTTCATGGGCCTGGTCATCATCATGGGCTACCTGACCTATCCCGCCCGCAAGGGGGAAATGAAGCCCAACCAACTGCCATGGTACGACATCGTGCTGATGGTGCTGGGCGGCGGCGCGTTCCTGTACTACGCCTTCAACCCCCAGGCGATACTGACCGCGGGTACCCGCGTGCTGCGCACCAATCCCTTTTACATCACGCTGGCGGTCATCGGCATACTGTCGCTGGCAGAGCTGTGCCGCCGCAGCGTGGGCGTGCCGATACTGTGCGTGGCGATATTCTTCATCGCCTATACCTTCCTGAAGGGCAAGAACCTGTCCCAGGTCAGCTATGAGATGTTCTACGGTGAAAACGCCATACTGGGCACGCCGGTCAACGTCTGCTCGAAATACATCGTGGTTTTCATCGTGTTCGGCGCGTTCCTTGAAAAGACGGGCGTGTCCAGCTTCTTCATCAACCTGGCCAACAGCCTGACCGGTCGTTTCGCCGGCGGCCCGGCCAAGGTGGCCGTCATATCCTCAGCGCTGTGCGGCATGGTCTCCGGCAGCTCCGTGGGCAACACCGTCACCACCGGCTCGGTCACCATACCGATGATGAAGAAGACCGGCTACAGATCCGAGTTTGCCGGGGCGGTCGAAGCCGCGGCGTCCACGGGCGGCCAGATCATGCCCCCCATCATGGGCGCGGCGGCCTTCCTGATGGCCGACTATCTGGGCGTGCCCTATTCCAACATCATCGTGCGCGCCATCGTTCCCGCGGTGCTGTACTTCCTGGGCATATTCATCGCCGTGCACCTGGAGGCCAAGAAGCTGGGGCTGAAGGGCATCGACCGCGCGATGCTGCCCCGGTTCACATCGCTTTTGAAGGACACCTACCTGCTGCTGCCGCTGATCGTGCTGATCGTGCTGGTCTGCTCCAACACCCGCACGATGCAGTTCTCCGCCGCCGTGGCCATCGTCACGGCCATCGCGGTGGGCTTCATCAACAACCTGACCGGCTACTATAGGCGGGCCGCCGAGGCCAACCAGACCGGCGCGGCGGGCGAGATACCGAAGTCCTTCACCCTGAAGACCATCTTCGACGCCCTCGAGGCCGGCGGACGCAGCTGCATCACCGTGGCCGTGGCCTGCGGCATCGCTGGCTGCATCTGCGGCTGCATCACGGTGACCGGCCTGGCCAACCGCCTGATCAGCGCCATCGTGGGCGTTTCCGGCAACAGCATGCTGCTGGGCCTGTTCCTGACGATGCTCTGCTGCATCGTGCTGGGCATGGGCGTGCCCACCACGGCAACCTATTGCATCATGGCCTCCACCTGCGCGCCGATACTGATCCAGATGGGCGTGCCCCAGATCGCCGCCCACTTCTTCGTGTTCTATTACGGCATCGTGGCCGACATCACGCCGCCGGTGGCCCTGGCCGCCTATGCCGGCGCGGCCATTGCCAAGGGCAAGCCGATGAAGACCGGCGTGACCGCCACGAGGCTGGCCATCGGCGCGTTCATCATACCCTTTGTGTTCGCCGCCTCCCCCGCGCTGCTGTTCATCGACACCGTGTGGTATGAGGTGGTGCTGATCACCATCACCGCCACGCTGGGCATGATGGGCGTCGCCGCGGGCCTGTCCGGCTACCTGCTGACGGACATGAACATCGTCGAGCGTTTGCTGACCATCGGCGGCGGCCTGGCGCTGATCGTCCCCGGCACGCTGACCGACTTCATCGGCCTGGGCATGATCATACTGGGCGTGGTGATGCAGGTCATCCGCAAGCGGGGCAAGGCCGCGTAGACGCAAAGGCGCAGCGGAGGAAGTCATTCCATATCGGCTGCAACTGCGCAAAGAGAAAGATCCTTCGCCTTCCTCGGCATGACAGCGCTTCTCAGGCGCGCCATACCGGGTGGAGCGAAGGATCTTTCTTATCCTCAGATTTCCTCGTAGATCACGTTCTCCGCCAGGCTGCGGTTCTTGTAGGCCGGGTCGGCGCTGACATCGCGGATGATCTGCACGTATTCCGGGATGGCCGCGCCCTCGTTTTCATGCTCCAGCTCGATCTCCAGTATCGCCCTGTCGTCCCAGAAGGGATAGATGTCGAATTCCAGTATGTGCCCCTCGTAGGGAATGCGGTAGCGGGTCTTGCCTACGGGCTTGCAGCCGGGCTGCTGCTCCTGGCAGAGGTGGATGTACTCCAGCTGGTCGATTTCGCCCTCATCCTCCTCGTTGGACAGGTCGGTCAGTCGCTTTTTGAAGGTTTTATAGTATTTGATCTCGCCGCCCGACACCACCTGGCGAATCCGCCGCGTCTCCCCCTCACCGGAAACCGTCAGGTAGATCTGCACGATCTCCCACTGCTCCACGCCCTTCTGGACCCGCAGCTTTTTGAGGTCCGGATAGCGTATCAGGTATTTACGCTCAATCTCGCAGTGTTTTCCCGCGCTCATGTCGTTCACTCCTTTTCAATGCATTCTCGATACATGTTCAATACATGCGATTTGGGATATCCCGTCCCTCACTGCTCCCCGTTCTTGTAGAAGCGCACGGATTCATTGTAGATCCGAACGATGTCCTGGAGGATGTCCGCGTGGCGGAAGCTCTTGTGGTAGAGTATGTTCATCTCCCGGATCATGCTCAGGTTCTCGATGGGCAGCACGGTCATCTTGCCCTTCTTCAGCTCGTCCATGCAGGCGCTGCGGGGCAGTATCGACACGCCGTAATTGCGGCGGATCAGGTCCTTGATGGTGGCGATGTTGTCCACCTCCAGGGTGACGTTGAATTCGTCGATGGAGATGTTTCGGCTCTCCAGGTGGGCGGCGAACAGGTTGCGCGTGCCGGAGCTGGGCAGGCGCAGGATCAGCCGCTCCCGCTTCAGCTCGTCCAGCGTGACGATGCTCTGCTTCGCAAGCGGGCTCTCGTTGGACACCGCGCACACCAGAAAGTCGGTATCCAGCATGATGGAATTGATGCTGGGATCCTGAACCGCGCCCTCCACGATGGCGATATCGATCTTATAATTCTTTAGCATAGCATAAAGATTGTTTATCGTATCGGTCTGTATCGTGATGCTCAGGTTCTCGTTCTGCTCGGCGTACTTGGCCAGCACCTCCGTCACCACATTGCTCTCGGAGGTGTGGGTGATGCCCACCCTCAGGCGTTCGATGCTGCGCTTCTGGTCCAGCAAGGCCTGTTGCAGGTTCTCATACAGTGAGAGGACCCTTTCGGCATACTCGATCACCAGCTTGCCATCCGGCGTCGGGCGGATCTTGCCGCCGTTGCGCACGAACAGGCTGGTGTTCAGCTCCTTCTCGATCTGCTTGATGTGCTGACTGACGGCGGGCTGTGTCAGTGAAAGCTGCTCCGCCGCGCGGGTATAGTTGCCGGTTTCATGCACCTTCAGCAGTGTCAACAGCTTGACGTCAATCATGTCGCCCTCCATAATTCATATTTATTCCGTTGAGTTGTATAATAACTTTTCCTTATTCGCTTATAGTGTAACATAAACCGAAAAAAAAGGCAATAGAAAAAAATGATTTGTCGCGTTGCGACAAATCAGTTTGTTAGGGGTTAGGTTTTAGAGGTTAGGGAAAGTAGAAATCCTTGCGGATTTCTTTTTTTCAAAGGGTTACAAAGCATTGGAACCCCTGTCGTTCCCTTGGAATCAAACAAATCCCGAAGGGATTTGCGACGCGAAGCTATCCCTTTAGGGCACCACCCCTAACCCCTGACCCCTAAAACCTAACCCCTGAATTCTGATTCATCGAGCAAAGCTCGATGAATCAGAATTTCCCATTACCCTACATCCCCAAAATACCCCTTCGCCTGTTCCGCCGTCAGCTTGAAGTCAGCCGTCAGGTACTGGACCAGGTTTGTCGGGCGGCTTTTGGCGTAGCTGATCATCCGCTGGCCGTAGCGCTTCCAGGTGGCGGTTGTCCAGTTCCAGCGCTTGCACTCGGCCTCCATCTCCGGCTCCAGCAGCGTGTAGCGGGCCTGGATCCTTGCGGTCACGCTCTCCGCACTGAAGGTGGTGGCCAGCAGCTGCCCCATGCGGCGCAGGAACCAATCCCGAAGGCCGACGTTTTTCATCAGCTTCCTGAACAGCAGGTTGCTCTGGGCTGTGATGGTGCCCACTTCCACTCCCTCCAGCCAGGCCTTCACATTGTCGCCGGCCAGCTGGTAGCTCAAATCCAGATCGAACAGAGCCCAGCGCCAGAGGCCATCGGCCTTTGGATTGCGGTAGAAGCCCACGTTGTCCAGGTCCTGGTTATTGATGTACATCTCCAGCATCACGTATTCCAGATAGTTTTCGATGTCCATCATGCCCCGCAGCGCCGCCACATTGGCGTCGTCGGACAGGTCGTGGGCCTCGACCCAGCTCAGCATCTGCCGGTAATCCTCGGAGGAATAGCCGCCGCCCTCCTTGTACTCCACGTCGTCGGGATTGTCCCAGCCGTGGAATTGGGCGATGCTGTCGTTGCTGATGCGCTCCCGCATGTTGTACGCGCCCCAATACCGGCCGTTGACATAGACCACGCAAACCTCGGTCTCCCTGTACAGCACGCCGGTATCCGCAGCGAGGGCGCTGAGTATGGAATCGCGCATGAAGGTCTGCTTGCAGTCCTGGCCCGAAGCCCTCATCACGAAGGATTTGTAGGACGTGTAATCCCGGTTCGAGAACAGGGCATAGTTGAAGCGACTCTCGCCATAGATCTTTTTTGCCCGCAGCGAAAAGCCCTTCTGCGCCTCGTGCTGGCGGGTGCTGTGCCCGGCCAGCTTCATCAGGCACTTCTGGGCGATCACCCGGGTGCCGTCGGGCTCATAGACCTCCACGTAGGCGTCGGCCCCCTCGCCCTTTATGCCGGTATTGAGCATACCCGTCTTGCCGTCCAGCTGGGCCCTTTTGCCGGATACGCTGACCAGCCGCATCGTATGCTCTGCCCCGAGGATGTAGCTCTGCACGCACAGCTCCGAGGGGATCACGTCCGTCTGCCAGGCGAACGCCTTGATCACGGTGCTGCCCTTCAGCTGGATGGGCGCGCTGTAGGCCTTCGAGGACGTGGTGGGCTCCGTTCCGTCGGTGGTATAGTAGATCGTCACGCCCGGATCGGCGGAGAGCGCCACCGTCAGCTTCTTTTCTCTGTGCTGGCCGCCGGGCTCGGAAAAGACGACTTCCGTCGCCTTCCTGGCGTAGGAGGCGGTCACGTTGGCTTCGCCGGGGGTGGGCTCCGCGAAGTAGCGGTAGCGCGCCTGGCCCTCCGCCCTGCCGTAGCTGACGTTTCGGTATTGCTCGAACAGCGCGACCTTGTCCAGCAGCGTACCGTCCGGCTCGGCCAGCACGGCGGTCTCCCCCGCTGCGAGGGCAAGGTCGGCGCAGTAGCGGCCATTCTGTATGCCGCTGGCCCCCGCCTTGCCGCCGAGCAGCACCGTGACGTACCCCTTCGCGGGGATCAGCGCCCCCTCGGGGAACTGCCAGCGGCGAGGGTGGTTGGTGTTGTCGGACAGGCCGATTCCCGTCAGGTCCAGGCTGTGGTCGGCGTCGTTGTAAAGCTCGATCCAATCGTTGCCGCTCCCGTTGGCCATGATCTCGTTGATTCGAAGATCGCCCACATTGGCGCTCACCAGCGTCCGCGCCGCGCGCACACCTGCCTCGCTGTTCTCATAGCCAGGCGTGGGGGCGATCTCGTTGGTCAGGCCGCCGTCCGGCAGGCGGGAGAGCGACAGCTCCTTTGGCAGGCCTTCGTATTCTACCCAGGAGACCACGCGCCCCCCGGGATCATACAGCCGCACAGCCTCTGAAACGGTGGACAGCTTGAAGTTGGTATGCAGCTCTCCGTCCCGGCGATCCTTCCCCGAGGCGAACACGACCAGGTATTCGCCGGGCTGCAGCGTCACCGAAGGGAACACCCACTTGCGCTGGTTCACGTCGTCGTCGGACAGGGCGTAACCCGACAGGTCCACGGGATCGGCAGCGCCGTTGTACAGCTCGATCCAATCGGGCCAGTCGCCGTCCCCGTCCTGGAGCTGGGTGTGGTTGGAGGCCATCAGCTCGCTGATGAACACGCCGTCAGGATCGAAGGGCGGCCGCAGGTCCACAGCTCCGGCCTCGGCCATGGCGGTAAAGCTCACCACGCGGTATTCGCCGTCGTCCCCCCTCTGGTACACCTGGGCGGCGGCCATGGCGGGCACCTCCAGTACCTGCCTGAACCTGCGCTGCCCGTCAGACAGGGCCAGCACCTCGCCGTTGGCGCTCAGCTTGAAGCCGGAGAACAGCTCGCCGCCCTCGTAGCCCTCGGGGGCTTTGGCGCAGTAGACGATCCTGCCGCCCCCCGGCGGCAGCGCGATTTCCCCGAGCTCAAAGGCCCCGCGCTGGTCCACGGTGTCCCCCAGCCGCCAGCCCGAGAGGCTGACCGTTTCGTCGGAGAGGTTGCGCAGCTCCACCCAGTCGTAGTATTCACCCTGGACGCTGTAGCAGGCGGAGGGATTCGAGGTCATCACCCGTTCGATCACCACCGCAGAGGCCCCCTCCCCTCCCCCGTCCGCGGATACGAAGGCCGCGCCTGCCCATGCCAGCGCCGCGATGACAGCCGACAGCGCAAACAGGCGCAGCCAGTCGCCCGCTGTAAAGGGACGGACAGCCCGCCGCCTGGAATATCGCTTTTTGTGGGTGTGCTTTGACTTCATGGCAGGTTCTATTGTGGGTTGATCTTTTCCGGTCTTTCGGGCCTGTTCCGCTTCGGGGAATGCGGCGCCGAACTGCAACGGGCGCGCCCGTATCGGCGCGCCCATGAATGGTTGGAACTGTAGACAGAAAACCCGTACAGCGTGCGCAGGTCGAATGCGCCGGCGCGAGGCGAAGGCGGGCGGCGTGCGGGGCACGCTGACCCACGACGACGCGGCAACGGCGGATCAGACGGGCGATACGCGCAGGTTATCTGCCGATGGTCGCTTATGCCTTGCCGTCGCAGCCCAGCACGTCGACCAGCTTGTGCTCAACCATTTCCTTGATGGCGACGCGGGCGGGCTTCAGGTACTGGCGGGGATCGAAGTGATCCGGATGCGCCGCGAAGTGCTGGCGGATGCAGGCGGTCATGGCCAGGCGCAGATCGGAGTCGATGTTGATCTTGCAGACCGCGCCGCGGGCAGCCTGGCGCAGCTGCTCCTCGGGGATACCGACGGCGTCGGGCATCTTGCCGCCGTTCTCGTTGATGATCTTCACGAACTCCTGGGGCACGGAGGAAGAGCCGTGCAGCACGATCGGGAAGCCGGGCAGGCGCTTGGAGACCTCGTCCAGGATGTCGAAGCGCAGCGGCGGAGGCACCAGGATGCCCTTCTCGTTACGGGTGCACTGCTCGGCGGTGAACTTGTACGCGCCGTGGGAGGTGCCGATGGCGATGGCCAGGGAATCGCAGCCGGTGGACTTCACAAACTCCTCGACCTCTTCGGGACGGGTGTAGGAGGAATCCTCGGCGGAGACGTTGACCTCGTCCTCGACGCCGGCCAGACTGCCCAGCTCGGCCTCGACGACCACGCCGTGGTCATGGGCGTACTCGACAACCTGCTTGGTGATCTTGATGTTCTCCTCGAAGGGCAGGCCGCTCTTGTCGATCATGACGGAGGTGAAGCCGCCGTCGATGCAGCTCTTGCACAGCTCGAAGGAATCGCCGTGGTCCAGGTGGACGACAATGGGCAGGTCAAAGCCCGCGGTCTGCTCGGCGTCCTCGATGGCGGCACGGATCAGGTGCATCAGGTACACATGCTTGGCATAGGCGCGAGCGCCCTTGGAAACCTGCAGGATCAGCGGGGCGCGCTTTTCGATGGCGGCCTCGGTGATGCCCTGGATGATCTCCATGTTGTTCACGTTGAAAGCGCCGATGGCGTAGCCGCCGTCGTAAGCCTTCTTGAACATCTCGGTGGAAGTAACAAGAGCCATATGAAACACTCCTTTTTATTAGGCTGGGTAAATTATACCAGCAATGTGCGATAAAATCAAGCGCAACCGCATCCCCTGGCCGCATTTAACCTAATTTCCCTCATTGCCCCATTAATTGGAAAAAATAACGCTCAAAACGCTTTTTTAATGGGTTTCGGTTTGACTATCCGGGCAAACAGGCGTATACTTAGATTAATATAATGGATGTGTGTTGCCGCGAACAAGGGAGGTGGCCCCATGCCCGACATCGGCATCTGTACGGATTTTTCCAACCTGCCTGAAGCGGCAAAGCTGGGCTTCGACTACGTGGAGCTCTCCCTTGCGGACGTGGCCGCGCTGCCGGAATCGGACTTTATCGAGCTGGCGGACTGGGTGGACGCGGCGGGCATACGGGTCCACGCCTGCCGGGACATGCTGCCGGACAGCCTGCCCGTCACCGGCCCCGGGGTGAGCGCCACGGCGCTGCACGGCTACCTGAGGCACGCCCTGGGCCGCGCCCGCAGGCTCGGCGTGAAGATCGTCGCGCTCGACGCCGCGAAATCCCGCGCCGTATCCGACGACGGCGACTTTCCATACGCCTGGCGGCAGCTGGGCAACTTCCTGAGGCTGTGCCAGGGCCACGCAAAGGAGTGCGGCATCACCGTTTGCCTGGAGCCGCTGCGCAAGGCCGATTGCAGCCTCATGAACCTGGTCTCAGAAGCGACGCTGATCGCGGGCCTGCTGCAGCTTTCCAACATCGCCGTGGCCGCCCATTGGGGCCACATGTCCATGGCCAGCGAACCCATGGGCGTGCTGTGGAGGGTCGCGCCGCTGCTGCGCCATGTGCACCTGGAAAACGCGCTGACCCGCGGCCTGCCCGCCCCCGGCGACGGCGAGGACTACGGTCGCATGCTCTCGCCGCTGAGCATGATGGGCTACAGCGGCGGCGTCAGCCTGTGCGGCACCATCACGCAGTCCTTCGGGCAGGACGCGGCGGCGGCGCTGGAATACGTCAGGGGGATCGCCGGGAAATAATTATATAATCATTCATTCCTCATTCCATTCAAGGGGAGGTCTTGTCTTGAACATCATCATCGTCGGCAACGGAAAGGTGGGCTATACGCTGGCCCAGTATCTTTCGAAGGACGGCCACGACATCACCATACTTGACCGCAGCCAGCAGGCGCTGAACAAGGCCAGCGAGACGCTGGATGTGATGTGCATACGGGGCAACGGCGCCAATGTCAAGACCCTGATCGAAGCCAACGTGGAGTCCGCGGACGTGATCATCGCCGTCACGGGCAACGACGAGCTGAACATGGTGTGCTGCCTGGCGGCGAAGCAGCTGGGGGCAAAGTACACCATCGCCCGCATCCGGGACCCCGAGTATACCGAGAGCCTGACGCTGCTGCAAAAGAAGCTGGACATCGACCAGGTGGCCAACCCCGAGCGCTCCGCGGCGCTGGAGATCTCCCGCCTGCTGCGCTTCCCCTTCGCCATCAACGTGGAGACCTTCGCCCACGGCCGGGTGGAGATGGTGGAATTCCGCACCGAGGAGCGGGACGCCATACTGAACACGCCCCTCTCCCGCCTGCACGGGCGCTACCCCCGCATACAGTTCACCGCCGTGCAGCGCAACGGCAGCGCCTTCATCCCCGACGGCGCCAGCGTGCTGCTGCCGGGAGATCGGGTGTACGCCACCGGAGACCGGGAATCCATCACCCGCTTCTTCAAGCAGCTGGGCAAGGACACCCAGCGGCTGAAGTCGGCGCTGCTGATCGGCGGCGGCCACATCTCCTACTACCTGGCCCGCATCATCGCCGGCATGGGCGTCTACCTGAGGATGATCGAAATCGACGAGAAGAAGTGCCTGCGACTGGCGGACCAGCTGGACGGCGTGATGGTCATCAACGCCGACGGCACCGACACCGAGGTGCTGGAATCGGAGAACCTGGCCGATTGCGGCGCGCTGATCTGCCTGACCAACCGGGACGAGGAAAACCTGATCACCGGCATGTACGGCGCGCGCCGGGGCGTGAAGAAGGTCATCGTCAAGGTGAACCGGCTCAACGCCATGGACATCATGGAGGATCTGGGCATCGACTGTGCCATCAGCCCCAAGCTGACCATCGCCAACGCCATACTGCGCTCGGTGCGGGCGCTGAACAACAGCCGAAACTCGGTGGTGGAGAAGGTCTACTACATGATGGGCGGCCAGGTGGAGGCCTATGAGTTCACCGCGCTGGAGGGCGCGCCCTATCTGAACATCCCGCTGAACAAGCTGAACATCCGCAAGGGCATACTGGTGTCCGTGCTGGTGCGCGAGCGCAAGTGCATCATCCCCTTCGGCAGCGACGAGATCGAGGCGGGCGACACGGTGATACTGACCGCGAAGGCGGGCACCGTGGTGAACCTGGAGGACGCCTTCGACATTACGGAGATCAGAAAATGAACAAGCGATTACTCTGCCACATCATAGGAAACGTGGTGCGCGTCTGCGGCGCGCTGATGGCGCTGCCCATCGTCGTGTCGCTGATCCTGCGCAGCGGCGACACGATGCCGCTGGTGCTGTCGATGCTGATCGCGCTGGCCGTGGGCACGGCGTTGTCGCTGATCCAGCCCCGGCGGGACACCCTGCGAGCCCGGGAGGGCTTCGCCATCGTGGCCTTCAGCTGGATCATCGTGTCGTTCCTGGGCGGCCTGCCCTTCTACTTCTCCGGCTACGTGCCCTCGCTGGTGGACTGCTTCTTCGAGACCGTCTCCGGCTTCACCACCACCGGCGCGACGATACTGACCGACGTGGAGGCGCTGCCCAAGGGGCTGCTGTTCTGGCGCAGCTTCACCCACTGGGCCGGCGGCATGGGCGTGCTGGTGCTTTCGCTGGCGCTGATTCCCAAGATGGGCGCGCGGTCCATCCACCTGATGCGGGCCGAATCCCCCGGCCCCAGCACCGACAAGCTGGTGCCCCGGGTGGCCAACAACGCCAAGATACTCTATGAGATCTACGTGGCCATCTCCCTGTTCATGGTGGCGGCGCTGCTGTTCTGCGGCCTGGACCTCTACGACGCGCTGGTGCACATGTTCGGCGCGGCCGGCACCGGCGGCTTTGGCACCTACGGCGACAGCATCGCCCACTTTAACAGCGCCGCCGTGGACATCGTCGTCGGCGTGTTCATGGCGCTTTTCGGCGTGAACTTTTCGATCTACTACTTCCTGATCCGCCGCAACTGGAAGGTGGCCTTCGGCAACAGCGAGCTGCGCTGGTACGTGGGCATACTGCTGTCCGTCAGCGCCATCATCGCCGTGAACATCATGCCGCTGTACCACGACAATTTCTTCACGGCGCTGCGCTACAGCTTCTTCCAGTGCTCCTCGATCATGACCACCACCGGCTATGCCACGGCGGATTTCGACGTTTGGCCCCAGCTGAGCCGGGTATTGCTGGTGACGCTGATGTTCATCGGCGCCAGCGCCGGCTCCACCGGCGGCGGCCTGAAGGTGGTGCGCATGCAGCTGCTGCTCAAGAGCATGGTGCGCGACATCCGCCGCACGGTGCATCCCAAGTCCGTCAACACAGTGAAGCTGGACGGCCACACCGTGGACGAGAGCATCCTCAGCGGCGTGCAGGGCTTCTTCTTCGCATACTTCCTGATACTGATCCTGGCCACCGTCATCGTTTCGCTGGACGGCTTCAGCTTCGAGACCAACTTCACCGCCGTCGTCGCCACCCTGTCCAACATCGGCCCCGGCCTGGGCAAGGTGGGCCCCACCGGCAACTTCGCCGCCTTCAGCAACCTGAGCAAACTGGTGCTGAGCCTGTGCATGCTCATCGGAAGGCTGGAGATCTTCCCCGTGCTGATGCTGGTCAGCCCCAGCGCGTGGAGGAAGTGAGAAATCTGGTAATTCAGTCCAGGCAGAAGCAAATGTAGCGGCGGCCCAGAGACCGCCGCTACAGATGATACGCTTGATTGGACTGGACAGATACCACAAGACAACGGGTTGCAGTTACAGGGCGTTCTTCAAATCACCGTGACATTCAGGACGGCGGTCTTCCCGTTCGCCACCCTGACGGTAACCGTCGCTGTGCCGGGATTCATGGCGCGAACGCTGAACAGAGAGGCGTCGTCAGCGTTGCGCCCGACTCTGACCACGGATTTGTCCGACACGATGAACCGACACGCCGTAGCGGCCCAGCCGGGGTTCAGTTCCAGTCGCAGTGCCGCCTTCTCCCCCGCTTTCAGTGTCAGCTCCCCGCTAACGAAGGCGACGCCCTTGACCTTTCCCGGCTTGTACAGCGTGCGGGAGCCGTCGGTAAACCGGATCTGCGAGTCGGCCACCAGGCCCCGCTTCTTGCCCTGCCTCCAGGAGATCCAGCTTCCGCCGGACCGCTCGTACACATGGCTTTCCAGAACATCCCGAATCCAGTCGGAGCAGCCGGTGACGTCTACCTTCTTAAGCCTGCAGCCCGAAATGAACAGCCGTTCCAGACTGGGCTTGCGGCCCAGGGTCAGGCTTCTGACAGGCGCGTCGGTACAATCCAGGCACTTCAGTGCCTCCTGGGCGCTCAGATCCAACCGCTCCAGCTTCGTCGCCCCGCAGTACAGGGCGATCAGACCCGGATTGAGCCCGAGGGATTTCACCCCGCTACCCAGGCAATCCAGGGTTTTCAGCGCGCTCTGGCCTGAGACATCCAGCGCGGTCAGGGGATTGTCCCGACAGGACAGCGTTTTGAGCGCGGAGCTATTGGGCAGCTTCAGCCCGCCCTTTCCCAGTTGGTTGCCGTCGCACTTCACCGCCGTCAGGCGCTTCAGCTTCCGAAGATCCAGCACGGACAGGCGGTTGTTGCAGCAATCCAATTCCTTGAGCTTTGGGCATCCGGAGAGCACCAGCTTCTCCAGAAAATTGCTACTGCAATCCATCTGAGTCAGCCTGGCCTTTCCAGGCAGCTTGAGGGCCTTGACCTCGCTGCGGGAACAGTTCAGTGTCTTCAGGCCCACAGCGGAGGACAGGTCCAGCTTCGCCAGACGGTTTCCTGAACAATCCAGCGTGGCGAGCTTCCCGCACCCGGAAAGCTTCAGCGATTCAAGCTGGTTCCAGGCGCAATTCAGACGCTTCAGCCCGGTGCAGCCGGAAACGTCCAGGCGGGTGATCTGGTTGTAGGTCGCCTCCACCTCCGTCAGACTCTCCATCCCCGAGAGGTCCAGCGCCTTCAGGCCCTCCACTGCATTGCATTTCAGGCTTCGCAGGCTTGTAAACAGCGACAGGCCCCGAAGGTCCTCTATGTACAAATACCCCAGGTCCATCTGGGTGACGGCGGCGATTTCCTCTCCGGAAAGAAATTCGTCGCCGTCGGCATCATACTGGCTCCGGATATAATTCCTGAAATCATTGCTGGGAAAATTCTCCCCGCTGATCTCGACGCCCCGGGCTTCAGGCGCGTTCCCGTCGGCCTGTGCCAAATCCGGTTCTTCTGCCTCCAGCGCCAACGACAGGTCGAGCACCGGCTCCTCCGGCTCCGTCCACACCTGCGCTTGTGCCGGCCATTCGATTTCGTCTTCGCCCAGCGCCTGCCCCCCAGGCAGCAGCATCAGCGCAGCCATCAAAATAGCGAGCCACGTTTTCATGATATGTCTCCTCCTTGTTTTGAAGTAAGTGTTCAGTCAAATGCAACTTCTGATTTGTCGCGAAGCGGCAAATCAGCCTAAATGAATAACATGCAAATTCAAATCATACGCAACTCATCCGTATCCATTTCAATATATCACATTTTGTGATATTCGTCAATATCTCATTTTGTGATAACATATAATACCCCATGAGCGGGGTGATTCTGTGCGGTTTCGGGATTTGCGTGAGGATTTGGATATGACACAGCAAGAGCTTGCAGCAAAGCTGAACATCCGGCAAAGCACACTCTCGCAATATGAAAACGGACAGCGGCAGATTCCACTGAATACCTTGATACGGCTCGCCCTTTTTTTGACACATCCACTGACTATTTGCTTGGATTGACCAACGAGCGCAATCCCTACCCACGTATCTCAAATAAGTAGAACGAAATATAATATCAATGCTTGTTTAAATAACCTATACCAAAACAATACCGGTTACAGCTCAGCGTCCTGATTATTCGGAACCCCTCCGCCTCGCTTCACTCGGCACCTCCCCTTTCAGGTAACACTGTCAACTTTAAACAAGGACGTAACAAAGGATGAAGAAAGAGGAGGTGTAATAATGCACTAAATCTACCAGTAATAGTTGGTATATTTAAGTATTGACAATAACATAAACATAACACAATTGAAGTAGGTATT
>JAZTZK010000116.1:0-25051 GCA_045637485.1 Clostridia bacterium
AAGATGCATTTTCGGCGTCTTAAACTGCATTTCTGCGTTGATTTCCCTTGACTTAGCCCCACTAAGCCTGCGGAAAATCGCCTTGAAATGCAGCCCAATCCACTCGAAACTGCACATGTCTCATTTTAGAAACACACTCTAGGGCCGCTACGATAGATTCGCGTCATCATGTCTGGACCCTGAGCTGTAACTTCTACCTTCTCGCCGTGATGCAGAAGATGGGCGTGGGATTGTAGAAGCGGTCGATCTCCCGGTAGATGCGGTGATAGCACTCCCGATCCACCCGGCATTCCCGATAGCCCGCCTCGGCCAGCAGCGCCATATCCCAGCCGGGGCGCGGCTGCTGGATTTCCCGCAGCTCGCTTTCGATGCTGGCATAGGCGGCGTTCTGCGCCGCCGTCAGGTCCTTGTGGGCGTGGTTCTCCGGTAGCGGCGCTTCGGATCGACCGTGGTGATAGTCGCCGTCGAAGTTGATGAGTATGCCGTCCTGGCGCAGCAGATCATACCACCTTCTGTAGGCCTCCGGCAGATTCGGCAGGAAGGAGGTCAGGTTGCGGGTCACGATGGCGTCGAAGGATTCCGGCTCAAACGTCGGGTTTTCGGCGTCCATCACGAGGAATGCGGGGTACAGGCCCAGGAGCGAGGCGGAATGCTCCGCCCCGCGAATCATCTCCTCCGTCAGGTCGATGCCCGTCAGCCGGTGCCCCTCCGCCGCCAGCAGGAAGCTGAAAAAGCCGGTGCCCGTACCGATGTCCAGTATGTCCAGCTTTTTTCCCGCCGGAAGATAGCGGTGCAGCTCGCAAAGCCAGCGCTCTCGCTTGTTGCTGTTCAGCTCGTCCAGCCGCAGCGCCTCGAACTTCTCCACGCGGCCCGTCCAGTACGTCTCAATTTCCTTTTTCAAATTCTCCATCGTCGGTTTCCTTTGTCAGATTTGCAGCACAGACTCCACCAGCCTGCGGGTATAGTCCTCCTTCGGAGCCTGTATGACCTGCCCAATGCTTCCCCATTCCACGACGCCGCCCCCGCGCATGACCATGACCCGATCGCACAGGCAGCGAATCACCGCCAGGTCGTGGGATACGAATATCGCCGAGGTGTGTCGTTCGCGGCAGATATCCAGGATCAGCCTCAATATCTGCGCCTGGGAAGAGACGTCCAGCGCGCTGGTGATCTCGTCACACAGCAGTATCTCCGGCTGAACCGCCATGGCGCGGGCAATGGCAAAGCGCTGGCACTGGCCGCCGCTCAGCTGCCGGGGATAGCGAGCCATCAATTCGGGGGATAAATTCACCATCGCGCACAGCGCCTCACCGTCCACCGCCGCGCCCCTTCCCCGAAGGCTGCGCACAGTCTGGGTGATGGAATCCAATATGGTTCGGCGTGGATTGAAGGACGCGGCGGCGTTCTGGAAGATCATCTGCATCGTCCGGTATTCCCCCTTCGTCCGTCTGAAGCGCAGGGGTTGGCCGTGCAGCGAAAGCGTTCCGGCGGTGGGCGGCTCCAGACCGGCGATCAGCTTGAGCAGCGTGCTCTTCCCGCTGCCGCTCTCGCCGGCGATGCCCAGTATCTCGCCGTCGTCCAGCCGGAAATCGACGCCCTTCAGCGCCTCTATCGCCGCGTTGCGACCATGATAGCGCTTCTCAAGCCCCTTTCCCTCCAGCACGATCATGTCCCATCCCCCTTTACGGCGGCGCAGGTGGTGAAATGATCCTCCCCGATTTGCTCCAGGACATAGGCGCGGCAGGCGCAGTCCGCCGCCGCGCGGGGACACCGATCCCTGAACTCACAGCCTTCACTCTCCGGCCCCGACAGGGGCGGGCTGCCGGGCAGGCCCGCGGGCATGGCGCCGTCCAGGCCGGGGATGGCCGCGATCAGGCTTTGGGTGTACGGGTGGCCGGGGCTGCGCAGCACGTCGTCGGCGCGACCCATCTCCACCAGGCGCCCCGCGTACATCACGCCGATGCGATCCGCCAGGAAGCCGGCCAGCGCCAGGTTGTGGGTCACGATGATCTGGGCGACGCCATCGACGTCCCTCAGCTTCTTCAGTTCCTTCGCCACCGACAGCTGGATCGTGGCGTCCAGGGCGCTGGTGGGCTCGTCGCAGAGCAGTATATCCTGGCCCAGCAGCATCGCCAGCGCCAGCGCCACGCGCTGGTTCATGCCGCCGCTGAGGGCGTAGGGACATTCGTCCAGCACCCGCCGCCAGCCCATGAGCTCCACCTTTTCAAAGGCCTCCGTCACCTGCCTGTCAAAGGCCCCCGGCACATACTGCCCGTGGCTCTTCAACGTCTCTATGAACTGCCTGCGATAGCTTCGTATGGGATTGAAGGCCGCCTCCGGCGTCTGGAACACCACGCCCAGCTTCCGGCTGCAAAGGCCGCGCCGCGCCTTTTCCGAGAGCGCGGACAGGCTTGTGCCCTCCAGCGTGATCTCCCCGGAAAACCATCGCGTGTCCGGCGAGGCCAACAGCGCGCGCAGCAGGGTGGTCTTGCCGCAGCCGCTCTCCCCGACCAGACACAGTACCTCCCCCCTGCGCAGGGCGAGGGAGACGTCCGCCACACAGAGGTGATCGCCATATCCCGCGCACAGGCGGGTTGCTGAAAGGAGCGCTTCGCTCATCCCTCCACCCCCACATCCAGCGCGTCCCGGACGCAGTCACCCAGGCAGTTGAATACCATCACGGTCATGATCGTCGCGACGGCGGGGGCCAGCACCGCCCACGGCGCCAGCTGCATGTAGGCGCGGGAGGTGTTGATCATGCTGCCCCACTCCGCCTGCGGTTCTATGACGCCGATGCCCAGGAAGGACAGGCCCGCGATGCCGATCATCATGACGCCGATCTGCGTGGCCGCGGTGACCAGCAGCGGCCCGAGCATATTGGGAAGCAGCGTTCCCGTCAGGATGCGCCATCCCCCGAATCCGGAGAGCCTGGCCGAGTGCACGTAGGGCTCCTCGCTCAACGACATCACCTGCGCCCGCGCCAGCCGCGCGTACAGCGTCCAGCCGGTGATGCCCATGGCCAGCATGGCGTTGCCCATGCCGCCGCCGAGGATGCCGGCCACCGCGATGGCCAGCACCATTTGGGGAAAGGCCAGCATGACATCCGCCAACCGCATCACCAGGGCGTCGATGACGCCGCCGTACCAGCCGGACAGCATGCCCAGCGCCGTCCCGATGACAAAGGTGATTCCCACCAGGGCAACCGCCGAGAATATAGAGGTCCGCGCCCCCATCAACACGCGGGAGCAGATGCACCTGCCATAGCGATCGGTTCCAAAGGGATACTCCGCGCAGGGCGGCTTGTTCATCGCCTGGGACGAGGTCGCGTTGGGATCATTGGGGCACAGCAGCGGCGCCAGCAGGCTGACGAGCATCAGAAGGCCCGCCAGGAAGAGGAACAGCGTCAACCGGCGGCGCGTACCTGCCGAAAGCTTCACTGGGTTTTTCATGCGTCACCTCCCGTCCTGCGCAGCCGTGGATCGATCCAGCGGTAGCACAGATCGATCAGCAGATTGATGACCACATATACCGTGGCGGTGAACAGCACGAAGCCCTGTATGACGGGATAGTCTCGATTGCTGATCGCGTCCATGGCCAGCTTGCCCAGCCCCGGCCAGCGGAAGATCGTCTCGATCACCACGCTGCCGCCCAGCAGCGTGCCCACCGACAGGCCCACGATGGTGAGCATCGGGATGGCGGTATTGTGCAGTACATTTCCCAGCACATAGCGCCGCCTGACGCCCCGCACCGTTGTGCCCGTGACATAGGGCTTGCCCAACTCCTCCAGGATCTCCGAACGGAACTGCCGGATAAAGCGGCCGCAGATGGGAATGGACAGCGCCAGGCAGGGCATCACCAGTCCCTTGACGCTTCGATCCGCGGTCAGCGGCAGCAGATGGGCCCTGACGCACAGAAAGTACATCAGGAGCACTGAAATCAGGAAGTTCGGAAGGGAATTGCCGACGAAGCTGAACAGCCGTGTGACATTATCGATCGCCGAATCCTTCTTCAGCGCCGAGACCATGCCGAGGGGAAGCGCCACCAGCAGGGCCAGCGCGAGGCTGGACAGGGTCAGCACCGCGGTGTTTCCCAGCGCCTTCACCAGCTTCCCCGCCACGGGAAAGCCGTCCTTGTAGGAAACGCCGAGGTCGCCCCGCAGCGCGCGCAGCGCCCAGTCGCCATACTGTACGAGAAACGGCCGGTTGAGGCCCATGCTCTCCCTCGCCTGCTCCAATACCTCCCCGGATACCGCGATGCCCTGGGCGTTGAGCTTCTTCGCCGCCGCGTCGCCAGGCGCGAGATACATCAGCAAGAAGGTCAGAAAGCTGACCGCTGCCATGATCCACGCCAGGTGGAGCAGCCGCCCGACGATCATCCTGCCCATAGCATCCTCCCCGCCTTATCAAATCACAAAATCGATAGAAGGGTCGGCGCATCAACACCGACCCACAATCCAAAAATCTGCGGCTCTATAACGGAGCCCCATGGGTTCATTCCATGTCGGTCCGGGCGCTGACCGCGTAGAAGTCGAAGGGGCAGTTCTCTGAGATCCCCGAGACGCCCTTGCGAGACACGGTGGTCTTGTTGAACAGGCCCACATACCCGAAGGCGTTGTCGTCGATGCTCAGCTGCACCACCTCGTTGGCCAGCGCCGCGCGCCGCTCGACGTCCGTCTCGTACTGCAATTCATCGATCAGCGCTTCGCTTTCGTCGGTGGGGAAGCCCGCCAGCGCCCACTTGCTGTCCTTGCGGTACAGGGCGTCCACGCAGTAGTAGGGATCGCCGGACTTGTCAGCGATCATGCAATACAGGGCGACGTCGTAGTCGCCGGTGGCGATATAGGTGGCGTCGGGATCCTCCTGCACGGTCAGTACGGCGTCCACGCCGATGTTCCTGAACGCCTCCTGCATCAGCAGCGCGATGGAATCCAGGGAACGGGCGGCGTAATAACAGATGTTCAGCTGCAGCTGCGCGCCGTCCTTTTCGTAGATTCCGTTGCCGTTGAGCGCATAGCCGTCGGCCTCGATAAGCGCCTTCGCGGCTTCCGCGTCCGGGGCGGGCTTGGTCACCTGGCCATAGGGCGCGGCGGCGCTGAAAGGACCCACCGCCGGGGAGACAGTGCCGCCCAGGTAAGCGGCGATGGCGTCGCAGTCCACCACCAGGTTGATCGCTTCGCGGATCGCGTCGTCCAGGCGGGTCTTGTTGAGCACGTAGAACTGCAGCCGCGTCGCGGGAATCGAGGTCAGCGTGTAGGTGTCGGGATCGGCGGAGAATATTTCCCTGGCGGCGGCGGTCACGCTGGTATAGCCGTCGATCTCGCCGGCCTGCATGGCCATGAGCTTGGAATCGTCGTCCTGCATATAGTAGAACGTCACGCCGTCCAGCTTCACATCGCCGTTCCAGTAAGCCGTGTTCCTCTCCACCTCGACGGTGCCCTCGGGCTCGAAGGACTTCAACACAAACGGACCCGTGCCGATCGGCGCGCCGTCAAAATCAGCGGTTCCATCCAGGTCCATGATCGCTGTCTCCGGCGCGGTCAGGTCGCTGAGCATCGTCGGGTACACGCCGGGCGTCGTGATCACCAGGGTTTTGTCGCCGTCGGCGGCAATGCTGAAATCGCCCAGATAGGCGAAGCGCTCGTTATGCTGCGCCAGCCGCTGGAGATTCCGCGCCACCATCTCAGCGGTCACGGGCGTGTCGTTGGAAAAGGAAGCGTCCGCGAGCCGGAAGGTCCACGTCTTGCCATCGTCGCTGACCTCATGGCTTTCCGCCAGCAGGGGCTCGATGGACAGGTCGTCCGCCACGCGGAAGAGCGTCTCCGTGATGCCATAGATGGAAGTGTACCAGCCATAGTAATCCTTGTGGGCATCCAGGCTGGGATAGGCGAAGCTCTCCGCAAGCTTCAGCCATTTTGCGCCCTCGGCAGAGGCCTGTTCGCCAAAAGCCGTCAACGTCAGCAGCACGCAAAGCGCCACCAGCAGCGCCAAAATCCGGTGCAGAACCTTCATAATCGCATTTCCTCCTGTCCAAGCATAGTTTCTATTACTATATTATAGCGCTCGCGATACCTGTCACAAGCCCCATGGGGGGATATTACAATCATGTTTTAACAATAATAACGTCTTTTTACGAAAAGCTCTGCCCCGCATCCAATGAAAAACCGCACAAATGTGGCAGTCAGTTGACTGCCACATTTGCGCGATATTTCCATAAAAGCTGCGCGTGAAGGGCCGTACGCTACGCCCTTCTGCGCCTCATCCACCACAGCATGATCAGCGCCGCGAGGGCCACGGCCAGATACAGCGGCAAGCTGCTGTGGTCGCCGGTATCCACCCCGTCGCGCACATGGAGCGTGACCTCCCGGCTGATGATCTGCGTGCCCTCTGCGTCGGTCACGACGCAGCGGAACCTCGCGCCGTCCCACTTCTTCTCGATGTCCTTCCGGCTCAGGGTTGGATCGGTGAAGCCGGGTAGATCCACCCACTTCTCATGCTTGGGATCCCATACCTGCCACTGGTAGGTATAGGGCTGCTTTCCGCCGGCAACCTCCACCTCGAAGGAAACGTCCTCGCCCTCCTGGGCCGTCACGTCCTCGGGTTGCCTGGTAAAGTGCAGCTTCTCTCCGCCGCCCAGGAAGAGGGTGAACTCGTTGTTGGCCAGCACCAACTCATCCCGGCTCACGGCTGTAACCACCACGCGGGCGCGATTGTATTTCGCGGCATCCGGCACCAGGGTCGTGACGGGCAGGGTGATGGTGTGGGTCAACCGGCTGGCCACCGCCTTGGTATAATAGGGCAGCGTGACCACGTAGGAATTGTTTGAGCTGTCCAGGAACACCTCGCAGCTCAGCTTGAAGGTATCCTTGGTATCGGCGTAGTTCGAGATGATGATGTCCAGGAGCTTCGTGCCGTCCACATCCTTGTACAGACGGTGCTCGATCTCGATGTCGTGGACAGACACCTTCAGCGGCACCGCGTCCCCGGCGTCCACCGCTTTGGCGATCTGCCCGGATTCAACGGCGTTCATGAAGGCCGCGTTGGAGGCCAGCGCGCCCGGCTGCAGCTCCAGCCTGTCGCCCTCCCCGTTCAGCGTCCAGGTCAGCTCCTGGGTGGCGGCGGCGTTGGGCTGGATGCCGGATTCGCTCCTCATGCCCGCGGCATTGGCCATGGCCCCCTGCCAGTTGGCATAGGCGTACACCTGTTTGACCCGCAGGTACAGCGTCTTGTCACCGCTCCAGGTCTCGGGAATCTTCAGCGTGCCGGTGAAGGACGCCAGCGCGCCGGGCATCAGCATGTTGGTCTGGATGAAGTTGTTTCTGGAATCGCGCTTGTTCAGGCTGCTGGTCCAGGCCGCGTTTTTATCGCCCTGCGACGCCTTCAGCGTCAGTTTTTCCTGCTCGATCGTCCAGGCGCGGGGCCGTGAAGCATAGTCGTAATCGCTGTTGCGATAGATGGCCGCCTTGCCCTTGAGCAGCTCCTTCCGGGACTTCCCGACAGCCATGGTCAGCGTGCTCCTGTCGGGATTCATGCAGTCATAGTGCAGGGTCTCCACCACGGTCTCCCTGCCGCCCTCCTTGACGAACATTTCCACGTCGAAGGCGGAGATGCCCATGTTGCCCTCGTTCATCAGCACGATGGTGGTATCCTCGAAGTCGCCGGCGGCCACAGTGGTGTCCTCCACCGCCATGTCCTTCAGCGTCAGCACCGGCTTCAGCGTCAGCGGGAAGCTGTACAGGGTCAGAGGCTTCGGATCCTTGTCGCCGTCCTTCGGCAGGGGTGTAGCGGTCAGGAAGCCCTGGCCGTTCTCGGTCAGCTCAACGTCCCGGGGCACGATGCCGCCAGCAAGCGTGAATTCAGAGAAAACCTCCGGGGCGGACACGGTGTCGGTGGCAGGGTCATAGAGGCATACCCACAGCCGCCAGGTGTCCGGATCGCTCTCCTTTTTCTTCTCCACGGTGGACAGCCAGTAGATGTAGGGGGTGCCGTTAACCGTCTGCACCTCGAAGGCGGCGGAGGGCACGGTGATGTCATAGTCCATGTCCGTCACATCGTAGGAAAGGCTGCGGGTGAGCGCGCCCTTTTTCCCGCTGATGGTCAGGCCCTTCAGCTTATAGCGCTTCACGCCGTCCCTGTTGGTCTCGGCCTCGGTGTAGAACAGGGTCTGGGCATAGTCGTCGCTGCCCGTGCCCACGGTCTGCACCAGCTCGAAGGCGCCGATGTCACCCTTCTTCACGGCAACGGCCCTACGCTTGGTATCGGTCAGGGTGACCAGGAGGGTCGGCGTCTTCTGGACCTTGAATTTGACCGGCGCGGTGTTCATCTCCCAGTCGTACAGCTCGATGGCCCTCTCGCCCTCGGCGTCATTCTTGGGGCGGCTCAGCGCCACGAAGCCGAAGCAGCGGAACCGGCTGTCGCCCTCGATCCGACCGGTATGGCCCTTGACGCTGGAGCGCAGATTGACGCGCTCGTGATCGTCGCCCAGGGCGTTCATCACGGCCATGTCGGACAGCAGATTGAAGTTCCTGCTGCCGGTGTATTCGAAGCAAACATAGCCCGCCTTGTCGGCGTCCCCACCGTCCACGCGCTCGGCAAAGCCGTACACCTCGATGCCGGAGACATACTTCTCTTTGGAAACGTCATAGGTCTCGTAGGTCACCCTGGCCCATTCGATTTTCGGGTTCGTAACGCCCCTTGGATTGTAGGCCGCGTCCAGGTTGACTGCGCTCCTCTCAACGGAAGAGAAGTAGTCTCCAATCGGCACCAACTCTTCTCTCTCGCTCCAGCTGGTGAGCGGCATGATCCAGGTATAGGCCTGGGGGTCGGCCATCGTGCTTTCAACGGGATAGCCGTCTTTGTCAAACTTGCCGGCGCAGCAGCCCACCAGGACGATCGTATTGCCGTCGGACCAGGCGTCGAAGGCATAGTCGTTGAGGTGCGGGCTCCGGCTGGACCACCGATCGTACAGATGCATCTGGGCGTTGCCCTTCTTGCCGGTGTTCACATCAATCCAACACACGCGCTGACGGCCCTCGACCTTGTCCAGATAAAACGCGAAGGTATGGCCGTTGGAGGTGGCCACCCGGATGTTGCTGCGGGCGTCCTTTTCGTTGGAGAGGATCGCCTTTGCCGCCGGAGCCAGGCCGGGATAGGCCGTCGGCTCCTGGGTGGCGGCGGTGATCTCCTCGGCCGCGGCGGCGTTGGCGACGACATACTTCTGCAGCGGCGGTATAGCATTGCTGGCGGCGCTGTCATACCAGGTGCCGCCCCAGGGCCCCCAGGTCTTTGAGATCTCCACGAAGACGATCGTCATGCCGACGGTAAGGCTGATCTCGCCCCCGACGGTGAAGGAGTTGAGCCCGACCCCCATCAGGTACAGCGTGATCCGGAAGTTCAGCTGCGCCAGGAAGCGAACGTAGAGGTCGGCGACTCCCTTGATGCCCACGCCCGCCTGGGCGGTGAAGGAGAAGGAGATCAGTATGGTGATGTCATTGAACGGCTTGAATTCAAAGGATTTGAAGCCCTTTTCCCCCACCTTCCACGTCCAGCCCACCTGGAGGCTGATGCCGAAACCCGCGTTCACGCCCAGCGAGAAGCTGATGTACGCCGGAACAAACCCGACCATGTGCACGAAGGTCCAGCTGTAGCTGTACTTCAGCAGCACGCCCGTGCCGGCGCGGACCTGAATGATCCCAACTTCATCCTTCGTACCTATATCTTGCCCTTCCATGCGGCCGCTGCCCAGCACGAACCAGCCGAATTCCAGCTTGGATTCGCCCAGGAACTTCCAGCCGCCCGTCTTGTAGTAGTCGTAGGCCGCGCCCATCTGGGCGAGATGCTGGGCAAAGCCGCCCTCCCGTTCGGCGCGCTTTTGCCCGTCCTCAAAGTCCTGCATGTCCCGGCTTTGCCAGGAGGCCTTTTCCTCCAGCTTATCTGAGAACAGGTCGGTGCCAATGAAGACGGTGATAAAGCCTCCGTTGTCGATCGTGACCTTGGGCAGGTACTTCTTCCACGGCAGGTTTAGGGCGAAATCCAGCGTGTGGCCACCGCCCAGGGGAACCTGGAACGAAAAGCCCAGGCCCTTCTCGTACACGTCGACGAAAGCGTCGCTGCCCGCCTCGAACGGGGAATCCACCACGCTCTTTACGGAGATCAGCTCCGTGTTAAAGCGCTCGGCCGATTCATCCTTGCTGAAGGCGATGAACGGGTACAGCTCCTCCTTCACGTCCGGCGCAATCAGCTTTTTCCACTGGTCCTTGAAGGTGAACACATTGCCTTCGCGGGAGGTGGGTTTGGCCCACCGCTGCTCGTAGTGGGTCCACGAATCGCCTATGGTCCAGTAGCTCAGCAGCGGCTCGGGCTGCTCGCCGCCCTCGGGATAGCGCACCTCCACCTTGATCTCAAAATCCCAATCGTTCAGGTGGGAGTTGATCATCTCGTAGCTGTCCCTGAAGATATCGCTGCCCTCAAAGCTGGCGGAATAGACATAGGGCCTGTCGTCGCCCGCGTTGGCCTGCGCCGCGTTGGCGACCGCGCCGGACAGCGGCTGCATGGGCATCTTGCGCTCCTCGCCCAGCTTCATCTTCACCTTCGCGCTGCCGAGGCTGCGGCAGCCCTGCGCTTCCGCTTCCACATCCAGCTTGAACAGGACATTCTTGTCGTCGTCCACGGTGAAAATGTTGGAGGTGGGGTGTATGGCGCCATCCTTCCTGGTTGTGAAGGTCACGGGTTCGGCTTCTTTGTTTCGCAGGTCCTGGATGGTCACCTTGAGCCCCTCCAGGTACCTCTTGTTGCCGTTTTCGTCGGCGGTGTAGAACTTCAGGCTGATTTCGTTTTCCGTCATCACGTACACGCTGGCGCTGTCGGCATTGGAGAGCACGCTGCCCTTGGCCGACATGCGCCCAAGGCGCGAGCCCGAAGTGTTGACCAGGGTCACCGGCGCGCTGTTTTCCGCAGCGTCTTCGCCATAGACGCTCAGCTCCGAGATCCACTCGCCCACATTGCCCCCCTGGTGGCCGGGCCCCGACGCGCCGGAAAAGGCCGGGTCCAGCGTCTGCTGCATCAGGAAGATTTCGATCTCCCACTGTTCCGCCGCATCCGCGACCTCCTTGCGGGCGGCCTTCAGCTCCGCCTCCGCGCCTTTGATGGCCGCGGACAGTCGCACCCGATCGGAGGGATACAGCGAACCGCTCTCGTTTTGCAGCTTCCTGCCCAGCTCGGCGATGATACCGGCCTGCTGCTGAAGGCGGGCCTGCTGCCAGCGCATCTCCTCGCGCAGGGCCTCCGCCTCCTCATACAGGCCTTGAACGTAGTCGATCATGCCCTTGTAATCCGGATTGTCGTCGGAGAAGTGGCTGTAGCCCTTCTGGTCGCTCTCCTTCAGCCTGGCCAGCTTCACCGACGCGCGGGAGAGGATGTCCTCCACGCTGAACAGGTATGTGCTCAGCTGCTCGTCCAGCCAGTCGGACACCTGCATGGCGTTCCACGTGACGTTGGGCTTCATACCCTTGTGGTAGCCGGCGTTGCTCTGCGTGCTGCCTGTGTCGCCAAAGCCCGTCAGCGCGTAGGCCGCGGCCAGCTCCTCGTCGGTCAGCACATGCCCCATGGCGGCGAACGCGCCCAGCGGCATCGCCTGTATGAGCAGCACCGTCATCAGTATCGCGGAAAGCCATTTCTTCATCGGTGGATTCCTCCTGTAGAGCCAGTCGGGTTCGTCAGTATTCCAGCAGTTCGGGATGGGTCTCTATATCGTAATCGCCCTTCCACTGGGCGCAGAGCTCCAGCAGCCGTTCGTTCTGGTAGTATTGCAGGGCGCTGGCGTTCAGCTGTTCCCGCTCCTCCGCGGTCAATACGTGGTCGCCTGCCGGCGCCTCGCCGGCGTAGCAGAGGATGTGGACGCCGGTCTCGGAGTACACCGGGGCGCTGATATCCCCGGGCTTCTCCAGCTTCATGGCCGCCTCCTTGAAGGCGTCCGGCCAGGTGGTGGAATCCGGGTGGAACAGGTAGCCGTTCTTCGACAGGTTCATGTCGGTCTTGTCGCTGGAATACTTTTCGATCAGAGACTTGAAGTCGATGCCCGCCGCGTACTGCTCGGCGATGGCGTCGAAGGTCTCTTGCAAAAGGGGCTGCGCCTCGGCCTTGATCTTTTCCATCCACGCGGCCTGGGCCTCCATGACCACCTCGTTGGCTTTGTCGTATTCTGCGCGCAGGTCGGCCAGGTCGTCCCAACCCTCGGCGGTGGTCGCCGCCACCGCCAGCTTCTGAAAGCGCGACGCCATCGCGGTCAGGGCGTTCTGCAGTCGCTTCTCCAGCGCCTTGGCCGACGCCGTCGCGGATTTCGGATAGTCCAGGGTGATCTGGCGAATGTAGCGGTAGCCCTCCGGAATGTAGAAGGCCTCGTTGTTACCGGACACGATCTCCTCCTCGAAGCGCTCCACGTTGTCCCTGTAGCGCTCCCGGTCGGGACCCACGAACTGTTCCTCATAGTAGGCGTCCACCTGGGCCTGGGTCAGCGTGACATCCGGGCAGAACAGCTCTATGGCGCGGTGATTGCGCTCGGACACCTCGTACTCATCGTAGATGGCCTCCACGGTGTAGCCCTCGCCCTCCAGCCAGCCGGTGATGTCCTCCTCGCTGACCTCCTCGCCTGACTTGTCGGCGCGCTGGTAGAGGGACTGCCACAGCTCCTCGTACTTGGTCTGGGCGGCGGCCTTCATCAGTTCCACCTCGTCCTCGGAGAAGTCGTTTTTTCCTTTCTCCTTGAGCTTGGATTGGACGATGCCGAGGTTGACAAACTTGTCGATGGCGGCCTGGATGCCGGACTGGCGATCCTCGTCGCTCACTTCCTCTCCGCTGAGCAGGCTCGCCAGGTCCAGCGCGGAGTCCAGGGAGCCCTGCACCACGCTTAACGGGTAGCTGAAATCTCCCACTCGCACCACGACGGGATCATCCCGGACCGATTCCGCAAGCGACGGCAGGCACAGCGCGACAAGCAAAAAAAGCGCGAAAACCAGGCATCGTTTTGACATAAGCATGACCGTTATCCTCCTGTGTTCAACTATGCAGTGAAAAAAAGCCCATATTATGCCATTCAGACAATATTTTGTTGATAATAACACATCCTCATTTTATGCGCAACATAGACTGAGAAACATAATAATATTCATACTATTGCAATACAGAATCCTTCCGCGCCGCAATCATTTATACGAGCCATGCGCAGTCGCCCGCCAGTAAATCCGCATGGAGGGAACCGCCGTCAATACAGAAAACCCGCGGAAGCGCGCGCGTATGTAACGACCGCCTTCCACGGGTCATAACGATTGTTCAGGGATTAACCGCGGGACTGCACAGCGCAAAGGAAGCCCCTTCCGTCCGCACGATTCAAAGCCCAACTTTAAAATGCCTTGTCCGCGTTCCCTCACTTCCCGTGCTTCAGCTTACGGATCAATGCAGGCAATTCGCGCAAAATCGAGCGTACCGAGCGCATATTCATGGGTCGAATCATAGGGCGACAGTTCACCCTGCGAATACTTCTTTGTGCGATGGATCACAATACGGTCGTCTGCTTTCGAGCTATTCTCATAGGCGAAGCTGCTGTCTTCACCCAGCTGGTACTCGCCTTCGCTGAACAGAACGACCTTATCCGCCGGTTCATCGTCCAGGATCGCGAACTGTTCAAACGTTCCGTCCGAATAGTAGATCCACCAGGTATCCAATGTCTCCTGATCACCGTCGGATTCCACATAGGGCTGCTTATCGCATCCGTAAAAAACAGCTCTGATCTGACGGTAGGTATTCGGCGCATAGAGCTGTTTGAATCCAAGCGTCCCCAGCTCATAGGTGTTCTCGGATTGATAGTCCTCCAGTCCGTTGGCGTTGAGCTTCTTTTCCCTGCGAATGATGATCTGCCCGTTGCCCGCGCCGGGATTCTCATAGATGAAATCCGCATCATCCACCAATTCATAGGTCCCCGCGCTGAACAGTAGTGCGCTGTCGTCAACCTCCGCGAACTGTTCAAAGGCGCCGTCGGTATAATAGATCCATATCGAATCCAGCTTCTCCGTTTCTCCGCTCGCTTCGGTGTAGGGCTGAATATCAGCAGCGGCAAACACAGCGACCACCTCTACACCCGTTTTCGGCGGGCAGTTGATTGCGTTGCCTGCTTCAGCAGAGCACGCGACGCCAAGCGCGACCAGCATGGCCGTCACGAGCGTGGAAAACAGTTATTTCATCGCGATACCCCTTCCTTTTTTGATTGTTCCGGTTTTGCCGGAACCGAGCGATAAAGTTTAGCATTATTTGGTATTATCAAATGAATATCATCGTGAAAGGAAGAAACAGAAGCATCAGAGGGTGATATACGCCCTCCGCCGTTTCGCAATGCGCCTCACATCGGGCCGCCCGAAGCGCCTTCATCGCCATATGTCCACCCATGCTCACCGTGATAGATCATCAGCTTCGTCATGCCGCCATCCACGCAGATGTTTTCGCCGGTGATGAAGCCGGCGGCGTCTGAACAGAGGAACAGCGCCAGAGCCGCGATGTCCTCCGGCCTTCCGACCCGGCCCACCGGCTGCTGGGCTGCGTCCGTGCCAACGATGTCCGAGCCGGTCGTGTCGATCCAGCCGGGCGATATGCTGTTCACCCGCGCCTTGCCCGCCAGGCTGACGGCCAGCGCGTGGGTCAGCGCCGCGATGCCGCCCTTGGCGGCGGTGTAGCTCTCCGTCCAGGGCTGGCTCATACGGTCGCGGGAGGAGGAGAGATTGATCACCGACGCGCCGGGAGCGAAGTAGGGCATGAGCAGCTTCGTCAGGTAGAAGGGCGCCGTCACGCCGATCGCCAGCGCGCGCTGGAAGGCGTTCCAGTCGCATTTGTCGATGCCCGCCATCGGTGGTGGCGCGTTGTTGACGAGGCAGTCCACACGACCGCTTGTATCAATCACCGACGCGGCGAAGCGCTCCAGCACCTTCGGGTCGGAGATGTCCCCCACGAACCAGTCGCCCGGGGTGATATCGATGATGTGTACCGCCGCGCCTTCCCCTTTAAACGCCTCGGCGATGGCCTTCCCGATGCCGTGCGCTCCGCCGGTAATCACAGCGACCTTGCCTTCAAAGCGTCTCATCTCCATGCCGGTCACCGTATGATATAGGCGTCCACGATCTCGCCGACGTACATCGTATGGAAGTCGCGGTTCGCCATGGGATTCGTCCCCGGTACGTCCTGAGGATACATGCGCGACCGAATGTCCTCCGGGATCCGGCTCAGGTCCTGATCCTGGGAATACAGTATCCTGCATTCCAGCGTCAGCGGATATTGGCGCACGCCGGGCGTATGGATGGTCCTCGCGTCCTCCAGCTCGAGCGCCGCCTCCTTTACCTTGTCGATGTTGAAGCCGGACTGTCCGCCGCAGATGCGGTTGATGGTTCCATCCACCTTATGCAGCGGAATGCTGACGGTGAACTCACCGGTGCTGTCCAGCTGGCCCTTTGTGTAGCGCCCCTGGCGCACATACACATGAAAGGTCGGTCGGCTCCAAAGGGTGCCCAGGTGTCCCCAGCCAATCACCATGGCGTTGAACCGCCCGCCATCGGTGTTGAGCAGTACCCCCTTCGGGATGGCGCTCACGATATGGCTGGCCCATTCGTTGATATTAACGGTTTCCTTCATGGCCTTGTTCCTCCTTCTGAATTCCGCTTTCCGTAATGCGCTGAACAGCCGCCGCAAACAGCCGGTCATACTTCGCCATTTCATCCTTCAGGGATCCCCGATGCGCCTCCACGTCGGTTACCACCCGCGCGCCCGTCCACCTCAGCCGCGCCACGGCCTTCTCCGTCTTGACGGCCACCTGGGTGTACTCCGGGCCGATTTTCAAAAGCTCCAGCGCGTCGACGGGCTTCAGGTAACCGCTGCTGATGATGCCAAAGGTGTCGAAGATCGTGTCGTTGGCGATGGGACCGATGACGACGTCCGCCTCCAGCGTGTCCCTCGCCCTGCGGTTGTGGAAGATATAGTCAAACCAGGCCTCGTCGCGCTCAAACCGATGCACCGCAAGACCTGTCAAGTCCAATTCGTATTCATTCACCACCGCGTCCCTCCTCGCCCATCGGTAGGTGAAATCCGCGTCCGGCGTCAGATAGAAGCCCTGCCCGAAATCCGCGTTGACCCTGCCGTGACGCAGGTCCGGCGCGGGGATTTGGACAGTACCCGTGTGATACAGCTTCATGGTCAAGCCCTTCTTTTCAATTCCCTGCGCAGCAATGTTCCCTCACATCGGTTCGACCGGAACCGTTTCTGCAAAAGACTTTCGCCTCAGCCTTCCTTTTCATCAATGACGATCTGATCCTCCCGGATCAGCTCGAGCATCACATCCGCGACATCGGGATCAAACTGCTTCCCCTTATTGGTTTCGATCTCGCTGATAATGCGCTCGCTCGTCAGCTTTTTCCTGTATACGCGGCTTGAATTCATTGCGTCGAAGGA
The DNA here is from genome assembly GCA_045637485.1 of Clostridia bacterium. Taxonomy (GTDB): domain Bacteria; phylum Bacillota; class Clostridia; order Christensenellales; family Aristaeellaceae; genus UBA2862. The sequence continues at coordinate 16,479 of JAZTZK010000116.1, forward strand.
ATCGGCGACACAGATCATTCTTGCGATAAAGGGAATATCGTTTCCCGACCTTCCCTCCGGGTAGCCCTTCCCGTCATATCTCTCGTGATGATACAGCGCGCCTTCTCCCGCGTTTTCAAGGCTCCTGAAGCTGCTCAGGATCTCGCCGCCACGCACCGTATGGGACTTTATGATTTCAAATTCCTCGTCGGTCAGTTTGCCGGGCTTCCTGAGGATACTGTCCGGCACGCCTATCTTTCCACAGTCATGAAGGAGTGCGACATAGTAAATGCGGTCCAATTCCTCCCCCTCATATCCGAACTGACTGGCGATCAGCCTTGTATAGCTCGCTACCCGCTTTGAATGTCCGTTTGTATAGGGATCCTTTGCGTCAATGAACCCGGTAAAGGTTTCAATCGATTCATTGATGATGACATTGTCCCGTTCATGCCGTTCGTTGTACTTGCGTATCTTCCCCGAGATAATCATGGAGGTTATAAGCACAACCAGCCAGATTGCCAGGCCTGCCACCGCCGCCCAGAACAACGGCTCACTTGTCAGCAGTCGGTTGAAATGATAGCTCAGCTCCAAAACCGACCCTTTGATGTTCTTCCCGCCCGGCACATAGATGATGATACCAGGCGTTGTCGCTTCATGCGGTTCGATCGGTATCTCCAACGCTTTCATGCTCGAGCTGGGATAGTAGACCAGGTAATCCCCCGCCTTCATATAGATGAAGGATTCCCCGTCTACCGTCGATGTAACGAGGTCATAATCACTCGCTGTGAATTCGCGAAGGTCGGGAACCGTCGCAACCAGTTCCTTCCCCTTTACATCCTGATGCAGCTCCAGGGCGCCGTTCCAGGCCGATGCGAGAAAGACATTCTCGTTGAATGACAGCTTGAATGAAAAATCCGACACAGCGTCATCCGTATTGTTTGAAACAGTAAAGTCATAGGTGTAGGCGTGATAGTTATACTCGCTGAGGCCATCGATTTCCCTGCCGAGAACCTTGGTCCATGTATTGCTCCTGGGTACTGCTCTGACATACACATTCTCCTGGGGCTCGCCTTCCGGGGAGAACAGAGCATCGCCCGAAAGAGTCTCATGGCGCTCTGCGCTATTATAGGCATTGGTCCTTATAACACACATGATCAAGCACGCTATGGCAACGACCAGCGTAACAATAAAAAAGAACTTCGCTCTTTTGTTGTTCCGATTCATACAAGCGCTACCTCCATGCCGCAACATGTGTTCTATTATATCAACTCTTGGAGATATTGTCCACTGGATTAAGGAAATACCGCGCAATCGGTTGGATGACGGGAATAAACACGTTGTCCGCGGCCTGCGGAAACCACAGGCTGACTGGCGGGCAATCAGGGATTATGCGGGCCGCGGACGGCTGAAAGCCGTCCGGCAGGCTGCCGCCCGTATTGCGCGGTTTTTCCTTGAAAGCACAGAGGGCGGATCAGATTCCCGGGACGGCCATGACCGCCACGGGGATCCTCATAACGCCCTTTGGGCTGCTCCTCAGAATTTGATGACTTCCGGCTCGGTGACAAATGAGCTGAAGGTGGCGGTGGCGTCCTTCAGATAGAACATCTGCATGTTGTCATCGTCCGCGCTGTACATCGCCTTCAGAGAGGGCAACTTCTCCAGCATGGCGACCTTCGCGTCATGGTTGTCATCCTCAACCAGCTCGGCTTCGATCCGAACCCAGGCCCCGTTCAGGAAGGCGCAGATTTCCACAAACGGATTTGCCTTGATCTGCTTGGAAACCTCCTTCACCTTCCCGGTCTGTATGTACAGCTTTCCATCGAAGAGAAGAATCGTGCCGAAGGGCCTGACCCTGGGCTTCGTTCCGTCCACGGTCGCTAGATAGTAGGTCACGGCATCGTTCAGGAAGTAGTAAACCTTGTCGATTCCCTGGGCGTTTTCCCGCTTTTCAAGGGCGGCCAGTATGGCTTGGGCGTGCAGCTTCAGGTAGGCGGCCAGGTCGGCCAGCGAAACGCCCAGCTCCCGGTTCAGGAAATCCTCGGCCACGAGCATATTAGCGATGCGCACGCCCAGGTTGACGAAGCCCAGCTCGATCTCTCCGCCGAACGCGATCGCCTTTTCCTTGCCGCCATCCTCCACAATGCATACCGTATCCGGAATCCCGTTGTGGTCAAAGTCGTGCAGATAGAGATTGAACTCCCCGCTGCCGCTCAGGTCAACCGCAATCGTGTCTATCTTTCTGCCGCCATCGACATTGGAGAACAGCACATCCGCCATGCCGTCGCCGTCCAGGTCCAGCGCGATTTCCTTCCATCCGCTTCTAACCAGCATCTTGCTCAGTTCCGGGTCGTCTTTTATGCGCTTCTTCGCCTCTCTGATACTGACTCTCTTGACTTCCATGATAAACCTCCTTATTCAATTCCGCGGTCTGCGGATTGTTGTTGCGTTTCTATCCCATGGCTGCAACAATCATACAGGGGTATAGTTCTTTTCAAAAACGTCTACCGGAACCGGACGTGAGAAGAAATATCCCTGGAAATAATTACAGCCCATTTCCGTAAGGACGCGAAGCTGTTCTTCCGTCTCTACGCCCTCCGTGATCACTTCCATCCCCAGTGAATACGCCAGACTGATTACAGATTGCAGGATCATCCGGTTCCGTTCGTTGTTCCTGATTTCCTGCAGGAAGCTCATATCGATCTTCAGCACATCCGCCTTGATGTCCTTCAGGAAGCTCAGCGTCGAATTACCCTTCCCAAAATCATCGATCTCCACGAGGAAGCCCTTCTGGCGAAGCGCCGCAACGATGGGCTCGAATGTATCCTGGCTTCCAATAAACGCGGTCTCCGTAATCTCAATCCTGAGCATACGGCTGTCCACGCCGTATTTTTCTACCAGCCCCGTCATCACGTCGACCACGTCGATATTGTAGAAATCCTTCGCGGAAACATTGACGGAAATTGGAAGCGCCCGTCTGTCGGTATCCTTCCACATGCCCAGCTGCCTTACGGCGAGCTCCCATATATAGCGATCGAGCTTATGGATCAGGCCCGCCGTTTCGAGGGTCTCGATGAAGTCTCCCGGCATGATCATCGTGCCGTCCGGCCTGTACCATCTGGCCAGCGCCTCCGCGCCGATCACGCTTCCGTCCTTCGTGACCTGGGGTTGCAGGTACATTTTGAATTGTCCGCTGTTCAACGCCTCGTCAAAGCTCCCAAGCACGGTCTGCTCAAACAGGACCTTCTGGAAAACGGCAGAGTCAAAATATGCCACGGTGCGCGTCAGATCCTCCCGTATGGTGCGAAGCGCCGAATTCGCCCGGCCGCACATAACGGACACCGGAATGGAAGGATCATAGATCTCGTAAACGCCAAAATGAATATGGAACTTGTAGAGCCCGCTGTTATAGGTTTCCGCCAATGTCCGGGCTATGCGTGTCAGGCGCTCCTCCCTATACCCTTCTCTGGGAATGAACACGGCGAACTGATCCGAGCCGAGTCTTCCGCACAAGCCTCTCGAAGGCTCGGAAACCTCCTTCAGCATCAGCGCTGTCTTTGAAAGAACCTCGTTTCCCTTCTGGTCTCCGAACAGTGTGTTGACCAGTCTGAAATTCATGATGTTGGAGGTTATCATCACCCATGCCTTGCCCGGACTGTTTCTAACCATACCACGGGCAAGCTCATAAAACGCATCTGCGTTGAGCGTATTGGTCAGGCTGTCGTGATGCGCAAGGTAGTGCGCGGCCCTGCCGCCGACGTTTTCCGCTTCTCTGTTATTGGCTGTCGCTTCGCTCTCTTTCTCGACATTTACCAATTCAACGACCGCGTCGTATACGCTGCCGTTCAACAGCTTCAGCTTGACGGGATTGGACTGGACGAAATAGTAGCTGTCCTTGAAATGCTCCGCCTTCTCCTGGTGGCATCCCGTCCTGCAGGCCAGGGCACTGGAACAGTTGATGCACTTCTGTTTTGAATTCCATATGCCGTAGCAGCTTTCATTCATGTTGACCCTGCCATCATCCTGAAGCTCGATGATCCGGCACTCATTCGGGTCCACCACCCTGGCAAGGGCATACTTTTCAGACATTTCCTGCAAAAACGCCTTTAATTCCTCGACCGTATACTCAGTGTCCTTCATCTCCTGCCGCGCTATTCCAAGCCCGGCCGCGGCGTATAGGTTTTTATCCCGCTTTGACTCGTACATCTCCTCATCCGCGTTGGCGATGAGCTTCCGCAGCATATCCGAATCGGTCAGCGTTCCGCGGACAAATCCAACGGAGAATCCTGCCCTTGTGTTTTCATCAACGGAGGGTCTGTTCTGTTTCAGGGCCTCCAGCTTGTCATTGAAATCCCGCTCTGAAATATCCGGTACGACGACAAGAAATTCGTCGCCGCCATATCGATAGCAGTGTTCCTTTCCGAAGATGTCAGAAAGCAGCCTGCCAATCTCCCTGAGAACGCGGTCTCCCGCCTCATGGCCGCGGGTATCGTTTATCAGCTTGAAGTCGTTCAGATCCAGCATCACGACCGTGACTTCATGTCCAAGGTACGTGTCGTAATCCCGCCTGAGCGCCAGGCGATTGCCTATGCCGGTAAGCGCGTCGACATAGGCCATATCGTTCAGGTTCCTGATGTAGACGTTCAGGTTCGAGATGAGCTTCTTGAAGGAAGCCGTGAGAACGCCGACCTCGTCCCGCTTGTCATAATCCAGCTCGGTATCATAATAGCCTTCGCTGATCTGCTCCGCCGCTCTTGCCAGCTTGTCAAGCGGGCTTGTGATCCGCCCCGTGAAGGTCATGATAAGCGCGATAAAGATGACCAGCAGCACGGCAAAGGCAATGGCTATCCAAACGATCCACTTGTGCCAGGCCGCATTGATCTCCTGAACGGGAACCGTGACATTCAGGCGCATTCCATTGCTTAGCGGCAGCCAGACAGCCTGCTTTTCAACGCCGTCAAAGGAATAGCGGATGTACTTATCGTCGCTCAAAAGCCCATCCGGCACCCTGGGCTGCGCCTGCATCGTCGTAACATCCATGCGCGGGTGATAGACAATATTCCCCTCCTCGTCATTGAGGAAGGCATATCCGTTGTCATAGAGCGTGATGTGATTCACGACCTCCGCCATCGTGGAGTAATCGATTTCAATGCCGATGACACCGACAAATCTCCCGTCATAGTAAATAGGAGCATTATAGGAAATCACGCGGGCGCCCAGGTTCTCCGTAATATAGGGCGGCAGCCAGACGCCTTTTCCCGTAGATTTTGGCACGGTGAACCAGACCAGCGCGGAGGTGTCATTCGTGTCATATTCGGTTATATCCGTCACCTCATGCGCCTGGAAGCCCCTGTCCCCCATATCCACGTACCAGAAGCCCTTGATGTTCTCGGAGATTTCAGGATCAATCCGATAATAATATGTCAGGACGCCGATGGTATTGTGCGCCAGCTGCTGAAAAATTCCCCTGACCCGTTCGATATGGTCCTGGAGATTGCCGTCGTCCAATCCTTTCAGGTCGGATTCCACGTATGCCGCAACCGTCTTTACCGACTGTTCCACGTTTTGATAATAGAAGTTCAGGTCTTTCTGCCCCGTTTCGCACAGCAGAAGCAAGGTCTGATCAGCATCATGGTTTCCGACATCCCGTATGGCCGTCACGCCCAGAAGTGCGGCGATGATCATTGCGATGACAATGACGCAGACCGTCATCGCAGTAATTTTCGTTTTTATCGAATGCATATACAGACCTTCTTTTCACTTCTTCATTTCAGAATCTCTTCGTTCGGCGGCCCGATCGACGGCAAGGCTGTTTATACCGCAATCCCATCCTTCAATTCGCTCTTGTTCTTGTACATATTCTGGTCGGCGCGATCAAATACGGGCGCTACGCTTAAGCCGCCTTCATATTTCGCCATTCCGCAGGCGATGACAATGCCGCCGGTACGGATGGCCTTCGCGTTATGATCCTTCATTTTCCCGATCAGCTCTTCGATGCACTCATAATCCGATCCCTGGATTACGGCCACGAACTCATCCCCGCCTATGCGGAATATGGGACTGCGCTTGAATATCCGACAGATGATTCTGGAAGCATCCTGTATGTACTGATCCCCCGCCTTGTGTCCGAGGGTATCGTTCACCTTCTTCAGATTGTTCACATCCAGAATGACGATGGCAAAATCCGACACGCGATGCTCGGAAATCTGGCGGTCCAGCCGCTCCTCCGTTTCCAGGTAAGCGTGCCTGTTTTTCACGCCTGTCAGCGCGTCAAGATTTGCCTCCCGCTGCGCCTGCGCGAGACGTCTCTCATATTCCTCCTCCTGCCGCACATGCGCGTCGATATCGCTGATGCCAACGATCATGCGAGGGCCTTCCTTTTCCTCGACGATGGCCGCCCGAAGCTGCACATAGCGCGGCTGACCCTCCAGCACGAGTCGATAGCTGACGGAGAAAATGCCGTGACTTTCGATTTCCGCCATCACGTTCTCTCTGGTCAGCACCTTGAGCAGGCGTTTCTGATCCTCCGGATAGATCACGATGCGCACCTGTTCCCTGGCATCGGCAAAGAAATCCGAGCCCTGCCTGGGGCTGGCGAGGTCCTTGAAGCTGCTCGTTGCGCTGTATTCGAAATACTCACTGGTCTCCGGGACAACGGAATAGATACTGAGAAAATCACCGACGAGGGCTCTGAGTCGCGCGTAGGCGCTCTGCTCCTCCTTGACCCGCTCCGCCGCGCGACGCTGCTTCATTTCCTCGTCAACATCGGCAACGCCGATGACGATGAAGCGCTCATCGTCCTCCATGCGCGAAACCTTCATTCTCACATAAGTCGGCCCGTGATCCGACAGCAGCCGGTATGTCATCATGAAGGTGTTGTTGCGCTCCAGGGCCTTCAACAGCGTATGTCGATCCATCGCCTTCGCGAACATGGCCCGGTCATCGGGATAGACATACTCATTGACTTCAATCTGGCATTCCTCGAAAAAGTGCCAGCCGCGCCGCGCTTCGGTCAACGCGTTGTGCGCGCCATCCGGGATGTATTCGATATATTCCTCCGTGTCCAGATTGACGTAGTAGAGGTCAGTATAGCCGCGGGCGAGGGATTGGGCGATATGGGAATAAACGATTCCCGTTCGCCTTGCCTTCTCGTAGGCCTCCTTGGACGTGGCGATCTCGCGCCGGATGCGCACCATATCCGTCATGTCCTGGCAGATGCCCAGAACACACTGACGCCCGGAGGTGTCGATGTATTTGAGCTTGGTGGTCTGGAGCTGATGCTGGTTTCCGTTTGCGTCCGGCACGTCCTCAACGAAGATGTACGGCGTGTCCATCGACAGGGCGATTCTGTCCTCCTCGTCAAACTTGGTCGCAGTCTCGGCGTCGAAGATTTCCCCGGCCGCAAGCCCGATGACATCATCCGGACTGTCTTTATGGGCATACTTCGCAAAGCTCTTGTTGCACGCCAGGTAAATACCTGTTTCGGCGTCCTTCGTGAAGTTCATACCGGGCATGTTGTCAAGCAGCGAAGTGATCGTCTGCTTCAGCTCCGCAATTTTCTCCGCCTCCTCAAGCAGCCGCTTCTGCTCGTTGGCGGTGCGCTCCGCCTTCAGCTTCTGTAGCAGCAGGACGATGATGACCGAGAACACCACGGTCAGCGCTATCATCACGCTGAGCCAGTTATCCTTCAGGAACTGTGTAAAGGATACCTTTCTGTTTGAGCGCACGTAAGAGGCCAGTGCCGAATCCATATCGGCGCTGTTCGTGACGACCGCCGTCTTGTTCAGTATGAAGTAAAGCTCGCGGTCCGCCCGGTTTACCGCGAAGGCGAGGGGCATGGTCTCACCGGTCGGCACGGAGAAGAGCCTGGATTTCGTCATGATCTCCTCTGCGGCGGGCATTCTATAGGCGCTTACGAGGATACAATCCGCCTTCCCGGAAGCCACCGCCTCAAAGCACGCCTGACCGTTTTCGAAGCTCTTCATGCCGGAGGCGGGGTACTTGTCCTTGATAAACGTCTCGATATTCAGATCGTCGGCATGGATCGCAAAGGCGATGGTGCTGTCGCGGGAAAGGCTCTGGTGATCCGAATCGCGCATAACGGCGTTCATCTCTGTCTTCATCGCCGGACTGGTTACCCGCACGTCCATTGCCCCGGCATCGTGGGAGCTCAGATTCACAGGGAATACGCAGTCGACCTCGCCCGCCTTCAATGCGTTCATCGCATCCGCCGTCGAAGCAAAGGGAACCGTCTCGAACTGGATATTATAGCTTCTCAGGTGGTTTGCGGCATGGGCCAGATAATCCTTGAGCGCCCCGATCATCTCGCCCGTCGCCTTGTCAGTCTCACAGAACGGAAGGGAATTATCACGGAAGCCAATGCGGATACTGCCATGCGACTTCAGCCAGTCCTCCTGGGCCGGCGTCAGGAAAATATTTGTATTTGTGTTGTAGTTGTTTCCCTCTGATACCCTGTATCTGAAATTGGGATCCTCGTCCTGAATGCCCGACAGCGCCATGTTCAGCTCGGCAAGCAGATCCGGCCTGCTTTTGTTGACGGCATAGTAGTAATCCGATGCGCCGACCCTTGCGACGGG
>JAZTZK010000117.1:0-3102 GCA_045637485.1 Clostridia bacterium
CTTTGTCGCAGACGGCGCGGGTGTCCTTGGCGGCTGCTTTGTCACGGCGGCTTCTGCTGGCGCGGTACTTCGTGCGGGCGGTTCTGCGCCATAGGACTGCCGGGGCAGGTCGTGAATCGCTGCCGGGGCCTCCATGCTGGACTGCTGCAGGCCGGCCATGGCGTCGTACTCCTCCCGGCTGATGGACGTGGCGTACAGGCCCACCCGGGCGTCGCACTCGTGGCTGTCGATGCCGGTGTAGGTCAGGCTGGCGTCCTCGTAGCGCTTGAACTTGTACACGGCGTCGTTCATCAGGCCCTCGTTGAACACGTTCAGCGACACCAGCAGCTCGAAGTCCTTCACCGTCAGGCCGGTCACCTTGCCGAACAACTTCGGCTCCAGCGCGGTGATCACGTCCTTCAGGCTGAATTCCCGGTAGTCGGACAGGTACATGAACACCGGCAGCCGGGTGGCGAACTTGATCAGCTTCTCCTGGATCAGCTTCCGCTTGCTCTTGTATTCCTTCTCCTCCTCGGTTAGCTCCCGCTTTTCCCGTTCGGACAGCTTCTTGCCGTCCTTCTTGGCATTCTTGACATGTTCGCTCTTGTTGATGATGGTCTGGATGTCCTCGTTGAGGCTGCGGAAGCCCTCAATGCGCATCAGGGCGTTCATGGCGTCGTCGTTGGCCAGCAGACGGGCGAGGTTGTCGTTGTCCACGTTCACCAGCAGCGCGCTCTCCCAGCGCTTGGCCAGCAGCGTGGCGCTGGTGCCCGCCATGGCGATGTCCAGGATCTCGGCGGCGTTCACCTGGCGCATGGCGCTGCCGTCGTAGGCCAGCACCGGCAGGAACTGTATGAACTCGCCCACCTTCACCTCCGGGTTGGCCTCGCCGATGTTCAACCGACAGCTGTAGTCCGAAATCTGGCGCAGGGCCCGGTCCAGGGCGAAGTCGAACACATAGCACTCCCGCTTGATGATCTCCCGGGCGCCGTCGTCTGCGGTCACCGTCCAGGGACTCTGCACCCGGAAGGCCGCCTGGAAGTAGGTCTCGGGGCTGGACAGGTTGCGCAGCATGAATATGCCGGTCCAGGGCCTCACGGTCACGCCGGTGGTCAGCTTGCCGCAGGACAGGGTGATGGTCTTCGTCTTTAACGGGTCGCCGAAGGCCTCCTCCACCGGCCCCAGGGCCGCCGCGCCGATGCCCGCCTCGGCCCCGGCGCAGATGTTCACCTTATAGTCGCGGTAAAAGGCGTTCTGCCGCTGGGCCAGCAGGTTTGCCATGGCATGGCAGCTGGCCACGTTGGGCAGGAACCACAGCGTGTGGGAAAGCACGTTCAGAAGCCGGGTGTCGGAGTAGGGCATGGGGGGCTTCTCCGCGCCCAGCTTCAGCTCGTCTACCGTGGTCTCCAGGTACGCGCCGCGGATCAGGTCCAGCCACTTCTGCACATAGCTCTCGTATTTGAACCGGGCGTCCTTGCCCTTGCCCTCGGCGGCAAAGAACAGGTTCAGGTCGAACTCGTCGAACTCCCCCTGTTTGGCGATGCGCTGTATGCTGTCGGGGATGCGGTAGGTCAGCATCACCATCCGGGGCAGGGCGGCGTAGGGGTTGTCCGCGCCGGCCCAGGCGGCCTTGGCCCGCTGCTCGTCGGAATAGGTCCAGTTGTAGATCTGCTCCTCGATGAACTCGCCGCTGTTCAGCGCTCGGAAGGGGGTGCCGCTGAGGTACAGGTAGTGATTCGTCGTGATGGGCAGCCAGGTCTCGTCCACGGCGTCGCCCCGGCTGTAGCCGGTCAGGTCCTCCTCGTAGGTGTCCTCGTCGCTCTCGAACAGCTTCTTGGCATTGTCCCGCCACGCGCCGAAGTGGTATTCGTCGAAAATCACCAGGTCCCAGTTGGTCAGGTGGACCCACTCGTTGTTGGCCTTGATGCCGCCGGTCTCCCTGTTGACGCCCATGAAATCCTGGAAGGAGCCGAAGCACACGATGGGGCGGGACTTGTCCGCGGCGCGGTACTGGGCGTCCATGCCCGGCTCGCCGGGGGACTGGGGGCGGGCGATGAACTGCCAGCCCTCGAAATCCACGTGGGTGAGCATGTCCTCCCGCCAGGCGGTCTCCACCGCGGGCTTGAAGGTCAGTATCAGCACCCGCGTAAAGCCCAGCTTCCTGGCCAGCTGGTAGGCGGCGAAGGTCTTGCCGAAGCGCATCTTGCAGTTCCACAGGAACTTGGGCACCCGGCCCGTGCCCTCGGCGTCCATTGAGCGGTAGTAGGCAGCGGTCAGGTCCACCGCCTGCTGCTGCTCGGGGCGCATCTTGAAGGTGCGGGTGCGGTTTTCCGCGTTCAGCGTGCGACTGCGCACCGCGATCACCGCGGAGCGCACGTCGTCCACATTGCAGCGGAACCACTCGCCGCCCGCGGACTTCACGCCCTTGCGCCGGAGCATGGCGTGCACGTCCCGGTCCGTGAATGAACCGCCGTCCGGGTACATGGCGCTCTCCCGTAGCAGTATGCGGTAGGGGAGCTTCCCGTCCGGGCGCTTGGTGGGATACTGCTGGGAAACCCGCCTGTCCACGTCCACCGCGGTAAAGCCCACCTTCAGGCAACCCAGATAGGCCACGTCGGAATAGGCGTAGATCATCGGGTGGGTTGCGGGGCGCTGTGGGAAGAACTGAAGGTCAGGCATTGGAGTCACCTCCGTCCAGGTCCATCGGGCGAATCATGGATTCGATGAAGGCGATTTCTTCGTCGGTGAGGGCGTATTTGGCGTAGAGGTCGGCGTCGGTCCAGGGGCGGGAGAAGTCTTGGAGGGGGACGAAGGCAAAGCAACCTTTTGTTATATGCTGTGAAACAGCAATTTGGGCGACAAGAAAGCGAACAAACTTGGTTCGTAAGTATTGCTGGAGGTTGTCTGCTTTCTTTTTCTCATTATAAGCACCGGCAATCAAATAGGTTTCGGTACATACTGCGTTTGGTGGGAGTATTTCAATAACAGACATAACTTTTCTCATCCCATCTTTGTCAAGCTGTCCAGCATGGTCATAAGAAACATATGAAATAATAACTTTCCATTTTGGGATTAAGTCTCTTCCGACCGTAATTGCAGATGATTTGTATTTTCCGATACCCT
>JAZTZK010000118.1:0-4527 GCA_045637485.1 Clostridia bacterium
ACGGTCACGTTCTCAAGCAGCGCGTTGCGCTTGATGGCGTTGTAGATGTCGGGCTCGGACTCCTTGTCCAGGTTGATGACCTTGGCATAGCAGCCGCCCTCGAAGTTGAACACGCCGTTGTCGTCCCAGCCGTGCTCGTCGTCGCCGATCAGCAGGCGCTTGGGGTCGGTGGACAGGGTGGTCTTGCCGGTGCCGGACAGGCCGAAGAAGATGGCGGTGTTCTTGCCTTCCATATCGGTGTTGGCGGAGCAGTGCATGGAGGCAATGCCCTTGAGCGGCAGGTAGTAGTTCATCATCGAGAACATGCCCTTCTTCATCTCGCCGCCGTACCAGGTGTTGATGATGCACTGTTCGCGGGAGCTGACGTTGAAGGCCACCACGGTGTCGGACCGAAGGCCCAGCTCCTTGTAGTTCTCGCACTTGGCCTTGGAGGCATTGTAGCACACGAAGTCGGGCTCGAAGGTCTCCAGCTCCTCAGCGGTGGGCTTGATGAACATATTCAGCACGAAGTGGGCCTGCCAGGCGACCTCCATGATGAAGCGGATGGCCATGCGGGTGTCCTTGTTGGCGCCGCAGAAAACGTCGCAGACATAGAGCTTCTTGCCGGACAGCTCGTCCTTGGCCAGCTTCTTGATCTCCGCCCAGACATCCTCGCTCATGGGGTGGTTGTCGTTCGGATAGCCCTCGGTGGTCCACCATACGGTGTCCTTGGAGGTCTCGTCCATGACGATGTACTTGTCCTTGGGGGAGCGGCCGGTGTAGATGCCGGTCATGACGTTCACGGCATCCAGCTCGGTCAGAACGCCCTTGTCATAGCCCGTCAGGGAGGGGTCCATCTCGGCCTCGTAGAGATATTCGTAGGAAGGATTGTGTACGATTTCGGTCGTGCCGGTAATGCCGTATTTGGTCAGATCGATATTCGCCATTATGTTCTTACCTCTTTCCTTAGGAATTGGAATAAGTATAGCATAAGCATGTAAATGCGTCAATCACACTGAAGTGGAATGTAACGAAATTTAAACTATATATAGCATGGGATTTTGTATGCCTGTTTATGGTAAGTTACGGAATTAACAATGCCGCGCGCAGGCGGCGAATTGACAGGGAAACACAATCCGGCAACATTAAATGTCAGATATCCTGTTGACAGCGGGCCCACCGGTCGGTATAATACGAAAATGAATTTGAAATCATATTTCAAAATGAGCTTTCAACAATGAGGTTTCCATGATGAAGAAGATACTGCTTTTGACGCTTTCGCTGCTGGCGCTCGTTTCCGTTGCCATCCTTCCGGCCATGGCCGAGGGGCGGCTGAAGGTGGTGGCCACCAACTTCCCCTGCTATGACTTCGCCCGGCAGATCTGCGGCGACGGGGCGGAGGTCACGATGCTGCTGAAGCCCGGCACCGAGGCCCACGCCTACGATCCCACCCCCGCTGACATCATCGCCATAGGGGACGCCGACCTGTTCGTGTACATCGGCGGTGAGAGCGACGCCTGGGCCGACGGAATATTGGCGAGCTTCGGCGAAGACCAGCGACCGGCCACCCTGCGCATGATGGACTGCGTGACAGGCCTTGTCGAGGAGGACGGGGCGGACGGCCATCGTCAGGGCGGATCCGAACCGGAATACGATGAGCACATCTGGACGTCGCCGGTAAACGCGGCGGCCATGGTGCGCGCGCTGGGCGAGGCGCTGGTGGCCCTTGACGGCGCGGATGCCGCCGCCTGTCAGACGGCGGCGAACGCCTACGCGGCGGAGATCGAAGGGATCGACGGGGCGCTTCGACGGCTCGTGGAAGGCGCAAGGCGCAGGATACTCGTGTTCGCCGACCGCTTTCCCTTTATATACCTGACCAGGGAATACGCTCTGGACTACATGGCGGCGTTCCAGTCCTGCACCGCCGACACCGAGCCCAGCGCCCAGACCGTAATGGCGCTGATCGATAAAGTGGCCTCCGAGGGCATTCCCGCCGTCTATACCATCGAGCTGAGCACCCAGGCGGTGGCGAGGACCGTGGCCGAGGAGACGGGGGCCGAGATACTGACGCTGCACTCGATGCAGAGCGTCACCCAGGACGAGTTTGAAGCCGGGGAGAGCTACGTCAGCCTGATGCGGCGCAATCTCGAAGCCCTGCGAAGGGGGCTGGAATGATGCGCGGCGAATACAACACCCGCCAGAAGCGGGAGCTGCAAAGGTTCCTGATGGAGCGCAGCATGCAGCACTTCTCGGTGGACGAGGTGGTGTTCGAGCTTCGGGACCGGGGCGAGAAGGTGGGGCGATCCACCGTCTATCGCTACCTGGAGCAGCTGGCCGAGCAGGGCAGCGTGCGCAAGTATCCCGGCGTGCAGGGGGTCACCCAGTACCAGCACGTGGAGGACGCCGCCAGCTGCGACGCCCACTTTCACATGCTGTGCCGCCGGTGCGGCAACCTGATGCACGTGGATTGCAGGCTGATGGGGGTCATGGCCGACCACCTGATGGCCGAGCACGGCTTCCGGCTGGATCCCAGGGAGACGCTGCTGGTGGGCGTTTGTGAAAAATGCCGTGAGGATGGCGGGGAGGCGGTGACGCATGGCGCTGATCACCATGAGGGATGTCACGATTGCCTTTGAAGGCGTCGTGGCGGTGGAGAAGGTCAGCTTCCGGGTGGACCCCGGCGACTACCTGGTGATCGTGGGGGAGAACGGCTCCGGCAAGAGCACGCTGATGCGGGCGATGCTGGGCCTGGTGCGGCCCGGAAGCGGCAGCATCATCTACGGCGACGGCCTGACCAGGGAGCGCATCGGCTACCTGCCCCAGCAGACCGCCGCCCAGAGGGATTTTCCCGCCTCGGTGGATGAGGTGGTGCTGTCCGGCTGCGTCAACCGCATGGGGTGGCGCTTCTTCTACAACAGGTCGGACCGGGAAAAGGCGGAGGCCAACATGGCGCTGCTGGACGTGACCCGGCTGCGCAGGAAGTCCTATCGCACCCTCTCCGGTGGACAGCAGCAGCGGACGCTGCTGGCCCGGGCACTGTGCGCCACCGACGCCATATTGCTGCTGGACGAGCCGGTCACGGGGCTGGACCCCGCCGCGGCCTCGGAGTTCTACGACGTGATCCGCGGCCTGAACCGAAAAAATGGCGTAGCGGTGGTGATGGTCTCCCACGACCTGGGCGGCGCAATGAGGGACGCCAACAAGGTGCTGGCGATGAACCGTGGCGTGGATTTCTTCGGAGGGGTGGAGGACTATCGGGCGGGGCTATCGGAAAGGACGGTGGGAATCCGTGGCTAAATGGCTGGAGGGCTTGCTGTCCCATCCCGAAGAGCGCAGCGAGGCCCGTCACCGTCGGCACAAGGCCGTCGTGCTGTGGACGTTGCTGGCCCTGGCGCTGGTGTGGGCGCTGTTCAACCTGCGCGCCATCGGCGGCGCCTTCGCCGAGTTCGGAACCTATCTCGGCTACAGGTTCATACAGCGGGCCCTGGTGGTGGGCGCGCTGGTTTCGCTGTGCGCGTCCCTGCTGGGCGTGACGCTGGTGCTCAAGCACTATTCGATGATCGGCGACGGCCTTTCCCACGTGGGCTTCGGCTCATTGACCGTGGCCATGGCCCTGGGCTTTGTCACCGCGGACAGCCTGCCCGCCTTCCTGCCCGCGGGCCTTCGCGGGGGCATCGCGGGGCTGTGCAAGGGCATCGCGGCCAATCCGCTGCCCTTCACGCTGGTGGTGGTGGTGCTGTGCGCCTTTCTGCTGCTGCGCATCAGCGAGCACAGCCGCTTGCGGGGGGATTCGGCCATCGCGCTGATCTCCACCAGCGCCCTGGCTGCGGGCGTGATCGTCACCAGCATGACCAGCGGCATGAACGTGGATGTGTACAACTACATGTTCGGCTCCATCCTGGCCATGAGCGCTTCGGATGTCTACGTCTCGCTGGCGCTGTCGGCGGTGGTGCTGGTGCTGTACGTGCTGTTTTATCCCCGTATATTCGCCGTCACCTTCGACGAGGCCTTCGCCCGGGCCACCGGCGTGAAGGCCGGGGCCTATAACATGCTGATCGCCCTGCTGACCGCGCTGACGGTGGTGGTGGGCATGCGCATGATGGGCACGCTGCTGATCTCCAGCCTCATCATCTTCCCGGCGCTGTCGTCGATGCGGCTGTTTTCCCGCTTCAAAGCGGTCACGATCTGCTCCGCCGTCGTCTCTGTGGCGTGCTTCGCGGTGGGCATGCTGCTCTCCTGCGTGTACTCCCTGCCCACCGGCGCGGGCATCGTGGCGGTGAACCTGTTCGTGTTCATACTGTTCTCCGCCATCGGCGCGGTGCGGGCGTGAGGTTTTGAATTTAACACCGGCGCTGTATAATGTGTGGCGGCGGCGTCTACGCCGCCACTGTGGCGGCCTGGAGGCCGCCGCTACATTGAGTAATCAGTGGGATTATTGGAATCTTCGGAGGAAGACATGGCTCAGACTTATACCGCAAATGATATACAGGTCCTGGAGGGACTGGACGCGGTGCGCATGCGCCCCGGCATGTACATCGGCTCCACCGG
>JAZTZK010000119.1:0-5863 GCA_045637485.1 Clostridia bacterium
CTGGACACCCCCGAGGAAGTCGCCGCGGCCTTCGCCGCGAAGCTGGAGATGGGCCTGGTCGGCGGCATGCTGGTGACGAATCCCATTCCCGAGCAGTACAGCATGGACCCCGACGTGATCAACAAAGCCATCGACGCCGCCGTGGCGGAGGCCAACGCAAAGGGCATCCGGGGCAAGCAGACCACCCCCTTCCTGCTGGCGAAGATCAAGGACATCACCGGCGGAGACACCCTCGCCAGCAACATCCGGCTGGTATACAACAACGCCGCCCTGGCCGCGAAAGTGGCGGGAAGGCTGTAAACAATGCCCATACAAGGGGGGCCCATTGCGTTGGCAATGGTCCGCCATTGTATGAATACCGTTATCAATCGATGATCTGCAATTGCAGCGTCAGGTGAAGCTCCTCGTAGTTGCCGGTGATGTTGCCATCGGCGTCGTAATTGTAGCGGTAGACGGTCAGCTCCATGCTCTGGCCCTCGCCGCAGCGGTCCACCGCCTTCACCATGTCCTGGCTGGACTTGATCCGCACGCCGTTGGCCTCGGTGATCACGTCCTTCTCCTTCAGGCCGGCCTTGTCCGCGGGAGTGCCGGGTTCCACGGTGTAGATCTGGGCGCCGCAGGGAGGATAGCGCTTCATGGCCTCGTCCGGGCCGTCGATGGAGGTCACGGTGACGCCCATGCGGGGGCGCACCACGCTGCCGTTGTCGATGATCTGGTCAATGAAGTCCCTGACCACGCTGATGGGGATGCAGAAGGTCAGGCCCTCGTAGATGGTCATGTACTTCAGCGTGGGGATGCCCACCAGCTCGCCCCTGGCGTTCAGCAGCGCGCCGCCGGAGTTGCCGAAGTTGATGGCCGCGTCGGTTTGGATCGTGGTGATGCTGTGCTTGAAGTTGTCGACGTTCACGCCCTCGCGCTCCAGGCCGGAGATGATGCCGGCGGTGACGCTTCCGAAGAAGACCTCTTCGCCAGCGCCGGGATTGCCGATGATGATGGCCAGCTCGCCAATGCGCAGCGCGTCGGAATCGCCCATGGGGATGGGCTGCGCGCCGCCGGGGGCCTCGCCCTTGAACTTCAGCACCGCGATGTCGGAGCCGTCGTCGTAGCCCACCAGCTCCAGGTCCGTCTCGGTGCCGTCCAGCCACACGGCGGTGCAGGCGTCGGCTTCCATGACCACATGGTAGTTGGTCAGCATGTAGCCGCCGGGCTCGTCGCCCTCGATACTGCGGATGTAGCAGGCCGAGCCGCCGCCGACCTCGTTGACCTGGGCCACACGGGTCGCGGGGTCCCAGCTCTCCTGCTTGGTATTCAGCTGCACGATGGCCGGGCGCACCCGCTCGGCGATCTCGGGGATGGGGTTGTTGCTGGAATACACGATGTCATAGGAGGGGTTTTCCCCGTTCGCTTCCTGGCCCGCGGTCTCGGCCACCGCCAGCATGCCCGTAAGCATCAGCGCGGCCAGCAGCAGGGCCAGGCAACGCGCGTAGATGTTGAAGTTCCTCATAGGCGATATCCTCTCTTTCGTCGGTCGGCAGATGGGCTGCCTCGTTTTCATTATACATCCTCGGGGGCAGTTTGCCAAGGACGGTAATGTGATCTTAACCCGCCTCGGGCAGCTTCTTCGGCGCTTCCGTCGCCGGAAGCAGGAATTCGAAGGCCGTCTCCCCGTCGTCGGAGCGCACGGTGATCCGGGAATCGTGCTGCTGCATGATGCGCTGGCAGATGGACAGGCCCAGGCCGGTGCCGCCGCCGGAGGTGTGGGCCTTGTCGGCCTTGTAGAAGCGGTCGAAGATGTAGGGCAGGTCTGCCTCGGCGATCCTCGGGCCGTTGTTGGCGATGGTAAAGCGCACGCTCCTGCCCTCGGGGCGGGTGCGCACCCTCAGCCGGCTGCCCTCGCCGTCCATGAACTTGACGGCGTTGTCGATGATGTTGGACACCACCTGGTTGATGCGGTTGGCGTCGGCCATCACGTACAGCGGGCCCTCCGCCAGCTCCACCACGACCTCGATGCCCTTCTCGTCGATGCGGGGCTCGAAGTTGATCAGGTTGCGGCGCATCAGCTCGTTGGCGTCGAAGGGGGCCAGCGTCAGCGGGAACTTGCCCGATTCCAGCCGGGACAGATCCAGCAGGTCCCGCACCAGCTCGGTCAGCCGGTCGGTCTCGTCCAGCACGATTTGCAGGTAGCGGTGCATGTCCTCCGGGGCGATGATCCCGTCCAGCATGGCCTGGACATAGCCCCGCATGCAGGTCATCGGCGAGCGCAGCTCATGGGACACGTTGGCCACGAAGCTGCGGCGGGAATCCTCCAGCCGCGACAGCTCCTCCGCCATGCGGTTGATGGTGTCGGCCAGCTCCTCCAGCTCGCCGCCGCAGTGCACCTCCACCCGGCGGGTCAGGTCGCCCTTGGAAAATTCGCTGACCGCGCTGGACATCTCCTTCAGGGGCTTGATCTGGCTGCGGGCCAGGAAGAAGGCCAGTATCGTGCCCAGCGCCAGCGCGAACAGCGCCGGGGGCAGTATCTGGAGCACGACGCCCTTCAGGCTGACCTGCAGCGCCGCCGTGGGGATGTGCAGCAGCACCGCGCCCACCACGGTGTCGTCGCCATAGAGCCAGGGCACGCCGATGGTCACGATCCTTTCCCCGTCCTCCAGCTCCGGGAACAGGCCGGTGACGCGGATCTCGTTGCCCTCCTTGATCTTGGACAGCTGCTCCTTCACCGCCTCGGAGGCCAGGCTCCGGGTGGTGTTCCAGGACCTGTCCAGGTACTGCACATAGGCTGTGCCCGAATCGTAGCTGACGATCCATATATCGGCGTTATAGCTGTTGTAGATGCTGGCGATCTTGCGGCGGATCAGATAGCGCATCGTGGCGTTGTTGCGGACATAGCTGAGCGTGTTCAGGTTGGCCATGTAATCGGCCACCTCGCGGGCCTGCAGGCGCACCTCGGATTCGTAGCTCTCCTGCATGGCCTGCCGCCGGGAGGCGATCAGCACGCCGGTGAATACGGCGATGGTGGCCAGCAGCGCCAGCAGCAGCACGCTGTAGGTGCGCCAGAAGAGGCTCCTGCGCATGCTACTTCACCTCGAACTTGTACCCGACGCCCCAGACCGTCTTGATCTGCCAGCCCAGCTTTTCGCCCTCGGTCAGCTTCTCCCGCAGGCGCTTGACGTGCACGTCCACGGTGCGGGAATCGCCGAAGTAGTCGTAGCCCCAGACCTGCTCCAGCAGCTGCTCCCGGGTGAATACCTGGTTGGGGTGGCTGGCCAGAAAGTTGAGCAACTCCAGCTCCTTCGGGGGCATATCCAGCTCCTTGCCCATGTAGTTGACGGTATACTGGCTGATGTTCACCGTCAGGCCGGGGAAGCTCAGCGCCTTGTTGCCTTCGCCGGGCTCCGGGGCCTGGTAGCGGCGTATGACCGCCTTGATGCGAGCCACCAGCTCCTTCATGTCGAAGGGCTTGGCGATGTAGTCGTCCGCCCCCAGCTCCAGGCCCAGCACCTTGTCGAAGGTCTCGTCCTTGGCCGTGAGCATGATGATGGGCACGTTCGAGGTCCTGCGGGTCTCCCGCAGCACCTGCCAGCCGTCCATGCCGGGCAGCATCACGTCCAGCAGCATCAGGTTCGGCGCCGACGCTAGCAGTTCCTTCAGCGCCTCGTCCCCCCGCTCGGCCATCTCGACCTCAAAGCCCTCCTTGACCAGATAAAGGTTCACCAGCTGGCGGATGTTCGGATCGTCGTCCACCAGAAGAATCTTCGTTTTCAGCATCGGAATCACCTCTGTATTGTTCCGGAGACAGGATAGCACAGAGTTTTGAACGGGATGTGAACGATTGTTGAATGAGAAATGAGAAATGAGGAATGAACAGCCCCCTCAAACAAAGAAATCCGAAGGATTTCCTCAATCATTCCTCATTCCTAATTCCTAATTACCTCAACGTCACCACCGTCACCCCGTCCTCGCCCTCGCCGTACTTGCCCAGGCGGAAGGACTTCACGGCCTTGTAGCGCTTCAGGTGCTGCTGGATGCCGTTGCGGAGTATGCCGGTGCCCTTGCCGTGGATGATGTACACCTGGCCCAGCTTGTTCAGCAGGGCGCTGTCCAGGAAGGCGTCCACCTCGTCGAGGGCCTCCTCCAGGTTCATGCCCCGCACGTCGCACTCGGTCTGCACCTGCCGGACGCCCACGTTGATCGTGGTGGCGCCGCCGGTACCCTTCGCGGGCTGGCGGCCCCTGGGCTTTTCGGGCTTGTCGGGCTTCGCGGTGCGCATGTCGGCCATGTTGGCCTTCAGCTTCAGCGCCCCGGCCTGCACCGTGCACTCGCCCCTGCCGTCCGGGACAGTGAGCACGGTGGCCTTGGTGTTCAGGTTGACCAGCAGCACCGTGTCCCCCACCTTCAGGCTGGTGGGCACGCTGCCCACGGATTCGTCGGCGGAAATCCTCTCGGTGTTTTCGTCGATGGCCCCCTGCAGCTGGGCCCGGAGGTTGTGCAGCTCGTGCTCCTTGACCCCGGCGCTGCGCTGCTTCTTCAGGTCGGCGATGATCTGCTCGCTCTCCCGCTGGGCCCTTTGCAGCAGCTTCCTGGCCTCATCCTTGGCCTTGCGTAACTCGCTCTCCCGGCGGTCGGCCAGCTCCTTTTGCAGCTTCTCCGCCTCGTCCCGCAGGCGCTGGGTCTCCCTGTGGGCCTCCTCGGCCAGCTCCCGCTCCTTCTCGGCGATCTGGCGGTGGTACTCGGCGTTGGCGATCACGTCCTCGAAGCGCACGGCGTCCTGGCTCAGGCGGCTGTTGGCGTCCTCGATCAAAAACTCCGGCAGTCCCAGCTTCCGGGAGATCTCAAAGGCGTTGCTCTTGCCGGGCACGCCGATGGACAGCCGGTAGGTGGGCCGCAGGGTCTCCACGTTGAACTCCACCGAGGCATTCTCCACCCCCGGCGTGCTCAGGGCGAAGGCCTTCAGCTCGCTGTAGTGGGTGGTGGCCATCGTGGTGACCTTCATGGTCAGCAGGTGGTTCAGTATCGCCATGGCCAGCGCCGCGCCCTCGGTGGGGTCGGTGCCCGCGCCCAGTTCGTCGAACAGCGCCAGGGACCGGGGCGTCACGCGCTGCAATATCTCCACGATGTTGGTCATGTGGGAGGAAAAGGTGGACAGGCTCTGCTCGATGGACTGCTCGTCGCCGATGTCGGCGGACACCTCGTCGAATATGGCCAGCTCCGAGCCGTAGGCCGCCGGGATCTGTAAGCCCGCCTGGGCCATCAGCGACAGCAGGCCCACCGTCTTCAGGGTGACCGTCTTGCCGCCGGTGTTGGGGCCGGTGATCACCAGCGTGGTGAATTCCTCTCCCAGCCATAGCGTGGAGGGCACCACCTTCTCCGGGTCGATCAGCGGATGGCGGGCCTGGATCAGCCGCACGTGCCCCTCCTCGTTCAGCTTCGGCGGCACGGCCCGCATCTGGCGGGACAGGGCGGCCTTGGCGAAGATCACGTCCAGCCGGGCCAGCAGCTCCAGGTTGCTGGCGATCAGGTCGGCATCCGGGGCGATGCGGTCGGAGAACATGCCCAGTATGCGCTCGATCTCGTTCTTCTCCTTCAGCGTCCACTGCTTCAGCTCGTTGCCCGCCTCCACCACGGCCATGGGCTCGATGAACAGCGTGGAGCCGGTGCCGGACTGGTCGTGGACGATGCCGGGCACCGACGCGCGGCACTCGGCCTTCACCGGCACCACGTAGCGCCCGTTGCGCATGGTGACGATGGCGTCCATCAGGTATTTCTGCATCGTGGACGAGCGGACGATGGTGTTGAGCTTTTCGCGCACGCGGTCGTTGATGATGCGCATCTGGCGGCGGATTTCATAAAGATCCGTGCTTGCGCG
>JAZTZK010000120.1:0-6418 GCA_045637485.1 Clostridia bacterium
CCTCCGACTTCCCGCCGACTGACGGCGGCGCCGGATTCCGACAGGCCTGTTGTATGAATGATTGCCTCGTCCCTACTTCACGAACTCCGCGGCGTTCCTGCCAGCCTCGAGGCCGAAGGTCATGCCCAGGGACAGGGAGGAGCCGCTGGCGGGATATTCCTGGTAGTAGAAGCCGCCGTTGGCCACCTCGCCGGTGGCGTACAGGCCGGGGATGGCGCTGCCGTCCTCCTTCAGCACCCGGGCGTCGGTGTCGATCACCAGGCCACCCATGGAGCCGATGGTGGTGGGCTTCACCATCACGGCATAGTACGGGGCCTCCTTCAGGTCGGGGTCCTGTTCAATGGCGTCGGCCAGCTTGGCCGCGTCCATGCCGGTGGCCTCGGCCAGGGCCTCCACCGTGTCGCCCTTCCAGCCGAAGCCCACCGCCACGGCGGCCTCGGCGCTCTCGGCCCCGGCGGCGTCGTACAGGCCGTAGAAGTGATCCACGCCCAGGGTCTTGATGGAGGTATAGGTGATGGGATAGTCGATTACCTTGCTGACGAAGGTGCCGTCAGGCTGCACGTAGCTGCTGCAATACATCGCCACGGCGTTCATGCCGCTGGCGGGCAGCGAGCCGTCCACGAAGTCAAAGCCGATCACGCCGCCCTTGAACTCGGTGGCCGCGCCAATGGCCATGCCCATGTTGATGCCGTCGCCCACGTTGCCCTTGCTGGACAGCGGGAAGTCGTTCTCGGCGATGGGCGAATACTTGGCCTTCATCTCCTTGCTGGCATCGAAGCCGCCGGTGGCCAGTATCACGCTCTTCGCGTTGATCTGATAGTCGGCGATGTTGCTATCCACCTTCGCGCCGGTGATCGCGCCGCCTTCGTCCACCAGCAGCTCGGTGCCCCTCATGCCGCACAGCACCGGCACGCCCAGCGCGTCCAGCTTCGCCAGCATCGGGTTCACCAGCGCCGCGCCGGTCATGCCCACGCCCTCGGCGGTCATCGAGAAGCGGGCGCGAGGCTCCGGGGCGGTGCCCGCGGGCACGGTCATCATCCACTGCACGCCCAGGCTCTCCAGCCAGGCGATGGTGTCCAGCGCGTTGTCGGCGAAGAAGGTCAGCAGCGCCTCGTCGGCGTTGCCCTCGGCGCGGTCCATGTAGTACTGCACCATGGCGGCCTTGTCGCTCTCGTCCACCGGCGCGTAGACGATGCCCGCGCTGGTCACGGCGGAGCCGCCGGGGATATCCTGCTTCTCGATGACCAGCACGTTCGCGCCGGCCTCCGCCGCGGCGATGGCGGCGGACAGACCCGCGGTGCCGCTGCCCATCACCAGCACGTCGCATTCCAGGGTCTCGGTGGTCCTTGCGTAGGGTTCCACCTTCGCGGTCATGGACTCGGGGGCGTTGGCCTCCTTCAGCGCGGCGTTCACCGCCATGCGGAAGTAGGCCGAGGTCACCGTCGCGCCGGAGACGCTGTCCACGCCGGAGGTGTTGTTGTCGATCATCTCCATGGTCATCATTTCGATGGCCTTGCCGCCCAGCTCGGGGGTCTCGGGGCAGTCCTTCACCACGATGTCCGAGATCGCGCCGCCCTCGATCACCACGGTGACGTTCAGGTCGCCGTAAAAACCGGGGCTCGTCACGGTGTACTCGCCGTCCGTCGCGCCGCCTTCGCCCAGGGCCATGCCGCCCAGCAGCATCAGAGCACACAGCACCAGTGCCAACAGCTTCTTCATGGGGATACCTCCTTTTATTGTGTCTTTCTGTTTCTCAACCCGGCTGACCGCCGGGGGCAACGCAGGGGGCAGGGGTTAGGGATGGTGCCCTAAAGGGCTATCTTCGCGTCGCAAATCCCTTCGGGATTTGTTTGATTCTAAGGAAATGACAGGGGTTCCTACGCTTCGCAAGCCTTTGAATATAAAGAAATCCGCAAGGATTTCATCCTTCCCTAACCCCTAAAACCTAACCCCTATCTTCTGATTTGTATGCCTCGATCGCCTCAATCGTCTCCTTAAACCGCTCCCGCATCTCCTCCTCGGGGATATTCAGGTACTCGGCGCACTGCCGGAGCACGAGGGTGGGGCGGCTTCGGACGTTGGACATCAGGTTCTTCAAATTGGTCTGGTAGCGGGACTGGCTGACGTCCACCTTCGCCAGGTACTCGGGCAGCAGCGGCTTGATGCGCTCGTACTGCGCCTGCACCGCCCGGTCCAGGCTCGCGCTGGACAGGTAGGTGGACAGGGCCCTGTTCAGGTTGTCCAGGAATTTCTCCCGCAGCGCGTCGTTGGCCATGACCGCGTTGAACAGCTGGGCGTTGGTGCCCTGGGCCATCAGCTCGAAGCCGCTGCCGCTGCTCTTGCCGCCCCGCAGGCCCCGGTCCATATCGTACAGCACCCAGCGCCACTTGCCCCCGGCGGCGGTGTTGCGGTAGCGCTTCACGTTCACGGTGTCCGGCGGCACATACACGCAATAGAAGGTGGCGAACTCGATGAAGTTGTCGATGTCCACCTCGGCGTCGATTCGGTCGTAGGCCTCCCGGGTGTTGTTGTCATGCCCGTCCAGCCAGGCGCGCAGGGCGGCATAGCTCTCGTTGGTGCCCTGCTTGACGTCCGCCCCGCTCTTCACCAGGTCCAGCGCCGCCTCCTGCCCCTCCCAGCCCTCGCGGCGGGCCAGCGAGAAGGGGCTGACGTTCTCCCGAACGTACATGGCGCTGTAGTACTCGCCGTTCAGGTAGACGATGCATTCCTCGGCCTCCATGTACATCACGCTGGTGTTGGCGGCCATGGACGTCAGCACCGCGTCCCGCATGAAGGTATACTTGTAATCCTGCCCGGAATAGCGCAGTATGAAGGCCTCGTATTCGTCCCAGGGCCGGTCCCTGAACAGGGGATATTTGAACAGCTTCGCGCCGTAGCGGCCCCGGGCGATCACCTTGAAGCTCTTCAATTCAAAGGCGCGGGTGTTCCTGCCGTGCAGCTTGATGCCGCACGCCTGGGAAATCGCCGTCTGGCCCGCCCCGGTGAACAGCTCGACGTGGGCCTCCCGCTCCCAGTCCATCCAGAAATTCGCGCCATGGCCGTAGTCGCCGTGGGGAAACTTCGCCTCGGGGTGCAGCCCCATGACCATGATGCCCGTCTCGTCGCTGTACAGCCCGGCGGGATCGGAGACCAGCGAGACCACATAGGGCGCGTCGCTGGCGGCCCGCACGTCGAACAGGTAGCTCTGGGCGTCCATGATCGAGGGCAGGCGGCCCTCCTCGTACACCCGGGTGCGCAGCACGGTGTTGCCATCCACGGGGATGGGCGTGCCGTCGTACAGGGTCTTGTCCTCGCCGGGGTCGGAGCAATCCAGCGTGTAGTAGATCCGCGCGCCGGGGTTCGCCGTGAGGGTCACGTCGATGTGCTCCCCGGAGGCGTGCAGCCCGCCCGGCGTGGAATACCGCGCCCCCTGCGCCGGGCCCAGCAGCGCCCCGGAGCCGTTGGACGCCAGCGGCGTGCCCCCGACGAAGTAACCGCAGCGGCCTTCCGCGTCCCTTCCGAAGGACGCCCCGGCATACTGCTGGGGCAGATACAGGCTGTCCAGGATATTGCCCGAGGGGTCGCACAGGCTCACCGCGCAGCCCCCGTCGGCGGGCAGCGCGAAGGGCGCGGACAGGTAGCCCCCGGCGGGGGCGGTCCCGTCCCCCACCAGGAATATCGCCAGGTAGCCGTGGGCCGGTATGACCGTGCCCGCGGGGAACTGCCACTTGCGGGGATGGCCCAGCCTGTCCGACAGGCCCCAACCGCCGATATCCGCGTCAGCGTCCGAATCGTTGAAGAGCTCCAGCCAGTCCCGCTTCTCGGTGACCGGGCTGGCCATGACCTCGCTGATATAGACGCCCCCGGCCCGCCTGCTACGGCCCTCGGCATCCAGCGCCAGCGCCGCCTCCAGGGTGTTGGCCCGGTTCGGCGTGGGCGGCAGCGCGGTGTCCCAGCCCTCGCCGTCGATCCAGGACAGCGCCTGGCCCGCCTGCAGCTCGGGGAGGGTGATCACGGAGATCATCGTGCCGTCCGGCTGGGACAGGTAGACCGTCTCCCCCTTGGACAGCCTGAAATTGGCGTGCAGATGGGCCGGGTCGTCCCGCCTGTCCCCGCCGGAGCAGTGGATGGCCAGCACCCCGCCCGCGGGCAGCGTCACGGCGGGAACGCGCCACTTGTTGGGCCTGGCGGCGTTGTCGGACAGCCAGTAGCCCTCCAGGTCCGCGTCCCGGTCGCCCCGGTTGGCGATCTCCACGTAGTCGTGGTATTCGCCGTCCTCATCCTCAAAGCGGTCGACATTGGCGCACATCAGCTCGTTCAGCGCGATATCGGACACCTGCGTCGCCGCCCGCTTCTGGTCGGCCAGGGCGTTCGCCTGGCCGGGGGTCGGCTCGACGGTCAGCGCCCATTCGCCGTCCTCGTCCCGGCACCAGGCCTCGTCCGCCTGCATGACGGGCACCTGCACCTCGTCCAACAGCCGCTGGGCAGAGTCGTACAGGTACAGCGCGTGGACGCCGGATTTGGGCAGCCGGAAGGGGGCGTGCAGCGCGCCGTCCGCCGCCGAGACGCCCAGGCCGTCGGCGTAGACCAGCAGGAATTCCCCCGGCTCCATGCGGATGTCGGGGAAGACCAGTGTCTTTGTCAGCTTGGTGTCCCGGGTCAGGCACAGGCCCCGGAGGGACACCGGCGCGTCGCCGGTGTTCTCCAGCTCGATCCAGGAGGGCCCTCTGCCCCCCTCTGCGGGCAGGGTCAGCGCGTTGTGGCTCTGCACCTCGCTGATGCGCACGCCCTCCAGCCCCTCGGTGGCCCGGGCCTGGAGCGTCCCCCACCCGTTTCGGTCCATCAGCCAGCCCGCCAGTATCGCCGCCGCGCCAACCAGCGCCAGCGGCAACGCCAATCGCCGCCAGCCCCGGCGGGCGTTCTTGTTGCGTTTGCTCATCCTTTTCCTCTGTTCATACCCGATTTCGCGCCGCTTCCGGCGCAAAGCATACTTCTTCAATTGAAATTATACCATACTCCGGGCACGTCTGGCAATCCCCGCGGGCAAATCCGAAGGGGCGATTGGATCGCCATTGCTTCGTTACAGCTCTGAGTACCCCCATATTGTCGGGTAAGACGCTGTAGCGGCGGCGCCTGCACCACCACAGTGGCGGCCTGGAGGCCGCCGCTACGATAAAATCGCGTCATCAAGTCTGGACCCTGAGCTGTAACATTGCTTCCGCCAACTCCGCAACAACCGCCGCGCAAACCCATTGACATAATTGGAAGTATCTGCTAATCAATTCACATCTACTATATACAAGGAGGCATTCACCATGAGAAAGACCATTCGCAGAACCCTTGCTGCTCTGATCTGCATGTTGCTGATCGTCGGCTCGTTCTCCACTGCCTTCGCGGCCAGCCTGAACGGCGGCAAGGCCGTCAAGCTGCCCAAGTTCGGCACTGCCTACGTCGGCAGGCTGACCTCCAACAGAAGGGTCATGTGGTACAAGTTCAAGACCCTGTCCACCGAAGCCTTCTACACCATCACTGTGAAGAACCTGAGCGTGCCGGCTCACATCGAGGTCTATTACATGGACGCCGATGAGGAAGAGGTTGATAGTGAAACCTGGCTGTCGAAGAATAGCCAGGTTTCAGTAAATCTCAAGCTGCCCAAGAACAGGACGTACTACATAAAAATCGCCAGCACCAGCACCGAAGCCGGCAACGTCAAGACCACCGTCAGCTACAGGAAGGATGCCATCGGCGACAAGCGCAGCAAGGCCAAGGCGCTGACCCTGAAGAAGACCTTCACCGGCTCCATCGACGGCAACGGCGATTCGGATTTCTTCAAGTTCAAAGCGCCCAAGACCAAGAACTATACCTTCACGGTCAAGAACGTGTCCTGCAATGGACACATCATTGCCTATGTCACGGACAAATACGAGGAAGAGCTCGGCAGCGATACCTGGATCAGCAAGAACAATCAGTTTGACAAACAGATCAAGCTGACCAAGGGCCAGACGTATTACATCCAGGTCATCGGTTCGAGCGGCACCGACAATTACAAGGTCACCGTCAAGTAACAGCCATACCGCCGCTTCAGGCACGGCAGGGACATTCAAGCGGAATGTCCCTGCCTTTCTTGCCGTCTTTCCTTGCCTGCCGTTCATATTTCTGCTATAATAGGCACAGCCATCAATTACTGAAGGAGGTACCCTCAATGGACAAGAAGATCAAGCGCATCGGCGTGCTGACCAGCGGCGGCGATTCCCCCGGCATGAACGCGGCGGTTCGTGCGGTGGTGCGCACGGCGCTCTTCAACGGCATAGAGTGCATCGGCATCCGCAGGGGCTGGCAGGGCCTGATCAACAGCGACTTCGTACAGCTGGACGCCGCCAGCGTGGGGCACATCATCTCCCGGGGCGGCACCATACTC